>JBFKEA010000072.1:0-10373 GCA_041619375.1 Spongiibacter sp. | reverse complement strand
GAGCTTGCGGCGCAGCAACTGGACAAACTCCGGCTGAATCAAGCGGCGCTTGTGGTGGCGCTTTTTATGCCAAGGGTCGGGAAAGTAAATCTGCACCCGGCTCAGGCTGTTATCTGCGATACAGCGCTCCAGCACCTCCACCGCATCGTCGCAGTAGGCGCGCAGATTTTCAATGGCCGATTCGTCGATCAAGTGCATCAGCCGACCGACACCGGGGCTGTGTACCTCAACGCCGATAAAGTCTTTTTCCGGCGCCGCCGCCGCCATGCTCGCCAGCGAATCGCCCATCCCGAAGCCAATTTCCAACACCACCGGCGCCTTGCGACCGAACACCTCTTCGAGGTCGATGGCGCCGCGCTGCAACTCCAACCCCTTGCTCGGCCAGTGCAAATCGTAGGAGCGCTTTTGCCCCTCGGTCATCCGCCCGGTGCGCAGCACAAAGCTGCGAATGCGGCGCATCTTGGTTTGCTGCTCACTCATGACAGCCCCCGCAGTGCCGCCACCGCCAAACAGGCCCAAGCGATCAAAAACATCAGTCCACCAATCGGCGTAATCGCCCCCAATACCTTCACGCCACTGAGCGCCAGCGCGTAAAGACTGCCGCTAAACACCACAATGCCCAGCCCGAACAGCCAAGCTGCCGCCCGCAACGCGGCGTGCTGTACACCCAGCTGCAGCAGCAGGGCCACCGCCAACAGCGCGAAGCTGTGATAAAAGTGGTATTGCACCGCGGTTTCATACACCGCCATCATATCCGCCGACAGGCGATTTTTAAGGCCGTGAGCGCCAAACGCGCCCAGCGCTACCGCCAAAAAGCCAAACACCGCTGCCGAAAACAAGCTGAGAGACGCCATATAGCCCCCTAGAAAAAACAGCCGCCTATTGTAAGCCTGCGCCCCACCATTACAAACACTGTGTATCGAAAAGCCGCAGATACAAAAACGCCCCGCAGTGCGGGGCGTTTGGTCAGCGCCTGTGAACGGTCGGCGTTCAGGCCTCCATCGCTGCCTTGAGCTTTTTCATCGCGGCCTTTTCCAGTTGACGGATGCGCTCGGCAGACACGCCGTAGCGATCGGCCAAGTCGTGCAACGTCGCCTTGCTCTCCGCCAGCCAGCGGCTTTGCAGAATATCCCGGCTGCGTTCATCCAGCTCACTCAATGCCAAACTCAGACTCTGGTGGTTACTCTCTTCCCAGTTGTCCGCCTCCAGCAAGCGCGCCGGATCCTGACTGTGGTCTTCCAGATAGTGCACCGGCGCCACAAAGCTGCTGTCGTCATCGCTGTCACTGCCATCAAAACCGACATCGACCGAACTCAGGCGGCCTTCCATGCGGCGCACTTCGCTAACGTCTACACCCAGATCCTTGGCGACAGCATCCGCTTCGTCATTGCTTAGCCAAGCCAGTTGTTTTTTCGCGCTGCGCAGATTGAAAAACAATTTGCGCTGGGCCTTGGTTGTGGCCACTTTGACAATGCGCCAGTTGCGCAGCACATACTCGTGAATTTCGGCCTTGATCCAATGCACGGCAAACGACACCAGGCGCACGCCCTTGCTGGGGTCAAAGCGCTTCACCGCCTTCATCAGGCCAACATTGCCTTCCTGTACCAGGTCGGCCTGAGGCAGGCCGTAACCGCTGTAGCTTTTGGCGATATGCACAACAAAGCGCAAATGCGACATAACCAGCTCGCGGGCCGCCTCGAGGTTGCCACGATAGTGGAGTTCTTCTGCCAGTTCCCGCTCGCGCTCAACGCTGAGCAGCGGAATACTGCCAACTGCCTGAATATATGCAGAGAGATCGCCACCCGGCACAAGTTGATGTACTGGCTGCAGATGGGTGCTCATGCACATCCTCCTCACTGAAAATCGCCTCCCCACGACGAGGAGACCCAAAAATACCGACTGCTTATTAGATGCCTAATACGCCAAAAGTTCAAGGCCTGACGCCCTCGGAATCCCCGTACTGACTGGCAAACAGCGGCTTTAGCTGCCTTCGCGGTCAGATAAAAATTCGCGGAACACCGGCTCGCCATCAAAGCGGGCATCGAGCTGTGCAATCAACGCATACACCCCCATCAATTTGCGCATCACATACAGGAAGTCCTTCGGCGGCAGCGCAAAATAGGTGCTAATCGACGCCGCCACCGCCCGTTTGGCGATGCGCTTGGGCAGATTGCTGCGCCGCCAGTCGTACAGGCCCTGATCACAGCGCGCCTCGTCGGGCGCCTCGACAGCCGGTCGCAGGGGTTCGGCGATATCGATGCCGATATCCACGAAATTACTCAACACCTGCTCCGGGAAGTCGGCCTTCATAAACCCCAGATCAATACTGCACTGGCGGAACTGCTCGCGATCGCGGCGATAGGCCGCGCGCATCATCTGGCAAAACTGGCCGGCAAACTCGGCGGGCAGCATGCGCATGGCGCCAAAATCCAACAATACCAGCTGGTCTCGCCGCCCCCCCTCGTCAATGCGCACCCGGTAGTTGCCAAAATTGGGGTCGGTTTGCATGCGCTGCCAGTGAAACAGCTCCTTCAGAAACAAATGCAAAATCGCCGCCCCGAGGGCATTGCGCCGCGCCTGCGGCAACGCCGCCACCTCCGGCGCCGCCACCGCATAGGAGGCCTCATAGCTCATGGTCAACACCCGGCGACTGCTGTAGCGGCTATAGCTCTGCGGCACCACGTATCGCGCATCCTCACAGAGCTGCTCGCAGGCAAAGTCCAGGTCGCGCCGTTCCTGCTGATAGTCGACCTCTTTGTGCAGCAACTGCCGAATATCGCCAAACCAGTCGTCAATATTGCGGGTGGCATCCATCAGCCGCGACAGCTTCAGCAGGCCCATTACCGCTTGAAAGTCCGCGTCGATGGTTTCCTCCACCCCCGGGTACTGCACTTTAATGCACAGCTCCTCACCGCTGGCGCGGTGCACCGCCCGATGCACCTGTCCCAGCGAGGCCGCCGCCAGCGGCTCGCGATCGATATCGAGCTCGGCCAGTCGGTGTTTATCCAGCTCGCGCTCCAGCATCGCGCCAATCGCCCGCCAGCTCATCGGCGGCGTATCATCTTCCAGCAGGTGCAGGGCCTCGGCGACTTCCGGCGGCATCAGATAGTCGGCATAGGTCGCCATCACCTGACCAATTTTCACCACACTGCCTTTGAGCTTGCCCAGCTCGGCAATAAAAAACTCAATGTTTTCCCGGCGCTGCGCCAGCGCCTGCTCCTCGTCGTGAGCAAAGCGCTCGCGCAGCGATTGGCGCAGAGCGCGCTGGCCGTAGCGCAGCCCCACCTTGGACAACTCAAGGCGGCGAGCGAAACCACCGGTTTTCAGCCGGTGCAGGGGTTTGTCTTTATCGGTCATGGGGCGAGACAGTGTCAGGCACAGCGGCAGCTGTCAAACCCCGGCGCTCAGGGCCAGTCCTCGCCGTAGTCATGCAACAGCTCCTCACCGGGCTCAATATCGCGCAGCGCCACCACACTAAAATCGTCGTAGTAAATCACATTGGCCGGACGACCGTGATTGATGTACTTCAGTGCGCAGCAGATATCCACCTCGCGGCCGCATTCCAAGCTCAAGGTATGCAGGCCGGCCTCAACAGTCGGACGGATTTTACACCAGCCTATTACCGTATCGGCGGCGATAGGCCGTCGCGCAAACAAGCCCTTACCGTGCACCGCGCTGCGGCGCACCTTAACCAGACGCGAACCGAACATGGCCGCGCGCTAGTTTTCCAGCATGCGCATCAGCGCTGCCCAGCTCTCGCTATCTGCAGCCGCGTCGTAGCTCAGCGGCAAGCCATACTTTTTACCCAGTGCGGTGGAACCCGGATTAGTAAAACTGTGCTGGGCCTCGGGAAAACTCAACAACTGCAAGTCAACACCTGCCGCCGACATTTCCTCGACAAAACTGCCCACCTGCTCGGCGGGCACCATCGGGTCGGCGCCCCCAGTGGCCACCAGCACTTTGGCCTTCACCACACCGGGATGAGCCGGCTGCTCGGCAGCCAAGCTGCCGTGAAAACTGGCCACGCCGGCCAGCTCTACACCGCGGCGCGCCTGATTCAACACCACGGCGCCGCCAAAACAGTAGCCAATGGCATAGATATCGCCGCGGGTCTGCTGCTTGAGGATAGCCATCGCCGCGTCAAACCGGGCATTCATCGCCTCGGGCTCAGCCAATGCGGCGTTCATAAACGCCGTAGCATCTTTCGGGTGCGTGGTGGTTTTGCCGTGACCATACATATCCACCGCAATCGCCGTATACCCGGCATCGGCCAGCATCTTGGCGCGCTTGCGTGCATAATCGTTCAGCCCCCACCACTCGTGCACCACGACCACGGCAGGCGCGTTGCTGCGTTTGGCCTTGTACAACACCGCGCTGCCTAGGTCGTCGGGCAGGATAATTTTCTCCGCACCAGCCGCCTGCGCAACACCGGCAAACAGCAGGCACAACGCCCCGAAAAATTGTTTTACTGTCATCACACTCTCCCTATTGATTAGCAAACTCTGCCGTCAGCAACCGCCGACAACACTCAATCCCTGCGCTCGATTAAAGACTACAATTCACTGAAATGACAAACCGCCCGCCAGGGCTGCGTATACGGACCGCTAGACCATGTCAATTTTTGATATCCACCCCGGCGCGTTTATCGTCGCCTTATCGGCCAACCTGCTGCTCGGTTATTATTGGTATTCGCCACGCATTTTTGGCAACGCCTGGCTACTGGAGCACGAGCTGTCCGCCAATGGCAGCGAATCGACTAGAGAATCGCCGCTGCCGCAACTAATTCCAGCCTGCGTGTTTATCAGTTGGCTGACTGGCGTACAGGTCATGCTACTGCACAAGGGGCTGCAGCCTGCCGGCGGCATGATGCTAATGCTCGCCTGCTATGTCAGCATCAGTTGGTCGTCACAGCGGATACTGGGCAAAAACACCAAAGGCGCACTGATCGACAGCAGCTACATCGCTGCCGCCACCGTGCTCAGCTATCTGCTGCACAGCGTTATCTACTGAATTCGGCTACATCATTTCCCTTTCCAGCGCGCGCAGCCGCTTGGCATAGCTGCGGCAGTGCTTGCGCAACCACACGTCGCGCTGACGCCTCGCCCGCTTCATTGCCGCACCACTGGCATAGCCTTTTATTTTTCGGCCATCGCGCAGCGCCTGCTGTAAATGCACCGCTTCGCGCTTGGCGCCCTTGCAACTTGCCCAGTCGGCAGCTGCCGCCGACTGCGCCCCCAGTGCCGTTAGCATTATTATCAATATTGTCCATTGAGCCATCTTCGCAACCTCCCTGTCGCGTAGCAAAGCCAGACTCGAACGCTATAACAGCTCAGTGGCGACCGCAACACGCTGTTACTCGCTCAGGGGCGCTGGCATAATAGCGGGCCTGTTTACCGCCGACCGGAAACCCGCTCATGAGCCGCCCGACACTGTCCGACTATCTCAGCCGTCACAGCACCTCTGACACCCTCAAACAACTGATCTGCTCGCTGGCCGAAGTCAGCATTGCCATCCGCGACGACCTCGCCGGCGGGGCACTCAACGACATTCTGGGCGCAGCCGGTGGCGAAAATGTGCAGGGTGAAGAGCAGAAAAAGCTCGACGTCATCGCCAATGACCGCATTAAACATGCACTGGCGGCACTTCCCTCGGTGCGCGGCATCGCCTCCGAAGAAGAGGACGAAGTCGTTGCAGGCCACACTGATGGCGAATTTCTGGTGACCTTTGACCCGCTGGATGGCTCCTCCAATATCGACATCAACAGCATGGTCGGCACGATTTTCTCGGTACTGGGCAGCCGCGCGGCCGGCGCGGTGAGCGAAGTGGAATTTCTGCAGCCGGGCCGCCAGCAACTGGCAGCCGGCTATGTGCTCTACGGCCCGTCGATGATGCTGGTATTGACCACCGGCAACGGCGTGGCAATGTTTACCTACGACTCCCGCTGCGGCCATTACCTGCTCACCGAAGAGCGCGTAAAAATCGCGCCGCAGTGTCAGGAGTTCGCCATTAATATGTCGAACCAACGCCACTGGCACCCGGCCATGCAGCGTTATATCGCCGAATTATTACAGGGCAAGGAAGGCCCCCGTGGCAAAAACTACAATATGCGCTGGGTAGCGGCGATGGTGGCCGATGTGCACCGCATTTTGTGTCGCGGCGGCCTGTTCTGCTACCCCTGGGACGCGCGCAAGCCCGAGCAAGCCGGCAAGCTGCGACTGATGTACGAGGCCAACCCAATGGGACTATTGGTAGAACAGGCCGGTGGCAAGGTGTGCACCCCCGACGGCAATATTCTCGACATCCAGCCCGAGCATATTCACCAGCGCGTGCCGGTAATTCTCGGCGCCGCCAACGAAGTTGCCCTTTGCCAGTCATACCACCAACAGTAAGTTGCGACGATGCTGAGCTACCGCCACGGCTTTCACGCCGGCAACCACGCCGATGTGCTCAAGCATCTAATTCAAATTCTGCTGCTCGACTACCTGCAGAAGAAAGACAAGCCGCTGCTGTATATCGACACCCACGCCGGCGCTGGCTGCTACCCACTGGCCAGCGGCTTTGCCGCCAAAAACCGCGAGTACCAAAGCGGCATCAGCCGCCTGCAGCACAGCGGTAATCGCCGCAACTTGCCCGCCGCGCTGCGGCGCTATCTGTCGGTAGTCGAAGCCAGCTGCGACACCGAGACCGAAGCCAGCTACCCCGGCTCGCCGCTTATCGCCCTGCAGCTATTGCGGCCGCAGGATCGCGCCGAACTCTTTGAACTTCACCCCGCCGATTGCGACGCCCTGCAAAAACGCGCCTACCGCCATGCCAAAATTCACTTGGCAGACGGCTTTGCCGGGCTTAAAGCCCTGCTGCCGCCCGCGCAGCGGCGAGCGTTGGTATTGATCGATCCCCCCTACGAGAACAAGGCCGACTACCAAACCCTAGAGCGCAGTGTGCGCGAGGCGCTCAAACGCTTTGCCAGCGGTGTCTACGCACTGTGGTATCCACTGCTGCCCAGCGGCGAGTCGCGGGGACTGGAGGAGCGACTGATTGCCGTCGCGCCAGATAACTACCTCAGCGCCACCCTGCAGGTGAGCGCGCCCAAAGGTGAACGCGGTATGTACGGCAGCGGCATGTTTGTGGTGAACCCACCGTGGACGCTGCGCGGCGAGCTGGAAGAGTGCCTGCCCGTGCTTGCCGAAAGGCTGGGTGACAATGGCGAAAGCCATTTCACCCTGCGCGGCGAGCAGCGCTGATCAAAAGCGCTTAAACACTTCGACGCCGTAAAAACGCGGATCTCCCAAGGCCTGGGCGTAGGTACCCAGCGACTCGCCGGTGGCCACGGCGCCGATGTCGTAGCGCTCATCGGTGGCGTTTTTCACGTAGGCGGCAATATTCAGGTCGTTGGCGCTATTGCTCCAGCTCAGGCGCAAATCCACCAAGATATAGTCATCGGCGTAAACCAAGCCGGGCTCGCGTTTGGCCACATCCCAGGAGGCGTCATCCAGCCCCATATACACTTCGCCCTTGTAGCTCAGATCGACGCGCGGGGTAAACAAACCCAGCTCGGTATCGAGGGTGTATTGCACACCCAGCGCGGCGGTTTCCCGTGGCGACACGGCAAACTCTTCGTCACTGCGGTCGATGGCCACCGACTCCCCGGCCACCGCCAGCGGTGCCAGCGCGGTGTCCTCAAACTCGACAAAACTGTAGTTGTTATTGCTGTAGCTCAGCGTGATCAGCGTGTTCACGGTCGGCAGCCAGGTTAGCTCAAATTCGCCACCATCGATCGTCGACTCACCGGCATTTTGCGAGGTCACAATCAGCGAGTTGGCGGAATCAACATTGACGGTAATCAGCTGCATGTTTTCAAAGATCATCGAGTACAGCGCCACATTGAAGCGCAGCGAGCGCTGCAAGGCATCGATTTTGAAACCGATTTCGCGGTTTTCCAGCAGCTCCGGATCGACCACTGCCAGGCCATCGACCCCACTGGGCTCATGAAAACCCGATTTAAAGCCATTGCTCCAGGTAGCGTAGACCATCGCCGAATCGATCAGACTGTTCTCCAGCAGCGTTTCAGGCAACACCCAGGACGTCGATGCCATCGGCGTAAATTCCTTAAAAACACTGCTGGTTTTATAATTATCCGCCGCGCCCAGCGGCGCGCCAATAATGTCGGGAAAAGCCTCGCGCATAATATTTTGCGCGATGGTCAGCGGGTCCTGCGACCAGGTGCCGAGGAAGCTGTGAATCCCCATCTCCGGCTCAAGTGGCACAAAGCGCGGGTCTGCGGCAGTCAGCGCGGCGCTCACCGCATCCAGATCGGCGCTGCGTGTCGCCAGCTCTGAATCGCGGCTCTCTTCGGTATAGCGACCGCCCAAGGTCAATTCCCAATTCTCGGTGATGTGCCAGGTTGCCTGAGCAAAGGCGGCAGCGGTCTCGCCGAAAATTTCAAAATCCTGCACCGTGGCCAGTGGCACCAGCGCGCCGATCACCGGCGGGTTGGTGCCCCCCGGCGGCACCAGCGCCGGATTCGGCATCTCCCCGGCAAGCAGCTGGGCCAGTGTGGTGGAATCGGCCCCCACCAGCGGGCTGCCGACCATAAAGCGCTCGTTTTTGTACTCGTCCTGCCAGAACAGGCCGGCGGTATAGTCCACCGCGCCGTCAAACAGCCTGCCGTTAAACTGCAGCTCTAGGGTCAGCGACTCCTGGTCGCTGTCGCCCAGCACGATACCGCGCAGGAAGGGCTGCGGACCGCCCTCGTCAGCATTGCTCTGCGGGCCGCCTTTCACCGCATCGCGGTAGCCAAAAATCCCCTTAATACTGTGGTCGGCACTGAGCTCCCAATCCAGCGTTGCCCCCAGCAACAGCACATCCTGATTCTTCACCTGATACTGCTGGTCACCCTGATTGGTGACCAGATCCGGCAGCGCGTCGCGGTCATTGGCCTCGCAGTTCTCGCGGTAGGCACTGGGGTTGCTGGGGTCAGTATCCCCCGGCCACAGCAAACCGAGACCGTTTACAAACAGAGCGTCGTCATTGACGATTTTGCAGTGATAGGTCGGGTAGCGCTCGCGAATCTTGCCCCAAAACGCCAGGGTATCCAGCGTCAGGCTGTCGCTGGCCAGCCAGCGAGTTTGGAAAATCGCCGACAGCCGGTCAACTGACTGGGTTTCACCGATGCTGCGATCTTCCAAAAAGCCGTCGCGGCGGTGGCTGTTGATCGACAAGCGGGTCAGCAATTCATCGTTGACCGGCATGTTGACCGCCGCGCGCAGACGGTTTTCAGCGTAGCTGCCGAGGCCGCCCTCAATGTAACCACCGGCGACATCCTCGGGCTTGCTCAAGGTAAACACCAGTGCACCACCGGTGTTGTTTTTACCAAATAGAGTGCCCTGCGGGCCGCGCAGCACCTGCACGCTTTCGACATCGATGGTATCCAGCAGCTGGCCATCTGGGCGCGGAATGAAAATGCCATCTAAATACACACTGACCGAGGGATCAAAGCGCGCCATCGGTGCGCGCTGGCCAATGCCGCGAATGAAAATCTGCGCCGAGGTACTGTCGTTGATCTGTAAGCTGGGCACCGACTTACTCAGCTCAGTGGTACTCAAAATACCCATGGCGCGCAGATCGTCGCCACTCATCGCAGTGACCGCTACCGGGGTTTCCTGGAGATTTTCAGCGCGTTTACGCGCGGTGACCAATACCTCTTCAATGGTGCCGCCCATTTTCTTGGCAGCAGTCTCGGCCTCCTGTCCCCAGGCAGCGGCGCTGCTCAATAACAAGACACAGCCGGGCAACAGGCCACGGCAAATGCGGGCTGATATGCGCATAGTGAGTTCCCATCCAGTGATCGTAATAATTATTTTTATGGTTGTGTCGCCGCCGGCAACACAAATGTAGGCTAACTACATTAATACAAAAGCACAATTTTTGATCGTACGAGACATGACTGCCCAGCATCGCTATACGCCGCCCTTCCGGGCGGCGTATAGCGCCTTAAGATACCGCGTCGGCGAGGAATTCCATGGTTTCCACCGAGGTTTCAAAGTGGTCGCGGTGGCCGATCATCAAGCTCGTGACTGGCGATTTCTTCCAGTCTTGCAGGCGCTCTTTGATGCGCTCTTTCGGCCCCACCAGAGAAATCTCATCCACCAACGCATCCGGCACCGCCTTGATGGCCTCTTCGTGCTTACCCTCGTACCACAGGTCTTGCACTTTTTCGGCCTCGTCGCCAAAGCCCATGCGACCCATCAGGTTTTTGTGGAAGTTGTCCTTGCGCGCGCCCATGCCGCCGAGATACAGCGCCATAGTCATTTTGCCGGGGAACATCGCCTCTTCGAGGTTATCGTTGATAATGCAGTTCACCATGGCATTAATTT
>JBFKEA010000071.1:0-10403 GCA_041619375.1 Spongiibacter sp. | reverse complement strand
TCTTCGGCCACTACCGAGCCCACTGAAGATTCGTCTTCGGCCACTACCGAGCCCACTGAAGATTCGTCTTCGGCCACTACCGAGCCCACTGAAGATTCGTCTTCGGCCACTACCGAGCCCACTGAAGATTCGTCTTCGGCCACTACCGAGCCTAGTGAAGATTCGTCGGCAACCACGACTGAGCCCAGCGAGGACGCATCGGCAACAACCAAACCCAAAAAGTGGTACCACAGATTGAGTCGCGGCGCCTGGCGTTAAGCGCTCAGCTCAACACCCCCCCGGCTTTTTCCTGAAAGGCCGGGGGGCGTTTCATAAAGGCACTGCCATCGGCTTGCGTAAACCAGTTAACCGTTTCGCGCAAACCCTCATCAAAGTTCACCAACGGCGCATACCCCAGCAGCTCACGGGCCATCGCAATGCTAGCCTGAGAATCTTTGATATCGCCCACTCGCCGCTGACAGAATTCGATCTCGGTCGTTCTCTGTGAAACCGTCTGCAGCTTGTCAATCAGCGTCAGCAGGCTCCAGCAATCCCCACAGGCAACATTAAATGCCTTGCCGGGCGCCGACGGGCTTACCGCCGCCGCAAGGTTGGCCTGCACAACATTCGCCACGTAGGTAAAATCGCGTGTCTGCAGACCATCGCCAAAAATACGAATCGGAGCCTGATCAAAAATCGCCTTAATAAACAGCGGAATTACCGCAGAGTATTCCGAATTTGGATCTTGTCGCGGACCAAATACATTAAAGTAGCGCAGCGCAACGGTTTCCATACCGTAAATTCTCGAATACATTTCACCGTAATACTCACAGGCCAGCTTGGAAATAGCATAGGGAGACAGCGGCGCTGTCGGCATCATTTCATGCTTGGGCAGCGTTGCCGAATCGCCATAGACCGACGACGACGAGGCAAATACCACACGGCGAACGCCGGCTTTACGGCAGGCATCAAACACATTCAGCGTGCCGCTCGTGTTCACCTCGTGGGTGCTAATGGGGTCCTCCACTGACCGCGCAACCGAGCACAGTGCCGCCTGGTGAAACACCGTATCAACACCTTGCACGGCATCTTCAACACAGGCCAAATCGCGTATATCCCCTTCAATTAACCTAGCGTCGATACCGTCGAGATTGCCGCGATTGCCGGTAGAAAAATTGTCCAACACCACCACCTCATCGCCGCGGCTGGCGAGCGCCGCCGCGATATGAGAACCAATAAAGCCCCCCCCACCGGTCACTAGCATTCGCTTGCCAGCGCCGGGTGATGACTTAAAAGATTGGCTGTTTACATTTGACTGTCGGTTTATAGAGGCCATTGTTCTTCTCCTGAAGACGCTTGGTGCAACACACCACTTTCCAAAGGTCGCAGCGCGACTAAACTCCTCGCTGCGTCACTTGTCATTCGTCGATCTTTGATTACTTCTTCACCTGCTCCCAGGTCACACCCTGTCGGCCGCGAAAAAAACGATAGGCGGCCACTGCGGTCGACCAATTGAGCAGACAAAAAGCGTGGGGGACAGACAGCAGCGGCATTCGATTGGCAGTTGTAGGCAGTGCCGTTGCCACGACTGCCGCGGCGTAAAACAGCAGCTGCAAGACAATAACGGCAACAAAGAAAAGGCTATTCAGTAGTAAGGCATTAGAGATCAAGGCCAGTAACAGACAGAGGGGACACAGCAGACGCATAAACTTGTGCGACACCGTTTGCAGCCACAGGCGATTAACGCGCGGATTAAGCAGCCAGCGATGACGGCAAAACAGCTGAAAATTGCCGGCAATAGTACGTATCTTTCGGCGGTACTCCATATCTGCATTGGCCATTAGGTTCTCGCGCGCTTGCGCGGCCGGCTCAAACACCACTTTGTAACCGCGGCGGACGATTTGCATAGGGATCAGCACATCGTCGAGTAAGGTATCGGCGGGAATGGCCTCAAATAAATCGCGGCGTATCGCATACAGCGCCCCGGTTGCCCCCACCGTTGAGTCAAACCGACTTTCAGCAGCGCGTATCGCTTTTTCATAGCGCCAGTAAAAGCCGACCCCCTCGATGCCCTCACCGGTCTGCTCGTCGCGACTGAGCACTAATTGGCCGCTCACTGCGCCAACCTGAGCATCGGCAAAGTTGTCGACCAGGGCCTGCAACGCCTCCCGAGCAATCTTCTGACGGCAGTCCATCAGTACCACGATACTGCCCTGCAATCGGGGAACCAGCTCATTCAATACCGCCGGCTTACCGCGATTAGTTTCAAACGCAACCACCTTCACACCGGCCTGGCGATAGCCCTTTGCCAACACTACCGTCTCATCGCGAGAGCCATCGGAGGCGACCACAATCTCCAATTTTGACCGCTCGTAATCGAGTTCTAATAAGTTGTCGATGCGCGCACAAATTTGCCGTGCTTCGTTGCGGGCGATCACCAAAATACTGACCGACGGGCTTATTCTCGCCTTCAACAGGCCTGGCTGACGACGCCTGGCCATCACCGCGATGATCAGTGGGTAGCCGACATAGGTGTAGGCCAATAGCCACGCCGAAAAGACGAAGATAATCAGCGCCGCGTTCATGGCTGACTCAGAGGGGTTAACGGGCAGTAAATTGGCTGTTCAGTCGCCGACAGCGCGGCGCACAGCTCACTGAAATCGACCCCGGCGGGCGCAAGCTCGCCTTGCTCAATGCGATAGTCGCCCCCTTCCAGGTCATTGAAGCCAACGTCGGAGAGGCTGTCCAGCATACGATTTCCACTCGGATAAAACCCCAGCGGCCCGTCGATAATCCAGTTTCCCGACATAACAACGTCGGGGAAATAGCGCTGCAGTACCGCCTCTCCCGGCGCACTGCCAGTGCCGACAATACCGTACTGGCGATGCATTACGATGTTATTGCGAAACACAAAGCCGGCGTGCGGTCGGCCCTCGGCAAATATCGCCCTGCCGTCGTTAAGAACGGTATTATTTTGAACAGCAATGTCTGCAGTACCATCTAACAGCTGGACAAAATGGCCATCGCCCCACTCCCCACCCAGGTCTTCAAAAAGATTGTTCCGCAAATGAATTCGGCGGGTTTGCTGACTTTGCTGGTTGTCGTCGTAGCCGAGGATATTGACGCCATTGGCGATATGGCGAACGATGTTATTTGAAAACGTCACGTCCTCGACGACCGACCAGGGCGCGCTGCCCTCTTGGTTGCGGACGGTGAACAAAATCGCAAAGCCGTTTTGTGCCTGCGGCCAGTTGTACTCAAATAAATTTCCGTCTATGCGCACACGCCGGGCGTTTTTTAGTTCGAGTAGATTCTTAACCGTCCACGATGAATTGCCGCGCCAGGCGAGGGGCTTGGTAAAATGGTTACCGACGATCTCTATATCAGTCGGCACGGTGTTGGCGATATGCGGGTCGCCCCCGCCAAACATCAGGTTTTCCCCGGCCGCTTCGAGATAATTATTCTCGATACGGTAAGGCCCCGGACCAGACCAGCCAATAATGGCCTGTGCGTCCTCCCCCCTCACTTTAAAGTCAGAAAAATAGCTATCGATCACCGCCGAGTCGGCTGAGTTCAGTATCACCCCGCGTCGCGTCCCCAACTCCGGGTCGCCAAGCAGCAAGCTGCGCTCGATAATCAAATGGTGGGGCAGCGCATCACTGCGGCGGCTGCTACTACCGAAATTGACCAGAGTATTCAGCGTCTTGCCCTGCGCCAGCAGGCTTTCAGCGGGGCGGATCAGCATGCCGATCAAGCGATAGTGATGAGCACCGGCGGCAGTCGTCAGCACCGCTCCGCTAGTGGTTTCCAAGATTGGCATTGCGGGCGCATCAACGGGCGTCACTCTCACCCCCGGCGGCGGTAACTCGACGACGGTAGTGCGCGGCTGAATGGTTATCCACTGCCCCGCGGCCGTGGCCGCCGCGCTTTTTTTGGGCAGCAGGTAGGGGCCGCGAAATACTGCTCCGGCCTCGAGTTCAATCACATCACCCGGGCTGGCGCGCTCAAGGGCCCGCTGAAAATCGCCACCGGCGTTGACGCGAATGGTCTTGCCCAGCGACTCGACATCGGTGTTGACAATTTCCAGCGGCGTCATGGCGCCGTTACTTGCCAAAACCCGCTCACCGGGACCATTCGAGTCCTCACCTTCACAGCCAGCCAAGCCGCCTAGCCCACCGCTAAGCAATGCTCCCAGCAGCAACCCTTGCCGGCAGAGCTGGCTGCAGTGGCAGCGGCGCAGCAGTAATACCATTGGTTTCATCTCGCGCACCTCACACGTCAACCACAGCCGACGTCTCACACCGCAACCGCGACGCCGCGGCGAATTTCCACCGCGCCGCGCGTCAAATCGATAATTATTTGCTCTGGCCGAACCCATTCACAGGCCACGCCGGCATCACTCACCACAATCACCTCAGCGTGCGCTAGCAGGGCTTCAGCGTTCTCACACATCAGGGTGGAAATATGGGGAATTTCCTCTTCGATATAGCGTCGATTGGCCCCGGTGAGCTTGGCAATCGCCACATTGTCATCGAGAATTCGCACATCACAGCCCTTGCCGATCAGGCTCTCGACTAAGGTCACCAACGGGCTTTCCCGCAGGTCATCGGTACAGGGTTTAAAGGCGAGACCGAAAATCCCAATGCGCTTTTTACCGGTCGCCAAGACGGCCTCAATGGCGTGGGCAATCTGGGCATCGTTGGACGGCAATATGGCGTCGAGTAAGGGCAGCGAAACATCGGCATGATGGGCGGCGTACAACAGCGCCTTGATATCTTTGGGAAGACAGGAGCCGCCAAAGGCAAAACCGGGGCGCAAATAGGCCGAGGAAATATTGAGTTTTTCATCCTGGCAGAAGATGCGCATCACCTCCTGAGGATCCACATCTAATGCCGCACAGGCATCACCGACTTCATTTGCAAAACATATTTTCAATGCGTGATAAGCATTGGACACATACTTTACCGTCTCTGCGGTCTTGATCTCGGTGTGAATAAAGGGCGCCTTAACGCTGCTATACAGCTGTTTTAACAGCGCCACCGTGTCGCGTTCCTTACAGCCCAGCAAGGTAAACGGCGGTGCAGCGAAGTCTTTAAGAGCCGACCCTTCGCGCAGAAACTCCGGGTTCATGGCCAACCTCAGCCAGGGCGTAAACGCCTCGCCGGCGCCGGCCAGCACCGCCTTGCGCACCGTGCTTTCAGTAGTGCCCGGTAACACCGTACTGCGCACCACTACGGTATAGGGCCGCTCCACACCGTGCAGTGCCTGACCGATCTCGTAACTCACCCGCTCCAGGCCAGCGAGTTGCAGTTGGCCGTGGCGATTGCCCGGGGTGCCGACACTGATAAAGGCCACGTCGCTGTTTTCAACCGCCTCGCGGCACGAGGTTGTCGCTCGCAGGCGACCGCCGTCAACCATTTCCGCAATTAGCGCCTCGAGCCCCGGCTCAATAATCGGCGACTTCTTGTCGCGATTAATCATCTGAACTTTATCTTCATTGATATCGACACCAATAACATTGAAGCCGGCTCTAGCAATACAGGATGCGCTGACGCAGCCTACGTAGCCGAGGCCAAATATGGCGATAGACGGTTGCATAGTGGTCACTCCTTTGTGATTCACTGATCGAGATAGGCGGTGAAGTACTAAGCCATAACGGTAATGACGAGCGATTGTGTCGCGGGTCTATTGCCGCCACGCCGGCAGCTACCGAGCAGCTAGCGCGACCACCAGCTGCTCAGACTGGCGTAGGAGCCACCCAAAACTTTTTTGAGGGCTTTTTTTGAATTCCATTCGAGCCACTGCTGACGCCGACGAATACTGTCAACGCGCACTAACTCCGCCGACAAATCGAGGGCGGAATGTCGACGCAAGGTGTAGCGGCCATACACTTGGCAGCCACCGACATTGCGTGGACGTGTCTCAGGCTCAGAAGAGAACAGGATTTCGAGGCCAGCCACGCGGGCGGCCATGGCGACGGCCCTCGCGTAGTAACCGCCCGGTATCGAGCCCACAACCACTGGCTCACCGAGAATATCTTCCAGCGCGGCTTTGCTGCGCCGCCATTCATTTAGCAACTGCAGCCAGTTAAGGGTATGTATGCGGTCTGGGTGAGTCACCGAGTGCGAGCCAATAAGGTGACCCGCCGCATGCAGTTCGCGCAGATGGTGTTTGTGCAAGAAGGCCGGGCGGCCAATTTGACTGGTCGTCACCAGACAGTGACCGCGCCAGCCATATTCCTCTAAACAGGGAGCCATCTGCGAATAGTAGGAAATACCACCATCGTCGGCACTGATCGCAAAGGGCGTTTCAGCGCGTGCCTGCGCCGCAATATTGGTCACGATCAGCGGCGCGTCAGCGCGGGAAGCGGCCAGTGCCCGCAGCTGCGCGCGAAATTCTGCCAGCGGCATTTTGTAGCGGTCCGCCGCCGCGCCGCTAAAACCGCTTTCCGCAACGCCGTCAACATAGATGTCGTGATACAACAGGGTAATTAGACTGTTCATCGCCGCGCCTCGACCTACTAGCCCGTCACTCGCAGCGCTTTGCGAAGACAGCTGCGCCAGCGCAGATAGGCCGTCAACCACGGCTGGCCCCAGTTGGCGGAGGCATCACCATCGGCCGACAGTGGCTGCGCCGCGCCGCGGCACAGGGCATTAAACACTGCACTGATCGTCGGTAAATTTTCCAGCACGACGCGCTGCTGTATGCGAATATGCGACTCACGCAACTCGTCAAAGGCATAGCTGGCACGCAAGTACACCGGCCCGGTATCGATACCTTTATCAATCTTCAGCAGCGTCATGCCAACATTAGCGAGATCGCGATTCACCAGCGCCCAAAAACAGCCGTGCGCATTGCGATAGGCCGGACAGATACCGGGGTGCAACACATAGCTGCCACAGCGGGGAATATTGAAAATTTCCGGGCGCAAAATGTGCTTGCAACGGGCCACGCTGAAGTCGGGTTGCAGGCCGGTAATAAAGGTGGCCACCTCATCGGCATTGGGATTGCTAACGGTGATACGGGGCAGCCGAGAAATGTCGGCGCGATAACGGGCGCGCAAAGTCGCCAGTGTGCGCTGTTGCCATTTCTGGTCGGATCGCGCCCAACGCAGCCGGTAGTAGACGCGAAACAGCAACACATCGATTAACCGCAGCAGCCCCAAGCGGCCATATTCGCGCACTAAGCGCCGCACCCGCGCGCCACCACCGTCGCGTATCAGCACAATGCCGCACAGCGCGAAATCGCAGGCCAGCCAGCCGGCAATGCCCTGGCTGTCGAGCACATCCTCCTGGTGACAGATAAGCACCACCGAGGGGCGGGCAGTATTGGTCACTGCGCCAGCCGTCACTGCAGCAACTCCCGGCAGTGGCGCTCAAACTGGCGAGCCACATGACGCCACGAATAACGCTCTTCCATCAGTTTGCGCCCCGCCGCGCCCAGCTGTTTACGGCGCCCTGGCATAGCCAGCAGCTCCAGCACCGCCGCGGCGAAGTGAGCCGGCTCGTCGGCTATCAGGATGTTTGCACCATCCTCTAAAGGCAGACCCTCGGCACCAATGCTGGTGCTCACCACCGCCTTGGCCATCGCCAGCGCCTCATAGATTTTCAGCCGCGTACCACCGCCAATGCGCAGCGGCACGATGTACACCGCCGCCCGTTCAATATAGGGCCGCACATCGTCGACGGTACCAGTAAGGGTGACGCCCGAGCGCGCAGCGGCCGCAACCATGGTGGAAGATGGATTACGCCCCACCATGGTCACAACTAGTTGCGGGACTTCCCGGCGGATCAGCGGCAGCACGCTGTCGATAAAATACAGCATGGCATCTTCGTTAGGGTGCCAGTCCATCGACCCGGTAAAAACGATTTCCAGAGGGTTCTCCTCTACCTCACCGGCGGCGTGAAAGTAATCGAGATCGACACCGGTGGGCACATCGCGAATGCGACTGCGCGGCGAATCCTTTGACAGTAGACAGCGATCATCATCCGATACCGCGACACTCAGACCCGCTCGGCGACAGGTTCGGGTTTCATAGGCGCGCATTTTCCGCCACTCAAAGGCGAGCAAGGCACGGCGCAGATGCCCCTGCGCGTTGTTGCACAGGCGCTGCCATATCCGGTATTCGACATTGTGGGCAAAAAATAGCACCGGGGTGCTGCCCTGCATCGGCACATTAGGCACCGCAAACAGAAAGTCGGCCACACACAGATCGAATTCGCCGCTGTTCAAGGCCCTCGCCACTTCGCGCTGCAGGGCGGGAATACGGTTTTTGTACAAGTCGACCGGCAAGCTGCTCAGCCACGAGCGCAGCAGCGCAATAAAGAAGCGGGGACTGCCGAACTTTGCCGGTGAATAGGTCAGCGAACACACGCTGCGGGCATGCGGTAATTGGCTGCGCAATGCCTCGGCGTCCTCATCGGGAGAGTGCGTGGTGATCACGGTCACTTGATGGCGCCGGGATAGTTCGCGAATAATGTTAAAGCTGCGCAGCCGTCCGCCGGTATTGAGGGGCCACAAATTGCCCACCTTCACCCAGACGATGCGCAGCGGCGCAGAGTCGACCAGGCCCTCGCCAGCCTCCTTCTCACCGGCATTGCAGAGGATTTGCGCGCTGTCGTGTACTACTAACGTTGACGTTGTCATTACACTGCTTCCAGTTGTAGTGAAGCCTCATTGCGCAGCTGATCTAGCGACGACGCCGGGCAGCCAAAATAGATGCGATCGACTGCCTCGCCATCGATGAAGATGCGCTGCCAAATTTCTAGGTTAATGAGCAGCCACAGGTGATCGCTGAAGTTTGCCTTGCCCGCGCAGTGCTGCGCCGCGATCACAGCCAGCAACTGCCGGTTAAAGTGACCGCGCTGAAGCGCCCTTTCAGACAGTACAAACTCCTCTACCAGCCACCAGTACGGGCCTCTTAGCCACGCACCCAAGGGCACAGGAAAACCCATTTTTTTACGATTCATGATCTCAGCGGGGACGATATCTCGCACCGCATCGCGCAGTAGCGGCTTGGTCTTAACACCGTGCATGCGATAGCGCGTGGGCATGCGCAACACCGTTTCGACCAGCGCGTGATCGAGAAACGGCACCCGACTCTCCAGTGAGGCAGCCATGCTCATTTGGTCCTGTTTCATCAACAGTTCCACAAGATAGGTCTGGATGTCTGCCTGGCTCATGCCGGCGACATCGTCGCCGCCACCCCGCTGATAACTGCGCAGGTAGTGCTGATGGATATCGCGCTCAGCGCCGCCGTGGCCGTCAGCCAATAGCTGCTGGCGCAGGCCGCGGCGGAAGACAGAAAAATTCTCAAAAAACATATCTCGAGGACCGGCCGGCAGCGCCAGAAAACTGCGTTCGGCATAGCGGCGCAACGCCGCGGGCAATTTGGCTACGACACTGGCCACTTGGCGCCGGACACCAGCGGGAGTACAACGCTCGTAACAGCGACCCATGCGCAGGTTCCACAGCGTGGAGCGATAGCGGTAGTCGTAGCCATAGAACAGTTCATCGGCACCTTCGCCGGTGAGCACCACCTTGACCTGCTTGCGCGCCAGCCGTGAAATCACGTGCAGGGGGATGCTCGACATAAACGCAATTGGCTCGTCTTCATGCCAAATCAAGCGCGGCAGCTCAGCAAAAAACTGCCCGGCCGACAGCGTGACTTCGCGGTGCTGCGCGCCCACTGCACGAGCGGCGGTGCGCGCGTAGTGCAATTCATTAGCCTCCGCTTCCTGAAAACCCACCGAGAAGGTCTGCAAGGCGCCGCTGAGCATGGGCGCCATTAAGCCGGCCAGAATCGTCGAGTCTATGCCGCCCGACAAAAACAGCCCCAGCGGTACATCGCTGAGCAAATGTCGCCGCACTGAGTCCTCGAGGCCGCCGCGGACTTCGTCAACGCAGTCACTGTAACGGCGATCATCGTGCTCAACGGCCTGCGGGGGCTGCCAGTACTGGCGCTCGCTAAAGCCCTGCTCGGCATTCCAGCTCAAGGTATGACCCGGCAGCAATTTTTTAATGCCGGCAAAAAACGTTTCGCAACCGGCGACGTAGCGCGAAGCCAGAAACTCGGGAAGCACGTCGCGATTAAACACCGGGGGGCGCTCACTGGCGGCGACAATCGCCTTTATTTCAGAGGCAAACAGCAGCTCATTGTCATCGATTGAGAAGTACAGCGGCTTGATACCTAGACGATCTCTGGCGATGAACAGCTGGCGCTGGCGGCCATCCCATATCGCGAAGGCAAACATGCCGCGCAGGTAGTCCACACAAGCTGGCCCAAAGACTTTGTAGGCCTGAAGGATGACCTCGGTATCCGACTCGGAATTAAATACACAGCCGCGCTGACAAAGCGCCCAGCGCAATTCTTTATAGTTATATAGCTCGCCATTATAAGTCAGCCAGACCTGAGCTTGGTCATC
>JBFKEA010000070.1:0-10442 GCA_041619375.1 Spongiibacter sp. | reverse complement strand
TTTTCGCCGCCGCCTGCCGTGTTACTGGTATGCCACCGATTTGAACAAACCGCCGATCGGCGACATGAAAATGCGCTGGCCGGGACGCGAGCCCTATAGCGGCGCATTTCACGATTTATTTCCCAGCTGGCAGGAATTTTGGCAAAACCGCCCCGCCGGTTTGCCCGAAGTGGCCGAGCCGGCACCGCTGAATGAATTTCTAACGCGTATGCGTCGCGGTGCGCCCGCGCCAAAAATTCGGGTGAGATAATGCAGTTACTGACGCCAATAACGCTGGGTGCGCTGTCGCTGAAAAACCGCGTAGTGATGGCGCCGATGACCCGCTCGCGCGCCGACGAGCAGGGCGATATGCCCAATGCGCTGATGCGCGAATACTACCGGCAGCGGGCCACCGCCGGGCTGATTATTACTGAGGGAAGCCACCCCTGTGCCGACGGCAAGGGCTACTGCCGCACACCGGGTTTATATAACGACGTCCAGCAAGCGGCGTGGGCAGAGATTTGCAAGACGGTGCACGATGAGGGCGGCAAGATCGTGCTGCAACTGATGCACTGCGGGCGCGTGGCCCACGCGGCGAACAAAGCGCCCGGGGCGCGCACAGTTGCGCCCTCGGCGGTGGCTGCGCGCGGTCAGATTTACACCGAGGTGGGTATGCAGGACTTTGCCCAGCCTGAAGCCATGAGTCCGGCGGATATTCGGCAGACCATTGCCGATTACGCCGCCGCGACCCATCGCGCTTACGCCGCGGGGTTTGACGGCGTTGAGCTGCATTGCACCAGTGGTTATCTGCCGGCGCAGTTCCTGTCGACGGGCAGCAATCTGCGCGATGACGACTACGGGGGGGCGCTGAGCAAGCGTTTGCGCTTTGTATTGGAGGTGTTGGAGGCAATGGCTGCCGTCGACGGCGCCGGGCGTGTCGGCATGCGGATCTGTCCGGGCAATCCCTTTAACGACTTGCACGACGACGACCACCGAGAGACCTTTGCCGCCTTGCTGCGGGCGGTGGATCCACTGGGCTTGGCTTATTTACATGTGATTCGTATGCCGAAGGTCGGTGACAATATTGCCTTGGCGAGAGCGAACTTTAGCGGTCGGATGATTGTTAACGACAGCTATACCGCCGAGGAGGCAGAGCAGACGCTGCAGGCGGATGCGCAAATTGCCGCGGTGTCGTTTGGCCGCGCCTTTATAGCCAACCCGGACCTGCCCAATCGCTTCGCCAAAGGCCTGGCGCTGTCAGAGGTAGACCCCAGTAGTTTGTATACCCCGGGAGCCAAGGGCTATACCGATTACCCGCCGGCCGGTTGAGGTGTCGCCGCTAGTGAAAGCGCGAACGCCCGGCGCAGGAACTATCGCTGGTGCTTGGCCTTTTGGGCCACAGTACCCGGGGTGGTGAGGGCGTTCAGTTGAATCGGCAAACACAAAAAAGGGCCGCTAATGCGGCCCTTTTTGCTTGGTTTGGTGATTGTTCGACTTGGCGATTAAAACCGTGCCGATGCGCCGAACAAAATGCCGTCGACGTCGACATCGCCGCCTTGGTCAAAGTAGCTAACCAGCAGCTCGATGTTGTCCTGTGGGAAGTAACTGGCGCTCAGGCTGATGGTGTTGTCGTTGTAGTCGCCGATTTCGGTCAGCTCAGCAGACAGGCCAACTCCCAAGTTTTTGTTAAAGTAGTAGGTCGCACCCGCGCCCAGCATATGGCCGTCGTCTTGGTCGGCGTCGAGGTAGGCCAGGGAAACGTCATAGCCCAGGCTAGCGCCTTGCGTCAATGGGTTTACACCGTGTAGGGCAACGCTGAATTGGTCGAGGTCAGCGCCGTCGTCATCGGTGCTTTGGTAGCTTGCAACGATGTCAGTATTGGCATCTAGGTAGGTACCCAAACCGATGCTGAAGTTGTCAGACTCGCTGTCGCCGTCGTCGGTTTCGCCGTAGCTCGCCTCAACGATGAGGTTGTCAGCAGTTACCACGCGTACGTCAAAGTCAAAGCTGTCGATGTCGTCGGCACCGTTGACATCGGGCTCGATGCTGGTCCAGCCAAAGCCAATTGAAGAGCTCTTGTCTAGAAAGGCGGCTTCGGCGTGGGGGCCCTTGCTGGTGTCAACGGCCTCAAAGTTAAAGCGGCCGGCAACGCCCATTACGTCGTAATCAGCACTAGAGTTGCCAACTCCGACCTCACCTTGGCCGAAGAAGGCGCCAGCTTCGAATTGGTAGTCGGCGTGGGCGGTCATGGCGGTAGTGGAAATGGCGATAGCCAAAAGCGTCTTTTTCATGTGTTTCCCCATAGATAGTCTGCCTTGGCATTGGGCCGCAGCAGATTGTTTTTTTATTTATACACTAGCTTCGGTTAACGCATTATTACAGCGCATTTACTGCGCCATAACAGTGCAGTTGGCTCAGAGGATAGCATTCTGTGCGCCTGCTGCAATAGCTCTTTGGTGAAAATTTGGCGGTGTGAAGAGCGCCGCTGGGAAAGATGTGAACAGTAACTATTTTAGTCGCTGACCGTAGTGGCTGAAGGCCTGCTGGACCTGTTTCATTTCGGCGGCGCTAAGCAGCGTCGGTTCACCGTTTTGACAACTCAATAAGTAGCAAGCGGCGAGGGCTTCGACTTCTTGGGCCAGTGCCAGTGCCGCCTCGGCGGTGTCGCCAATGCAGATCTGGCCGTGATTGGCCATTAGGCAGGCCTGTCGATTTTCCAGTGCAAGACAGACATGCTCAGACAGTGCTTCGCTGCCAAACAGCGCATAGTCGGTACAGGGAATGTCATCGCCGCCGGCCACCGACACCATATAGTGAAAGGCCGGAATGGCGCGGCGCTGACAGGCCAGCGCCGTGGCGTTGAGCGAGTGGCAGTGGACCACGGCATTGGCGCGGGGGTGGCTGGCATACAGTGCCTGATGCATGCGCCATTCGCTGGAGGGTCGGGGTTGATCAGCCGGCCAGTTGTCCAAGTTTTTCAGGGTGTCGGCGACATACACCACGTCGCACCCCGTGGCGCGCTGGGCTACCGCGCCACTGGCGCTGATCAGCATGCCGCCGTCAACGCGTACGGAAATATTGCCCGACGCGCCGGGGCTGAGCTGCGCCGCGCCCATGGCATGAAGGGCGTCGAGCAGGGCGCGGCTGGCGCTGTTCATCAATTACGCGCCGTCACGCAGGGCTTGGATGCGTTTCTCCAGCGGCGGGTGAGAGCTGAACAGTGCGGCGAAATCGCGCTTGCCGCCGGTGCGAATACCGAAGGCGGTCAGCTCGTCGGGCATGTCGTTGGGCAGCCCCTGCTGAGCTTGCAGGCGCTGCAGGGCGGCAATCATGTCCTGGCGGCCGGCAAGGTGGGCGCCGGCGGCGTCGGCGCGAAATTCCCGCCAGCGCGAAAACCACATGACGATCATCGAGGCGAGAATGCCCAGTACCATTTCGGCAATAAAGGTGGTGATGTAAAAGCCAATGCCGTGTCCGCGCTCGGTTTTAAATACCGCGCGGTCAACGGTATGGCCAATAATGCGTGCGAAGAACATGACAAAGGTGTTTACCACACCCTGCACCAAGCTCAGTGTAATCATGTCGCCATTGGCAACGTGGCCAATTTCGTGGGCCAGCACGGCGCGAATCTCGTTGGGACGCATCTGCCGCATCAGACCCTCGGAGACGGCGACCAGCGCCGCGTTTTTATTCCAGCCGGTGGCAAAGGCGTTGGCGGCAGGCGACGGGAAGATGCCAACCTCTGGCATGTTGATACCGGCTTTTTGTGACAGCTCGGCAACAGTGTCTAGCAACCAGCGCTCTTCGCGGCTGCTCGGCTGGGTAATGATCTGGGTGCGGGTACTGCGTTTTGCCATCCACTTGGAGATAAACAGCGAGACCAGCGAGCCGGCCATGCCGAACACCGCGCAGAAGATCAGCAGTGAACGCAGGTCGAGGTCGACGCCGTTGGCGGCCATATAGCTGCTGACGCCAAGCAGGCTGAGGGTGATACTCGCTACCGCGACAATCGCGAGGTTGGTAGCCAGAAAAAGCAGGATGCGCATCATTGTTGGTCAGTTCCTTAAGGTTTAACTATTGCATTAGATGGGGGCGCAGAAAAAGGTTTCAAGTGCCTGGCTTATTCGCTGGCGCGGCGTTGAATATCGTCATCAGTGCTTGGCGTGTCGCCGTCGTCCTCTCCTTGATCGTCGTCGAACAGCGGTGGACCGGCCTCGACCTGTGGCTGTTTATTGTCGTCCAGCTCGCACTCCATTGCGCTTGCGCGCAGCGTAATATCTTTGCTGCTGAGCTCAAAAATCGTATTCACCACCTCGTCGTGATGAACACTGCGATACAGCAGTCGACGGTCTCGACCATCTAGCCACTGCTGCTGCTTGCCGAGAAAGTGTCCGTGTTGATTTTGAATGACAAATACCGTGGCCATATTGCTATCCGTTACCGATCGACTTTAGGCGCCATTCTAGCGCGGCGGCGGGGCCAGGCAAGGGCCGCTAGCTGAACTTCTCCAGCAGCAAGGCCTTGGCGGCATTAAGCTGGCTGGCCAAATAATCGTTGCCGCCGCGGTCGGGGTGCAGTTTCTGCATAAGACGGCGATGGGCGGCGATAATGTCGGACTCGTTGGCACCGGCTTCTAGGCCGAGTATCGATAGCGCTTGGGCCTCGTCCATATCGCGCGGGGCGTGGTGCTTGTCATGCTGGGATTGCGGGTCTGCGTCTTGCTGTTGGGCATTCGGCCGAGCGCTGCTAATTTTGCGGTACACATGGGTCAGTAGGTACTGCCTAACAAAGGGCATAGCGCCGCCCACCAAGCCGGCCAGCCAGTGGACGCGACCGGTAACAGATAGCAAGACCAACGCCGCTGCCGCCATGCTGAGCAGTAGGGTGATGTAATACGAGCGCCGCTGTTCGGGTGGCTTGCGCTGCACGTGTTTTACAAAACGGTACAGGGCGTAGAGGATGGCGGCGGCAATTAGTAGACGGATAATCATTGGGCGTTCCGGTTGTTATGCGCGGCTGTGCAACGCATCGCGCTGAGTTAAAACAAGCTGTGCTAGAGTATAGGGCTTTCTCGGTCGCAACCCCACTGCGGCAGTTGTAAACACGTTAAATATGGACTGCTATGGCCTCCGCTTCTTCTGCCGCCCAGCGCTTTGTGCTGTTTCAATCTCTGCACGATGTCAGCCAGTCTGGCGATAATAACTGGGAGCAAATCGTCGCCCTACTCAGCAAGGGAGAGCTGGCAGCGCAGCGCGCCCAGCTCGATGCGGTCGCGGCGCAGTTTGCCAGTGGCCAGCAAATCGTTTTGGACGAATTGCGCGATGGCGGTGTCTTTTTGGACTGGGAGTTGCGGTTTATGCAGCTGGGTTTGGCGGTGGGTAATCTCGGTAAAGTTTACCTGCGCCTGGCCGAGCACTACCGTCTGCTTAACGAGTTTCAGCAGCGTTTGCGTCGCGCGTCGCGTCTGCCGCTGTTGTTGGTGGGTGGTTTTGCGCTGCTAGTGCCGCTGTTATTACTGTTTACTTCTCAGCTGAGCGCTGGCGAAGCACTGGCGGCGGCGGTGCTAGGGGCGCTGCCCTTGGCTCTGCTATCGCTGTGTTGGCGGCTGCTGCTGTGGCAGCGCGCGCAGCCTTGGCTGCAACGCCAGCTCTACCGGTTACCGGGTATTGGTGAGGCGCTGGCGCGCTATCAAAGTTATCACTATATCAACCATCTCGCGGAATGCATTGCGGCGGGCTTTCAGTTGCCTCAGGCACTCAAGCAATCGGCGCGGCGAATGCCTGACACCCCCGTTAAAGGGCGTTACGAGGCGCTGGCCAGAGAAGTTGCCGAGGGGCAGCGCTTTTCCAGTTCGCTGGTGAAAAGCGGCATTCTGAAGGGTATTGAAATACCCGCGATAGCCGGTGGTGATGCTCGGCAAGTCCCCGCCCAGCTGAGTCTGGCAATACATCGGGCCTGCGAGGAGCAGTTGCAGTACTGGTCGGCGAGTTTGCCCTATGTACTGCTGGGCCTGATTCCCTATTTGGTGGTGGTTAATGCCTGGTTTCTTTTGAACTGAGCGTGTCGTGCTCGGCAAGACTGAGGCTTTTCAGTTCGTCGATATAGTGTTGGCGGCCGAAAAGCTCTTGCTCAATGGCGAAACGTTCGCGATGGCTCTGCCATTCCGCGTTCTTTAGCAGCTCCCAGAGTTTGCGGCTGCAGAGATTTTTTACATCTATCCTGTGGTTTTGACGATTCATTTTATTCTCCTGTATAGCGCCTGATACCTGACGCGTCCTTGTTGGTGCCCGTGTTGCTCTAGCCTCCCAGCTCGTTAATAGTGACGAAACTGTATTGCAGCTGTGTGACGGCCGCGCATCTTGTAACGCTTTGCGCTAGACTGCGCGTTTTTTCGCCCCGGCAATTGAGGGAGGCGACCCGTTATGCCGCAAGACCTATTACCTGACGAAGTCTGGCAGAGAATTCAGCACTTTGCCGCCGACAAGGCCACGCCGTGCCTGGTGTTTGACCTGCCCAGCCTGCGTGCAAAATACGCTGAGCTGCAGGCCGCCTTTCCGTTTGCCGACGTTTACTATGCCGTTAAGGCTAACCCAGATCAGGCAATTTTGCGCTGTTTGGACAGTTTGGGCGCCAGCTTTGATATCGCCTCGGTCTACGAGCTGCAAAAGCTGCAGTCGCTGGGTATACCGACGGCGCGTATGAGCTACGGCAATACCATTAAAAAAGCTCGCGATATTGCCTATGCCTACGCGCAAGGTGTGCGTCTGTTCGCCAGCGACTGTGAATCAGACATTCGTAAGTTAGCAAAGTTCGCGCCAGGTAGTCGAGTGTATATCCGGGTGCTCACCGAAGGCTCGGAAACCGCCGACTGGCCACTGTCACGAAAATTTGGCTGTCAGCGGGATATGGCGGTGGAATTGAATCTGCTGGCCCGCGATTTAGGCCTGGTGCCCTACGGTATCTCTTTTCACGTCGGCTCCCAGCAGCGCGACATTAGTAGCTGGGATGCCGCTATCGGCAAAGTACGGTTTATTTTCGACCAGCTTGCCGAGGCGGGCATCCACTTAAAAATGGTCAATATGGGCGGCGGTATGCCGGCCAATTACAAACAGCGCCAGCAAGATATCGACACCTACGGCCGCGCCATTGCCCGCTTTTTGGAAGAGGACTTTGGCGATGCGCCGCCGCAGGTCATTATTGAGCCGGGGCGCTCATTGGTGGCCGAGGCGGGGGTGTTGGTGAGCGAGGTCGTGCAGATTTCGCACAAGTCTCACGATTCGCTAGACCGCTGGGTGTATTTGGATGTCGGCTTGTTTGGCGGTCTTATCGAGGCGCTGGGCGAGGCAATCCAGTACCCCATCCACTGGGATGTGCTCAGTGAGGGCGAGGGCGAGGTGATTATCGCCGGGCCGACCTGCGATAGCATGGACATCCTGTACGAGGATCACCGCTATTGCCTGCCGCTAAATCTGCAGGAGGGGGATCGCTTGTATTGGCTTGCCACCGGCGCCTATACCACCAGCTACAGCTCGGTTGAGTTCAACGGTATCCCGCCATTGAGTAGCTATATGCTCGACGAAGAATAAAAAAAACCGCCGACTGCGATGCAGGCGGCGGCTTCAGGTCTGTGGCTGTCGGCCCCGGGTACGGGGCTTGCAGACTTAGAAGGTCAGGCGCAGACGCCAGTAGAAATCGGCTTCCAGCTCTTTGGTGAAGTCTTCGTTGGCAACGTCATCATAGATGGATTTGGCAGCGACCAGCTCAGAGTAGAGAAAGTCGCCGTACTCCAATTTCAGGCGCAGACCGGCGTCGGCCAAGGCTTGCTCGTCGCCGAATTCGCTGTTGGTATTGTTGTACCAGCTGCCGCCGTATTCGGCGAACAGCGACGGCGTCAGCGTGAAGCCTTCAGCCGCCTTCAGTGCTTTATCGAGCGAGACTTTCAGGTGATAGCCTTCGTCACCGATTAATACACCCGGCAGGTAGGCACTGAGGCTGTCCATGCCGCCCAGCACAAACTGCTGTTGCTGGGGAAGTTGCTCGTCGGCAAATTGCCCGCGGGCTTTTGCCGTTAGCGTCAGGCCTTCGCCAACGCGCTGCTCGTAGCTCAGTGCGGTCAGCAGGGCGATAAACTCGGCGCTGCGGGCCTGGGCTACAATATCGGGCACGGGCTCGTTGGGGAATTGCAGCTGGTAGGCGGCGCGGTAGTCGTCATAGCTGTCCAGCGTGCCGCCGTCGCCGAAGCCGGCGCGAACTTTCAGGGTGGCGTTCAGGCGCGCGGCATTGTGGTCTTCGCTCTGAAAGCGGTTGTGGGTATAGCGACCGCCGAGTTCCAGTACTTGGTAGTTTTCTTCCAGCGCTTTGTCGCTGCTGCCTTCCTGCTCGATGGTCGAATCGATAAATTCAATGCGCTGGCTCAGGCTGAACTGCTGCCACGGCGTGCTGTACAGCACCTGTTCGCCACGCAGCGTGGCCTGCAGGATCTCAGCGTCGAGCTCAACGCCTGTTGTGCTGGTCTCGCCGGGTGTGCAAAAAACCACAAGCGTGCAAGTTTCGGGGCCGATTTGGCTGACCGTCGGCTCGCGCAAATAGTCGACGTAATTGAGCTCGATGCCGTACAAACCAAAGGCAAAGGGGTGGTCAACACTGGCACTTAGCTGGTTGAGCTCTTCGCCGTCGCGGGACTCACCCATATCCGTAAAGGCGGTCTGATAGGACAGTGATGCCTGGGTACCAGATTCAAACTGGTGCTTGACGCCCGCTAGGCCAAAGTAGCGGCCGAGGTAGCGGCTGCCCTTGTTGTTGGCTTCGACGATGATTTCAGTGGCATCGTGATCTTCAATGGCTTTGCGGTTCAGCACGATGTCGACTGCGTCGTCGCCCTGTTCTACATAGCTGATGTCGTAGTCATAGCCCGCGCGGCGAGCGCGCAGGTCGGCCAGTACTTTGGCGCGGTGAAACTCAGCAATGCTGAGGTCGGCGTCACCTTCCAGCCCGGAGAAATAGGGCAGCATTTCCTCGGCGCCGGTTACCTCATTCAGGCGCAGCTGTTTAACCAGAATGGCGACGCTGCCGACGAGGCGGGCATAGTCGACCCTGACCAGTAAGTGGCCGTCTTGGTAATAGCGTTTAGCCAAGTTAATCACGGCTTCTGACGGCGTTTTGGCTGCGCTGAGTAAGGTGCGAAGATCGGCGTCGCTCAGGTGTTGGTTGCCGTAAACGCGCACGGTGGTGCCGTCGATTTGCGCTTCGACGCTGCTGCTGGTGGCGCGTTGCGCCACTTGTACTTGTTCGGCACCGGCGTTAACCGGTGGCATAACGGGTGGCAGGTCTATTGCCATGTAATCTCTCCTAAAGCGGATATCAGCAAAATTATTGGGCGCGCTGGGCGCGCGTTATTAGTTCAGTACTTTCAGCTCGACGCGGCGGTTTTTGGCGCGACCGGCGTCGCTGTCGTTGTCACTGCTAGGCTGGGATTTGCCGTAGCCTCGCGCCTGCAGGCGCTCTTCGTCGATGCCATGTTCGATGAAATAGTTCTGCACGGCTATAGCGCGGCGCTGAGAAAGCGTCATATTGTAGTCGTCATCGCCAAGGCTGTCGGTGTGGCCGGCAACCTCAAGGCGAGGCGCGCCCGAAGCTTTGATCACAGCGATAGCCGCATCGAGGGTTGCCACTGACTCGGCGGTGAGCACGGCTTTGTCAAACTCGAAAAATACCCCTTCCAGACGCAGCGCACTTACGCCATCTAAATGACAGCCGTTGGGCAGCACGGCCTCTCCTGCTGGCGTGTCGGCACAGCGATCGCGGCTGTCACAGACACCATCAGCGTCACTGTCGACACACTGCTCAGTATTGAGCCGTTCGGCATCGAACAGGGCCAATAGGGCGGGGTTGTTGTTGCCGTTAGGCCGCAGCTCATTATTACTACTGCTGACCTCACCGCCGAGCGTGTCATTAAACACACCATTACCGTCGGCGGTGTTGCTGTCATTACTAGTCAGTGCATCGACGGCGCTGCCTTCGGTTAGGTTGTTGATGCTGCTGTCAATCGGGCCTAGCACGGGGTTTAGCGCATCACTAGCACTGTCGGTAACGGGGCTCAGCACATCGACTATCGGGTTGAGGAGCAATTCATCAACCGGGTCGGTGACAGGGTCGAGGGTGGTGTCGACGGCTTCGACGATCGGTTGCAGAACTTCGCCTAAGGGCTCGGTGATCGGCGCCAGTGGGTTAGCGCTGTTGGCGTCACCGCTATTGCCGGTCTCGACGTTGTTGTCGCTATTAGCTTCAAGGTTTGCATCGCTGCCCAGCGCATTGCCGAGCACGCCTTCGCCATCGCTGGGGCTGAGCGCATCGGTCACGCTGCCGCCGGTGAGATCGTTAACGATGGCATCAACTGGAGTGAGTACAGGCTCGAGTGCTTCGGTTAGCGGTTCGGTGACCGGCGTCAGTGCCTCGACCACCGG
>JBFKEA010000069.1:0-10477 GCA_041619375.1 Spongiibacter sp. | reverse complement strand
TTTTCATAGTACCAGCCGAGGTGGGCACCGCAGTCGCTGCAGTGGGCGTACTGCCAGGAAAAGCCGCTGAACCAGCTGTGCTGAGGGCTGGCCTGACCGCAGATGTCGGCGCCGGGGGCCGACGCAAAGCAGCAGACCTCGTATACTACCGCCGCCGGATTAACAAAGCGGTGCAGGTGGCTGCCGTTGAGTCGCACCCGAGCGTTTTCGTAACTGATGGGGTTGCGGCATTCGCTGCAATAAAGGTAGTCCTCGGGCTCGGCCTCGTTGAGGTCGGCCACCCAGTGCGAGAGGCGTTGGTCGCCTAGTTCATGGCTCATCATTCTGTGGGCCCTCGCGGTTGATTGACAACGGCTGCGCCGGGGCGACGGCCCTTATTTGCGCAGCGCCACGTAGTTATTTTTAAGCTCTTCAGGTATTTAAGCAAGCATTATGACGACATTAGAGGCCCTGCAGTCGCGCTTGCGCGACTATCTTCCCCACGCGGTATTGTCCCGCCAGACACTGCCCTTGGCGCCGGAATTGCGCCTGTGGCTGCTCGACGACAGCTACCCGCAGCACCTGCTCGATGGCGAGCAAATTCAACGCATTATGAACTACCCAGCTTATTGGTGTTTTTGTTGGGCCAGTGGCCAGGTGATGGCGCGCTACCTGCTGGATCATCCCGAGTTGGTGCGCGGCAAGCGGGTGCTGGATTTTGGCTGTGGTTCGGCGGTGGCGGCGATCGCGGCGGCGCGCGCCGGTGCGGCTGCGGTGGTCGCCTGCGATTTGGATGCCGACGCTCTGGCGGTCAGTACTCTGAATGCTGAAGTGAACGGCGTTGAACTGGACTACAGCATTGATTTCTTCGCCGATAAGCAGCGCTACGATGTCATTCTGGTGGCGGATGTGCTCTACGATCGCGGCAATTTGCCATTGTTAGATCAATTTCTGCAGCGCGCGGATGCGGTGCTGGTCGCTGACTCTCGAGTGAAAGATTTCTCGGTGGCGGGCTATCGACATGTGCAATTTCAGCGCGCGACCACCATCCCCGATTTGGCGGAGTCTGAGGAATTCTCCAGGGTGAATCTCTACTTGGGGCAGGCTAGTCAGTAGCCCACTCATTGCGCGTCTGATGCAGGAAGTGCAAAAAGGCGGTGGCCAGCGGGCTTAAGTGCTTGCCGCGCTGGTAGGCGCTGCACCAAGAGCGGCGGATGGGAAAGTTTTCCACCGCCAATTCCCGCAGTGTGCCCTCGGCAATACCCTGTTTGGCAACGCTGCGGGGCAGCACCGCGCAGTCGCGGCTGCCGGGCAGGCTGTGGCGTATCGCCTGGTTGCTGCCCAGTTGCCTGGCATCGCGAATCACGCAGCTCTGCTGCAGACAGTGTTCCTCCAGTACCTTGCGGCTGCCGGAACCCGCTTCGCGCAGCAGCAGACGCTGCGCAAGTAGTTCTGGCAGCGTCACGCGGTCACGCTGAGCGAGGGGGTGATCGCTGGCGGCGACGGCCAGCAATTGATGCTCGGCAAAGGGGGTATAGTGCAGGCCTTGGTCACTGGGCACCATGGTCAATATGGCCAGGTCGTGGAGATTGTCTTGTAGGCGCTTGATTAGGTTTTGGTGGTTTTCCACCTGTAGGCTGATTTCCGCATCGGGATGCTGCTGGCAGAACTGGTTGATGTAGGCCGGTATCAGGGTGTCGGCGCTGGACTCGGCGACGATGCTTAGCTTGCCTTGTAGTTTGCCGTGCAATTCGGTGAGCTCGATTTCCAGGTTGACCAGTCGCTGCTGAAGGTCGCGGGCGGCGCGCTGTAATAGCTCGCCGGCGGGAGTGAGGTAGAGTTGCCGGCCGACATAGTCAAACAGCGGCTGCTTGATCAGCCCCTCCAGGCTGCGAATTTGGGCGCTGACGGCCGGCTGAGTTAAGGCCAGTTGCTCGGCGGCGCGGGAGTAGCTCAGCTGTTGGCAGACCGCCAGAAATACATCGATTTGGCGCAGAGTCATGCGCTGTAGGTAACTCGTTTGCACGACCAACTCCCTATTGTGAAGTAGATGTATAAGATATTGCTTATACATGAAGATATAAATATTAATTTTTTATAGTTCGACAATTCCGCTAACGTTGCCTGATCTGAAGCCGCTCTGTCAGGAAGCCAGTGCCATGCTGAAAAAAATCCTTATCGCCAACCGCGGGGAGATTGCCGTGCGCATTGTGCGCGCCTGCGCTGAAATGGGCATTCGCTCAGCGGCGATTTATACCGAGCCCGACCGTTTCTCCCTGCATGTAAAGCGCGCCGATGAGGCCTACAACGTTGGCAGCGATCCGCTGGAGGGTTATCTCAACCCGCGAAAGCTGGTGGCGCTGGCAGTGGAAACCGGCTGCGACGGTCTGCATCCCGGTTACGGCTTTTTATCGGAAAATGCCGAATTGGCCGAGATCTGCGCCGAGCGCGGGGTGACTTTTATTGGCCCCAGTGCCGAGGTGATTCGCCGCATGGGCGATAAAACCGAGGCGCGCCGGGCGATGGTGGCGGCCGGGGTGCCGGTGACGCCGGGCACTGAGGGCAATCTCGCGAACGTCGACGAGGCGGTGGCGGTGGCGGCTGACATTGGTTATCCGGTGATGCTCAAGGCAACATCGGGGGGCGGCGGGCGCGGTATTCGCCGCTGCGACAGCGAGGATGAGCTGCGCCGGCAATATGGCCGTGTGGTGTCGGAGGCGACCAAGGCCTTTGGCCGCGCTGACGTGTTTCTGGAGAAGTGTATCGTCAAGCCGCGTCATATCGAGGCGCAGATCCTGGCCGACGGCCACGGCAATGTAATTCATTTGTTCGAGCGCGATTGCTCTATTCAGCGACGCAATCAAAAGTTGATAGAGATTGCCCCGTCGCCCCAGCTCACCCCGGAGCAGCGCAGCTACATCGGCGACTTGGCGGTGCGCGCAGCCACTGCGGTCGGTTATGAAAATGCCGGCACGGTGGAGTTTCTGCTGGCCGATAATCAGATTTACTTTATGGAAATGAACACCCGGGTGCAGGTGGAGCACACCATTACCGAGCAGATTACCGGGGTCGATATCGTGCGCGAGCAGATTCGCATCGCCTCGGGTTTGCCGCTTGGGTATCGCCAAGAGGATATCAGTTACCGCGGCTATGCCCTGCAGTTCCGCGTGAATGCCGAGGACCCAAAAAACGATTTTTTGCCGAGCTTCGGCAAGATTAGTCGTTACTACGCGCCCGGCGGGCCGGGGGTGCGCACCGATACGGCAATTTACACCGGGTACAGCATTCCGCCGTATTTCGATTCGATGTGTCTGAAGTTAGTGGTGTGGGGGCTGACCTGGGAGGAGACGCTCAATCGCGGCGCCCGGGCGCTCAATGATATGCGGGTGCAGGGGGTGCGCACCACCGCGCCCTATTATCAGCAGATCCTCAAGCACCCGGATTTTCGCGCGGGGAATTTCGACACCAGTTTTGTCGAGAGTCACCCGGAATTAACCAACTACTCAGACAAGAGTCGGCCCGAGGAATTGGCGCTGGCGGTGGCGGCGGCGATTGCTGCCCACGCCGGGCTCTAAGCTTATAACGATGACCGCTGGGGGCGAACCCGCTGTGCAACGATCAAAGGAAGGCACTATGAAATCATCACCTACACGGCCTGCCGCAAAGCCGGTGAAAATTACCGACGTGGCGCTGCGCGACGGCCATCAGTCGCTGATTGCTACGCGCTTGCGCACCGAAGATATGCTGCCGGTTTGCGCCGAGCTGGATGCACTGGACTATTGGTCGCTGGAGGTGTGGGGCGGGGCCACCTTCGACGCCTGCGTTCGGTTTTTAAAGGAAGACCCCTGGCTGCGACTGCGCCAGCTGCGCGAGGCCTTGCCCAATAGCCAGCTGCAAATGTTGCTGCGCGGTCAGAACCTGCTGGGCTATCGCCACTACGCTGACGACGTGGTGGAGGCTTTTGTACAAAAAGCTGCCGACAATGGCATGGATATCTTCCGTATCTTTGATGCCATGAACGATGTGCGCAATGTACAGACCGCTATCGCCGCCGTTAAAAAATCCGGTAAGCACGCGCAGGGCACGATCTGCTATACCACCAGTCCGGTGCACAATATCGACACCTTTGTGCAGCAGGCTCGGGATATGGTCAATATGGGGATCGATTCACTGGCCATTAAAGATATGGCGGGCTTGTTGACCCCTGCGGCCACCGAAGAATTGGTGAGCGCCTTGAAAGCCGAGTTTGAGCTGCCTTTGGCCTTGCACTCCCACATGACCTCTGGGCTGGCGGGACTGTGTCAGCTAAAGGCGGTAGAGGCGGGAGTGGATATTATCGACACTGCAATTTCTGCCTTTGCCAATGGTACCAGCCACCCGGCAACGGAAACCATGGTGGCGGGCTTAAAAGACACGCCTTACGACACGGGCCTGGACCTGGTCGCCTTGCAGGGCATTGCCAAACAGCTTTGGACGGTGCGTAAAAAATACCAGCAGTTCGAGAGTGAGTTTACCCGAGAGGATGTCGGCGTGCAGATCAACCAGGTGCCGGGCGGGATGATGTCGAACCTTGCCAACCAGTTGAAAGAACAGGGCGCCTTAAATCGTATAGATGAGGTGTTTGCCGAGATCCCGCGAGTGCGCAAGGACCTGGGCTATCCGCCACTGGTCACCCCGACCTCGCAAATCGTCGGCACCCAGGCAGTGATGAATATCCTGGCCGAGCAGCCTTATACAACAATCACCAATGAGGTGAAACGCTACCTGCAGGGGCACTACGGAGCGGCGCTGGGCGAGATTAATGCGGAGTTGCGCGCCAAGGCGATTGGCAGTGAAGACGTGATTGAGGTGCGCCCGGCGGATTTACTGCCCGCGGAAATGGCCAAGCTGCGCGGCGAGATTGGCGATTTGGCGGAGTGCGAGGAAGATGTGCTGACTTATGCCATGTTCCCCGATTTGGGGCGCAGCTATTTGCAGCAGCGCCGCGATGGCAGCTTGCAGCCGGAGGTGCTGGAAGCGCCGGCGCCGAGTGGTCGCCCGGTCAGTGAGGGCGGGGTCGCGACGGAGTTTGTGATTGATGTACACGGCGAGCGTTATCAGGTGGCCATTACCGGGGTGGGGATCAAGGGTAAGGGCAAGCGCCACCTGTATATGACCTTGGATGGCATGCCTGAGGAGGTGGTGTTCGAGGCGCTGAATGAATACCAGGCCGAGGGCGTGAGTGGTCGTCAGCAGGCCAGTAAGCCGGGGCATGTGACGACCAATATGCCGGGCAATATTGTCGAGGTGTTGGTCGCCCAGGGCGATGTGGTGAAAGCGGGACAGGCGGTGCTGGTAACGGAGGCGATGAAAATGGAGGCCGAGGTGCAGGCACCCATTGCCGGTACTGTGACTGATATTCATGTCAGCAAGGGTGACCGAGTCACGCCGGGCGAGGTGTTAATCGAAATCGAGGCTTGAGGATTTCGAGCTGGAGAAAGTGCTTGCAAATAATAATGAGAATGATTATTGTTTATTTTGTCGCAGCGGGGCAGATGTCTCCCCCCTCTCTCTGACGTTTCTGTCTCGCTGCGACGTCTCTCCGTATTGGCCCCGGTGCTTAGCTGCTACCGGGGTTTTTTTATATTTGCTGCCGCGCTTTGCGCTGTTGTGGCCGAGGTCTGATCGAGTGCCTCTAATCCTCTGAGGGTTGGCCGCATTAGTATTTGCATTTTCGTGAGGCTCAATGCCCAAACACCGTCCGGACGGTGCCATTTGCCGATGGCTCAAGCATGACCGGGGGTGGCTGGCGGAGAGTGGCGGGGAGGATGGGTGGTAGTAACCTTGGGTGTGTTTCTGCTCCTTTCGGGCTCGCTGTGCCCGGTCTAAATCGCGATGCGATTTAGCGAAGCTGCAGAGCTTCTCCGCCCCTGCGCGCGCCCAATACCAAAACACCCAGCTGGTGGCTGGGTGTTTTGGTATTGGTGCCCCGGAGAGGATTCGAACCTCTGACCTGCCCCTTAGGAGGGGGCCGCGCTATCCAGCTGTGCCACCGGGGCGAATGCATAAGCGGCAGATTCTACTGGCAATGCCGCCGCCGCGCAAAAGCTACTTTACCAGGGGTTCGCTGTAGCTGTGTTCGATATCCCAGGGAAAATGTATCCAAGTATCCTGAGCGAATTCGCGGGTGTAATACTCCGCTAATTCCATGGCCTGCGGTTTGGCATAGATGGTCACGAAGGTGGCTTTGGGTAATAACTGGCGGGCAATTTTTGCCGTGCCACCGGTGTCGACCAGATCGTCGACTAGCAGGTAGCCATCACCGTCGCCCTCTACCGCTTTAAGCACATTAATTTCGCCTTGGCGGTCGTGGTCATAGCTGGCGATACACAGGGTGTCGACGACCCGCAGGTTAAGTTCCCGGGCGAGAATAGCGCCGGGCACCAGGCCACCGCGGGCGATGCTGATAATACCCTTCCAGGGTTTGTCTAGCAGTCTTCGCGCGAGGTTGCGGGTGTCGCGGTGAAGCTCGTCCCAGGTGAGGTAGTACACGGGGGGCTGGGAGTTAGACATGGATGGTTCCTGATGACGGCAATTGTGTGGCGTAAGGCTGCAGGCGCGATTTTGCAGCAAGTAAGCACCGCGAGCAAGCAGCGCCACTTATATTTATAGCCGTACTTTTTAAGTGCCGGTATGCGCGCTATTATCAACGATGACGATGACGATGACGCTGCCATGCATAGCTTTTGCTGGGCTGGCGCGCTCTGCAATGGTAATTACGATAAGAATTCTGCCGTACAAGCGGTATAAATAAGGCGGGTTGTAATGGCTCCTGATATATGGAGCAGCGATGATGAGTTTTCTGCATCGCTGTTGTGGTTGGAAGATACAGGCCAGAGTCAGAGTGGTCGCTGCGAGCTATTAATCTTGCCTGATGGCTATTCTCTTCATGTTCGCTCGGCTGACGATATTGAGGCGGTGGCGAGCCTGATTCATTGCGACACGATTATCCTTGATGACAGTCTCGGCCTGCAGGAGCAGGTGCGCTGTTGTTTGTATTTCAAGAATTTGCACTTGCCCGTGATCGCGCTGCTGGCAGATTGCCCTCAGCAGGAGGCGAATATCGAAGCCCTGTACGAGGCGGGCGTGGACGAACTGGTGCTGGTGTTTCAGCCCAAGGTTTTTATCCGCACCATTGAACGCATGGTAAAGCAGCAGCGGAATATCGCCTCGTTGAATTATGTCAAACAAGTGCAGCGTCAGGCGCAGCGCCTTATTCGTATGGCTCACTGGCAGTACGACTTGGGTCGTCGGCGCTTTCGGATATTCAATGGTGACTTGTTTGGCATTAGCGATGTCGATAATAGTGCTGTGGATGAAGGCCGTTTGTCGCGTTTCCTTTCCGAGCTTTTTCACCAGGATGACCGTGAGCGGTTACGCGAAAATTTCAATCAGGTGGTGATTCTGGGGCGGGAATCCTGCGAGTCATACCGCTGGTGTAACCCCAATGGTCAGTGGCGCCTTATCGAATTGCAGTTATGCCGGTCTCAAGATGATGAACATGGCATGGTGCAAGTGTCGGGCGTCTGTATCGATATTACCGAACGGCGCGAAGCGCAGCGCGAGATGGCGCGTCACGCCTATTTTGACCCCTTGACTGGGCTCGCCAATCGCTTGCTGATTGAGCGCAGCCTCGATGTCATGATTCCCCTGCAGCATCGCTCTGGTGGCAGTCTCGCGTTTTTTTACTTGGATATTGATCACTTCAGTCGCTTGAATAATGTGTTGGGCCACAGCTGTGGTGATACCTTGTTGGTAGAGTTAGCGCAGCGCTTGCGTTCGGCGCTGCAGTTACGAGATGTTGTCAGCGGTGAATTACTCGATGAGATTGCCGGCGGTGACCCCAGTGGGTTGCTGGACAATGGCCGACTTTTGGCGCGATTGGCGGCTGACTCCTTCGGGGTACTGGTGTGTCTTGACGGCGAGGGGGCGGCGCAGCGCGACAGTATTGCGGAGTTGGCGGCAGAGATTCTCACCTTGGTTGAACGGCCATTTTACTTTCGCGGTCAGCCCCTTACCTTGACCGCCAGTCTGGGCATCAGTTTTTCCAGTGCGGAGTTGGATGGTCGCGGCTTGATGCGATACGCCGATTTGGCTTTGCACGAGGCCAAAACCGCCGGGCGCCGGCGCTTGAGCTATTATTTGCCGGACATGATGCCGCGCCTCAGTCAGCAGCTGGCATTTCAGACCGAGTTAGCCTCGGCGCTGAGTAATGGCGAGTTGCAATTGTATTATCAGCCTCTGCTGTCGATTGACGGCAGCCGGCTGCGCGGCGCCGAGGCCTTGCTGCGCTGGAAAAACCCTCGCCTCGGCGACGTTTCTCCGGCGGCATTTATTCCATTGGCCGAAGAAAGTGGCCAAATTATTGAGATTGGACACTGGGTGTTTTCTCAGGCGTGCGAGCAGCTGCGGCGTTGGCATGGCACCGAATTACAGGGCTGTGTGCTGTCGCTCAATATTTCCACCAAACAGCTGCGTGACCCTAGCTTTGTAGACTTTTGCGTGGGTGCGGCGGCGAAGGCGGGGGTGCCGACCTCGCAATTGGAGCTGGAGATTACTGAGGGTGTATTGATTGCTGATGAGAGCGCTGCAGACTGTGTGCGCCTCCTCCATGAGCAGGGCTTTCGTATTGCCCTAGACGATTTTGGTACCGGTTACTGCTCACTAAGCTATTTACTGCGCTTTCCGCTGAATACCTTAAAAATCGACCGCAGTTTTGTTCACAATATCGCGGAGGCGCCGGAGAAGGCGGCTGTGGTCTCTGCGGTGACCGAATTATCGCTGCGTCTGGGGCTGGATGTGGTGGCTGAAGGGGTCGAGCGATTGGCCGACTGGCAGCAATTACAGCAGCTGGGCTGTCATCAGGTGCAGGGCTATTATTTTGCGCGGCCGATGTCTGCTAGGGACTTGTCTGCGTGGTTGGCTAGTCGGCAGTTAGTCGATGCCTAGGGCGGGCGAATGGCTGTCATAAAATTGACTCGCGTCTCTGGATGCTGGGCTGGATCTTCGATATAGTCAAAAAAACGACATATGAATGCCGGTCATGACGCTTCGCATCAATCTGTATATTCACGCCGACGAAACCAGTCGCGCTCGCTACCGAACATTACTCGAGGCCGTTTATCCGCAGGGCGAGGTAGTCTGTGTCGATGACAGGGCTTTGGCGAACGCCCTGCTCTTGGCGCACGGCGCAGTTGAGCACGAGCTGAGTCCTGAGCTGGCTAAGTTGCCCTGCTTGATCGAGGCGGACGTTCGTCAGCGGTTTGCCTCGCAGCACTGCCTGGCTGAACTTCGCTCGCCCTTGCTGGATAGTCTGCTGGAGGGTTTGGCCCGCCTTGGTAGGGTATTGGAGGGCGAGCGCCTGCCGTTGTGCGATCACGGTTTAATTGCGCATAGCCCAGCTATGCGCGAGCTCTGTCAGTTACTGTCTCAGGTCTCAGACAAGTCGGTGACGGTGTTAATCAACGGCCCTTCTGGCGCGGGTAAGGAATTGGTGGCCCAGGCTATTCACCGTTTGTCGGGGCGCAGCAAGGGGCCCTTTGTGCCGATTAACTGCGGGGCAATACCCCGTGAGCTGTTGGAGTCCGAGTTGTTTGGGCATGAGCGGGGAGCGTTTACCGGGGCAATATCTAGTCGTGCAGGTCGCTTTGAACTGGCGGACGGAGGCACCCTGTTTCTCGATGAAATTGGCGATATGCCACTGGAGATGCAGGTCAAAATTCTACGTGCTATTCAGGAGCGCAGCTTTGAGCGGGTGGGCTCGAGTCAAAGCCGCAGTGCTGATGTGCGCATTGTGGCTGCGACCCACCGCGACTTACCGGCGATGATTGCCGCCGGCAAGTTTCGAGAGGACCTGTATTACCGGCTAAATGTCTTCCCTTTGCAAGTGCCACCACTGGCGGAGCGGCGAGAGGATATTCCCGCGCTGTTGCAAAGTATTTGCCAACAACTTGCCGACGATGGGCTGGGTGTCTTGCGTCTAGCACCTTCGGCGGTAGCGTCGTTGCAAGCTCACCGTTGGGAGGGAAATGTTCGCGAGCTGGCCAATTTGCTTGAGCGCCTACTGATTATGTTTCCGGAGCGAGTGGTCGCCGCACAGGACTTGCCGGACAGCTACCGTCATGGCGAGGTGTCCTTGCAGGAGGTGGCGCCGGCGCCCGCTGAATCCAGCGGGGCTGAGGCTGACTGGCCGGCTGAAGGACTGTGCTTGAAGGACGAGTTGGCAAAGCACGAGCAGCGGCGCATACGTCAGGCGTTAATGGCTGCGGATAATGTTGTCAGTCGTGCAGCTGGCTTATTGGGGCTGCGGCGCACCACGTTGATAGAAAAAATGCGCAAATACGCCATCGCCGTTGACGACTAGCAGCCGCCAAACAGTTCAATCCAATTGCCGTCCGGGTCGCAGATAAAGGCAAAGCCAATAGTCTCGGCAAAGCGGGTGACGTCGACAGCAATGCTA
>JBFKEA010000068.1:0-10489 GCA_041619375.1 Spongiibacter sp. | reverse complement strand
TCGTCCATCACCACATTCATATCGGTTTCCGCGCCGGAATCCTCGATATAGTCGAGATCCAGCACCGCACGGCCCTGATACACCCCCACCGACACCGCCGCCACCAGCTGCTTCAGCGGATCGACCGAAATCGCGCCATTGCGCTGCAAGTGGCGAATCGCATCCACCATGGCCACGCAGGCGCCGGTGATCGATGCAGTGCGGGTACCACCGTCCGCCTGAATCACATCGCAATCCAGGGTAATGGTATGCTCGCCGAGCGCCTGCAGGTCAACCGCCGCGCGCAGCGAGCGGCCAATCAAGCGCTGAATTTCCTGGGTACGACCCGACTGCTTGCCCCGCGCCGCCTCGCGGCCCATGCGACTGCCGGTACTGCGCGGCAACATGCCGTATTCCGCCGTCACCCAGCCCTGCCCCTTGCCGCGCAAAAATGGCGGAACACTGGCATCCACCGAAGCGGTACACAGCACCTTCGTCGCCCCGGTTTCCACCAGCACCGAGCCCTCGGCATGGCAGGTGTAGTTGCGGCTGATGCGCAGCTCTCGCTTCTGGTCGGCGCTGCGGCCACTGGGTCGAACAAAACTCATAATCATCTCCTTAGCTGAAGCGACACAGTATACCTGCGCCAGTGCCACTGAAGCGAAAGGCGATTCCCGCTACAATGGCTTTTCACCACACGCATTACGCAATAGGGGACGCCCGTGACTATCAGCAGTATGACCGCCTTTGCCCACCGCCGCAGTGAACACAACTGGGGGACGGCCATCTGGGAATTGCGCTCCGTCAATCACCGCTACCTGGAGTTGTCCTTTAAGTTACCAGAGAATTGGCGACAGCTTGAGCCTGAGCTCCGCGAGCGCCTGCGCGGCGCCCTGCAGCGCGGCAAGGTGGAGTGCTCGCTGCGCCTGAACTTAAAAGAGCAAGAGCAGCAGCTCAGCCTCAATCACGAATTGGCCGAGCAATTGCTGAACACCGCCCACGCGCTGCGCGCCGACATCACCCACGCGGCGCCCATCAACGTGCTGGAAGTGCTGCGTTGGCCCGGCGTTATGCAGAGTGCCGAACCCGATGGCGATACCATTAGCAAGGACTTGCTCACCGCCTTTGCCGAGGTGCTGGCCGACCAGCGCGACAATCGCCAGCGCGAAGGAGCCGCACTAGCCCAACTGATCGAGCAGCGTCTGCACAGTATCGATCAAATCGTCGCCCAGCTGCGCCAACGCATGCCGGAGATCGTTGCCGGCCAGCGCGACAAATTGCGCAGCCGCCTCGCCGAACTGCAAGCCGAACTCGACAGCGACCGTCTGGAACAGGAAATGGCGCTGATCGCCCAAAAGGCCGACGTTGACGAGGAGCTGGACCGCCTGGACACCCACGTTAAAGAAGTCCGCCGCGTGCTCAACAAAGGCGGCGCTGCCGGCCGCAGGCTGGACTTTCTTATGCAGGAACTCAACCGCGAGGCCAACACCCTGTCCTCAAAAGCGGTGGTCGCCGACAGCACCCAGGCGGCGGTGGAGTTAAAAGTGCTGATCGAGCAAATGCGCGAGCAGATCCAAAACATCGAGTAAGTTTATTAGCGCTGACTATGCCTGCGGCTTCGTCGCCTTGCAGCGACGCCACAGCAGGTGCCGCAGGTCCTGCTCCAGCGCATACAGGCTGGGCAGATAAAACAAGGTGATTACACTACCCAGTATCACCCCCCACAACATCACCATCGCAATAGGCGCAATCGTGGGGTTAGTGCCGAAGGTGCCATAGGCTACCGGGTACAAACCCAGGGCGGTGGTAATGGTGGTCAGGAATATCGGCCGCAGCCGGGTTTGCGCGGTGCGCACTAAGGTCTCCCGATCTATGATGCCGCCGCGGCGGGCCCGGTTTAACTGGTCGATCATGATCAGCGAATCATTGACCAAAATCCCCGCCAAGCCGGTAAAGCCGGTGAGCGCCGACAGGCTCAGTTCGGCGCCCTGCAGCGCAAACACAAACAGCGTGCCGATGACGCCCAGCGGAATCACCATCATTACCAGTAGCGGCTGCGTTACCGAGTTAAACAGCAACACCAACAGCAGGGCGATGCTGGCAATGCTGAGCAGTGCCGCGTCGCCAATATTGCCCAGCGCCGACTGCTGCCGATCCGCTTCACCGCCTTCAATAATTCTCAGTTCCGGAAATTTCTCTGCCAGTCGCTGCTCGGCAATATAGGCAGAAACATAACGATTAATTTCTGCGACGGATATTTTTTCTTTATCGATGCTGGCGTAAACGGTGACGGTGCGATCACCAAAATAATGAAATATCGTCGCTTCGTTGGGCCGTGTTTCAAGGCTGACGATATTGTCTAACAGCACCGGCTGGCCGCGCTTATTGATGATACTGAGGCCGCGCAGGGTTTCTAGCTTGCCCTGCTCGGGCTGGCGGTATTGCAGGCGAAATTTGATCCGCTCTTCGACGGTTTGCATTTCTTCAACGAGCAAACCGTCGAAGGCGATGCGCACCGCCCGGGTTACATCGGCCACGGTCAGCCCATAGTTAGCCAGCAGCTCCGGCTTGATCACCAAGTCGACAATATCTTTGCCGCTTTTGTACGAGCTCCACGCCTGCTCAACTTCGGGGTGCTGCGCCAGAATATGCAGCAACTGGTCGGCAAGCAGGAACCTGCTGTCGTCATTGCCGACAATATCCAACTCCACCGCCTCTCCTGTCGGCGGCGAGTTTTCATAGGGCCGGATCAGAATACTGCTAAAACCCGTTTGCTGCTTAAACAACTCCCGCATGATGGCAACCACCTCGTTAGAGGAGCGGGATCGCTCACTTTGCGGCTGCAAGTAAATGTCGATCTTGCCCCAATACGACTGCCGCCCCTCGGTAATCGAGGGCTCATTGTCGACATCGTGATTGCCGATGGTGACCTTGCTTGCCAACAGGTCATCGGCATCCAAAACAGCCAGCAGTTTGCGCTCCAGGGCCAGCACCTGCTCCCGCGTTGTCGCAAACGATGCACCCAGCGGCAATTCGAGCTTAACGAGTATTTGATCAGTGTCGTTATCGGGATACAGATCAAACACCAGCCGATTGGCACTGTACACCGCGGCGACAATGGCGAGCAGCGCAATGGCAATAAAACTCACTATGCGATGACTGAACATCTTGTGCATCAGCCAGCTATAGCCGCGCTCGATCGGCACAAACCAGCGACGCGACAAGGTATTGTGGCCCTTGGCCTGGGCGTGCTCCAGGGCGTGACGCATATGCGCCGGCAAGATCAACATGCACTCGATAAGCGATGCCAACAGCACCATTACCACCACCGCCGGCAACATCCACAGAAACTTGCCCTCGATGCCCGATAAAAATATCAGCGGCATAAACGCCAGCAGGGTTGTCGCCGAACTGGTCAGTACCGGCGCGGCAATCGCCGAAGTGCCATCGATGGCAGCATCTATAGGGCTTTTGCCGCGCTCGCTTTGCTGAAATATGCCCTCGCTGACCACGATGCCATCGTCAACCAATACCCCTAACATCAGGATCAAGCCGGAGATACTCAACTGGTTCATGGTGATGCCCATCGCCGGCATCATCATAAAACTCATCAGTATTGCCGCGGGAATACCCGCCACGACCCAAATGGAAAACCGCAACGGGAAAAAGGCCAGCAGCGAAAAAAACACCAGCGCCATACCGACCATGGCATTGCCAAACAAGACGTCGAGCATATTGCGCGCATAGCGAGTGGTATCATTGAAGGGCGTCAACTCGACCCCGGGTGGCAACAACTCCTTCTGTTGGTCAATAAAATTGATAAGGTCTTTAGAGACCTTAAGGCCATTGGCGTTGGCCGACTTTTTCACCAGCAAGCTGATGCCCGGCTCGCCATTGGCCATCGACTGCACCATCCAGTCTTCATAGTCGACCACCACTTCCGCGATGTCTTTCACCCGCACAAAATTATCGCGGCCCGCTACCCGCACAATCACCTCTTCGACCTCGCGAGGGTCGCGAAACTGGCCGACGGTGACCACATCCCGCTCCGAAGTGAATGACTCCAGCGAGCCGCCGGAGTCGCGAACATTGCGCCCCTTAATCGCATCGATAATCTCGTCATAACTCATACCGAGGTGCTGCAGTTTTAGCGGGTCGAGCAGTATTTTAACTTCCTTGCGACGATAGCCTCGGCGCTCACTGCCTGCGACGCCGGGCACCCGCCGTAGACTCGTCTGCAAACGTCGCGCCGTCTGGCGCAGAATATCTTCGGCGACATTGCCGTGAATCAGAATCTCCATAACTGGTGTGCGGTCGGGGTCTTCAGCCAGCAAATCAGGCTTTTCCGGCACATCCTCCGGCATGCGCGCAAAGGCTTTGTCGATCGCCTTTTGCAGCTCGTCGCGAAACTCGCGATTCTCCGCCCGATCATTATCCGGATCAGATTGGATGGTTAAGCTGGAAAGCCCCTCCATACTGGCCGAGCGCAGAGAGTCGATGCCGTCGATTTTGAGAATTTCTTCTTCCAGCGGCACGGTTACCGACAGCTCCACATCTTCAGCGCTCGCCCCTGGACGCACAGTAGTCACCGCAAAAAAGCCGGTATCAATAGACGGATAGCTGCTGTACACCTGCGACTTGGTAACGACGTAACCGCCGAGAAATATCATCACTAAAAAAAGATTGACCAACAGCGGCCGCCGCACAAAGAAGCCGATCAGTGACTTCATGGCGCTGTCTCCAGCGCCGCCGGCTGCAGCGCTTCCGCCAGTTTCACCGGCTGGCCGTCAGCCAACAGATCCAGATAGGAGGTAATCACGCGATCACCCTGACTCAAGCCGGCAAGCACCGGCAGCATGTCGCCAACGCCGACCCCTAATACCGGCTCCACCTCACGCGCCACACCGTCGCGGTAGAGATACACTACCCGCCGCCGGTTGCGATCCACCATTAGCGGCTTGGGAATCACCAGCGTATTGCTGCGCTCGATACCGCTCATCGTCAGCGTCGCCGACATGCCCGGTCGCAGCAGGCGCTCGCGGTTATTGACGGTGAGCTTAACAATGAAATTTCCGGTTTGAGGGTCCGCCGCCGAGCTGACCAGCTCGACGCGGCCCTGATAGCGCTTGCCCGGCACTGCCGGGCTGGCAACTTCGGCGAGATCACCGAGGCGCAGCTGATTAACTAATCGCTCACCGACAAAGGTCACCACACGCAGGGTGTCGGCAACTTGCACCACTGCCAGTGGGTTGCCGGGCAATACCGTCTGCCCGGCATCCACATTGCGCTGGGTGACCACCCCGTCTACCGGGCTGATAATGCGGGTTTCACGCAGGTCTTGATTAGCCAAGGCCAGGGCCGCCTCAGCTTCCTGGGTTTCGGCCAGCGCGCGCTCGAAATTGGCCTTGCTCTGGCGAAGCTGCTCGCGCGACAAGGCGCCACTGGACATCAAGCCGCGATAACGGAAATAAGTGCTGCGAACCTTCTCCAGCTCCGCTTTCGCGCTCTCCACACTGGCCTGGGCTTGCTGTAAATGCAGCTGCTGCTTGCGGTCATCCAGCTCGAGCAACAACTGCCCTGCCGAGATACTCTGGCCGTCGTGAAAATGCACGGTTTCCACCGTGCCAGAGAAGTTAACACTGATGGTGATTTTTTCGGTGGATTCGAAATGGCCGTAACTGGCAAATTGCAGCTGCCAAGTCGTCGCTTCAAGCTGCACCGTATGCACCGCCAGCGCCTCGACTTCTTCTTCCTGCTCGGGCGGTTCAGGGGCCGGCTCACAGGCCGCTAATACTGCCGCAACCGCCGCTAAGCACAAGCCATACGCAAGGCGCTTTTTCCGCATTCGTTTCACCCACTCGACGCTCTGTTTAGTATTGTTATTAGCCCGAGTCTAGCGCATGGCGACGACGGCAAAGATTAAACAAATGTCACCCGCCGCTTAGCCCCCCCTCACGGTGACGTCGCGGCAACCAGGCCGTATACTCCCAGTCCTAATTCACCACTATGGGATATCGGCGCAATGCAACAAAGCCAGGGGACTCTTTTCACTGTTTCGGCCCCCTCGGGTGCCGGCAAAACCAGCTTGGTCGCGCGCTTACTGGACGAGCTGGACAATGTTCAGGTGTCGGTGTCGCACACCACCCGCGCGATGCGTCCCGGCGAGCGCGATGGCGTGAATTACCACTTTGTGTCCCACGACACCTTTGCCGCCATGCTGCAGGACAGCGCCTTTCTCGAACACGCCCAAGTGTTCGACAATTACTACGGCACTTCCCAGCAGTGGGTAGAAGCTACCTTGGCCAGTGGCCGCGATGTGATTTTGGAGATCGACTGGCAGGGCGCCCAGCAGGTGCGCAAGCTGATGCCCGACACCGTGTCGATTTTTATTCTGCCGCCCTCCCAGCAAGCCCTGCGCGAACGCCTGACCGGCCGCGGCCAGGACGACGTGACGGTGATCAACCGCCGCATGTCGGCGGCCGTTGCGGAAATGTCGCACTATGTTGAGGGCGACTATGTGGTCATCAACGACGATTTCGAAATCGCCCTCAACGAACTCAAGGCGGTCCTGCTCAGCCATCGCCTGCAGCTGAGCAAGCAACAGCAGCGTCACCAAGACTTACTGGCTGCGCTGCTGACATAGCCCCGCGAAGTTTGATAGACTGTGGATAACTGTCGGCGGTGCCCATCGCTGCTGACGATTAGCAAATCAGGAAAGCGTTCATGGCCCGTATCACTGTAGAAGACTGCCTGTCGGCAGTAGATAACCGTTTTGAATTGGTAATGGTTTCCAGCAAGCGCGCCCGCGCACTGGCCACCGGCGGCAAAGAGCCACTGGTAGCCGAAGAAGGCGACAAGCCCACCGTACTGGCGCTGCGTGAAATTGCCGAAGGCAAAATCACTCGCGAAGAAATTATGGCTGCCGATGTCGTTGCCGAAGAGCCGGAACTCGACTTGGGCGTAGAGCTGGGCGCACAACCTCTGTAAATACTCGGCTCGGGGTGTCGATGCACCAATACAGCTTCTTCAATTACCAACACGGTAAACCGGAGCCGGCGCAATCTATCGACGCCCTCGCCGAAACCCTGCGTAATTATCTTTCCGCCGCACAGGTCGATCAGGTGCGGCGCGCCTATTACTACGCCGAACAAGCCCACGAAGGCCAGAACCGCCGCAGTGGCGAGCCCTATGTCACACACCCCCTGGCGGTGGCCGGCATTCTGTCGGAGATGCGCCTCGACGCCCAGAGCTTGATGGCCGCCATGCTCCACGACGTGATCGAAGACACGGCGATCAGCAAGCAGGATCTCAGCGAGCAGTTTGACGATGCCGTGGCCGAGCTGGTCGACGGCGTGTCAAAACTGACGCGTATCGAGTTTCAGTCCAAGGCCGAGCAACAGGCTGAAAATTTCCAAAAAATGGCGCTGGCCATGGCCAAGGATATCCGCGTTATCCTCGTCAAGCTGGCCGACCGCTTGCACAATATGCGCACCTTGGGGGTGATGCCCCCCGCCAAGCGCCGCCGCATCGCCCGCGAAACCCTGGAGATCTACGCGCCCATTGCCCAGCGCCTGGGTATGCACAATATCCGCGTGGAATTTGAAGATCTCGGTTTTCAGGCCATGCACCCAATGCGCGCACAGCGCATCAGCAAGGCAATTCGCACCCGCTTTGGCGACCGCAAGCAAACCATCGCCAGCATTCAGGAAAGCATTGAAAGCTGCCTGCAGGAAGAAGGGCACAAGGCCCATGTCATCGGCCGCGAAAAGCACCTCTACAGCATTTACAGCAAGATGCGCAACAAGCGCAAATCGCTCAAGGAGATCATGGATCTCTACGCCTTTCGCATCGTTGTCGACTCAGTGGACAGCTGCTATCGGGTGCTGGGCTGTGTCCACGCCCTGTACAAGCCGGTGCCGGGGCAGTTTAAAGATTACATCGCCATTCCCAAAGCCAACGGCTATCAGTCACTGCACACCGTGTTGTTCGGCATGCAGGGCGTGCCCATTGAAATCCAGATCCGCACCCAGGAAATGGAGGAAATGGCCAACAACGGCATCGCCGCCCACTGGCTTTACAAATCCAGCGAGCTGGAACCGCGCGGCAACTCCAGCCACGCCCGCGCCCGTCAGTGGGTACAGGGCCTGCTGGAAATGCAGCAGCGCGCCGGCGACTCGCTGGAATTTATTGAAAACGTCAAAATCGATCTGTTCCCCGACGAGGTCTATGTATTTACCCCTCGCGGCGACATCATGGAGCTGCCCGCCGGCGCCACCGCGGTCGAGTTTGCCTATGCCGTGCACAGCGATGTCGGCAATAGCTGCGTCGCCTGTCGTATCAACCGCCGCCTCGCACCGCTGTCAGAAGCCCTGCAAAGCGGCCAAACCGTGGAGGTGATTACCACCCCCGGCGCGCAACCCAACCCGGCCTGGCTGCATTTTGTCGTTACCGCCAAGGCGCGCAGTGGCATTCGCCACTTCCTCAAGCATCAGCGCCGCACCGAGGCGGTTTCGCTGGGTCGGCGCATGCTGGACCGCGCGTTGAGCAGTATGGACGAGAGCCTCGATAACTTTGGCGAGCAGCATCTCGAGCAGCTGGTGGATGCCACCCACGCCAAGTCCGCTGACAATATTTTCGAGCAGATCGGCCTGGGTAACCGCGTCGCCTATTTAACCGCGCGCCAGTTGCTAAATCTGCGCGACGAACTCGGCGACAGCGATGACGACGCCCTGCCGGCCAGTAATCAGCGCCAGACCATGGTCATTCATGGCACTGAGGGTTTCCTGGTTAATTTTGCGCGCTGCTGCTATCCCATCCCCGGCGACCATATCGTCGGTATCGTCAGCGCCGAAAAAGGCGTGGTGGTGCACTGCGAAAACTGTCACAACAGTATCGAGCTGCGCAACACCCCCGAGCGCGTGGTGCCGCTGAGCTGGGCCGAAGACATCGACCGCGATTTCTCGGTAGAGCTGAAAGTAGAGTTGAGCAAACAGCGGGGCATAATTGCCGTACTCGCCACCCGCGTAAACGGCGCCGACGCCAGCATCGAAAAGATCAGCGTCGAAGATGAGAACCCGAAAATCAGTACCATCCATCTAGTAATCGGCGTGCGCTCTCGGGTGCACCTGGCCAGTATCATGCGGCGCATACGCAATATCCCCGCGGCACTGAAAGTCACCCGCGAAAAACACTGAGGCGCCGCGCGGCGCCGTGAATACAGCAGAAAGGAAGTCTTCCGTGAGCAACAAAGAAATCATCAGTACTGAGCGTGCACCCGCCGCCATCGGCCCCTACTCGCAGGCGGTAAAAACCGGCAACATGGTATTTTTGTCGGGCCAGATCCCGTTGATTCCAGAGACCATGGAAATGATCGAGGGCGGCATCAGCGAACAAACTCAGCAGGTATTTAAAAATCTGAGCGCGGTGGCCGCCGCTGCCGGCGGCAGTCTGAACGATGCAGTGAAGGTGAATATCTCGCTGACCGACCTCGGCGATTTCGCCGCCGTCAACGAGGTGATGGCCGCTGAATTTGCCGAGCCCTACCCCGCCCGCGCCTGCGTGCAAGTCGCCGCTCTGCCGCGCGGCGCCATGGTAGAAATCGAAGTCATTCTGGCACTGTAAGCGCTAACTGCCGAGTTCCTTAAGCAGCTCGGCAAAGCCGCTGCGGTAATCCGGGTGGCGCAATGCGTAGCCGCTGTCGCGCAGGCGTCGGTTGCTGCAGCGCTTGCTGCCGGTGCGCGCAATCGGCTCACCGCTCTGGCGATAGGGCACCCCCAGCTGCTCAGCCAGCCAGCGCTGCACTTGCTGAATAGCCACCGGCATATCGTCGACACCGAGATAGCAATTTTCCACACTGTCACCGGCCTCCACGCGATCGATCAAGTGGCAGAGAAAACCCACACAGTCGTCGCGGTGAATGCGATTGCTGTAGTGCAGCGGCTCATCGGGTACACACTCACCGCCGCGCACCTTGGTGATCATCTGCAGTCGCCCCGGCCCGTATATGCCGGCAAAGCGCACAATACTGTGCGGCCAAGCACTGGCGGCAATACGCTGCTCCGCCTTTAGGATGCTCTGCCCGGAAAACCGCGACGGCTCAGTCGCGCTGTCCTCGTCAACCCACTCGTGACCACTCTGGTCGTAAACGCCACTGCTCGACACAAACAGCAGGTGCTGTGGCGCTTGCAGACCGGCCATTAAGGTCGCCAGCGCCTCTTCGAATATTTTGCGATAGCCCTCGGGCTTGTAACTCAGTGGCGTCAGCGTCATCACGACATAATCGGCCTGCAATGGCCCCAGCGCGCGAATGCTGTCGGCATCGCTGAGGTCAGCGGCCAGTCCCTCCACCCCCGGCGGCAGCTTGCTGATATCGCGCCGCAAGCCCTGCACCTGCCAGCCCCTTGCCAGATAGTGGCTGGCCACACCGCCGCCGATATCGCCACAACCCACTATCAATAATCGCTTTTGCTTGGTGTCCATGCTTTCTGCCTAGTCTCGGTTCAAGCCCGAG
>JBFKEA010000067.1:0-10514 GCA_041619375.1 Spongiibacter sp. | reverse complement strand
CAGCGCGACGGCGAGCACTGGCGACTCAGCCAGCAGGCCTCACTATTCTTTCTAAAAGTGGATGAGGAGAGCCTGATTGAAAACCGCGACGGCCAATTGCGCCCACTGCGCTATCGCTACAGCAACAACGTCAACAGCAAGCAGAATCAGCACATAGTGTTCGACTGGGCCCGCGGCATTGTCAGCGACAACAAAACCCAAAAGCCCTGGCAGAAAGCCCTGAAAAGCGATTACAGCGACCAGCTCAGCTCACAGCTGCAACTGCGGCAAATGCTCGTCAATGGCGAACTCGGCGAGGCGAGTACACAGACCATTGTTAAAAAGAAAGGCAAACTCAAAACTTACCGAATTGAGCGCCTGGGAGAAGAGCGCCTGAACACCGACATTGGCGCCCTGGACACCGTTAAACTGCGCCGCCACCGCGAAGGCAGCAGCAGCGAGACCTTCATCTGGCTGGCCCCGCAACTCAACTACCTGATCGTCAAGCTCGAGCAATTCGAGGACGACCAAGTCTACTCCCTCAACATCCTCAGCGCGGCCATCGAAGATCCCCGGCAAACCGCCGCCAGCAATTAGGTCTTGGGCAGTGTGACCCCGCGCTGCCCCTGGTATTTGCCGCCGCGATCGCGATAGCTCACCTCGCACACCTCATCGGACTCAAAGAACAACATCTGCGCCACGCCCTCGTTGGCGTAAATTTTTGCCGGCAAGGTGGTGGTATTGGAAAACTCCAAAGTGACATGCCCTTCCCACTCGGGCTCCAGCGGCGTCACGTTGACAATAATGCCGCAGCGCGCATAGGTCGACTTACCCAGGCACACCGTCAGCACACTGCGCGGAATACGGAAATACTCAACCGTGCGCGCCAGCGCGAAGGAGTTCGGCGGAATAATGCAGGAGTCGCCGGTGATATCAACGAAGCTGCGATCATCAAAGGCCTTGGGGTCCACTGTCGCCGAATAGGTATTGGTAAACACCTTGAACTCATTGGCGCAGCGCACATCGTAGCCATAGCTGGACGTGCCGTAGGAAATAATCTTATTGCCATCCTGCTCGCGCACCTGACCCGGCTCGAAGGGCTCAATCATCCCCTCGGACTCCGCCATGCGGCGAATCCACTTATCTGACTTAATCGCCATTACACTCCCCTGCACCACCTTATACGGCGGCGAAAATAATTAATCGTCGCTGATAGAAATTGTCGGCGCAGCCGCCGCACTGTTATTGCGCCGTGCCAATTCAGCCGCCATGCTCAGCGCCACTTGGCGGTACATCTGCGCCGCGTCACTGTCGGGCGCCGAGGCCACCACCGGCTGACCGCAGTCGGCCTGCTCGCGAATTTGCCGCGACAGCGGCAGCGAACCCAACATCGGCACGCCGTAGTCACTGGCAATGCGATCTCCGCCACCCTCGCCAAACACATGCTCGGCATGACCGCACTCACTGCAGACATGCACCGCCATATTCTCAACAATGCCCAGTACTGGCACCGACACCTTGGCAAACATCTCGATGCCCTTCTTGGCATCCAGCAGCGCGATATCCTGCGGCGTCGTCACCACCACCGCGCCCGCCACCGGCACTTTCTGCGACAGCGTCAGCTGAATATCACCGGTGCCCGGCGGCATATCGATAATCAGATAATCCAGATCCTGCCAGTAGGTCTGATACAGAAGCTGCTGCAAAGCGCCGGTCGCCATCGGCCCACGCCACACCATCGGCGTTTTCTCGGTCACCAAATACGCCATCGACATTGTCTGCAGGCCATGGCTTTCAACCGGCAACAAATAGTGCGTGCCGTACTGCTTAGGCCGCAAATCCGCCGCCACCCCCAGCATCATCTGCAGGCTTGGCCCGTAGATATCCGCGTCCAGCACGCCGACACGGGCGCCCTCTGCCGCCAACGCCAAGGCCAGGTTCACCGAGGTCGTCGACTTGCCCACCCCGCCCTTACCCGAGGCCACCGCAATAATATTGCGGACGTTTTCCATATTCTTAATCGCCTGCGAACCGGCGTGCGGCGCAATGCGCCAGCTAACGTTTACCGCGCAGTCCACACCGCGCTCGGCCAACAGGCCCTGCAAAAACTGCTGGTACTGCTGCTGATGACTGCGCGCAGCAAACCCCAATACCACATTACAACTGCCGCCAACGGGCGGCTCAATCGTTGCCAACGCCGCCAGCGGCTGGTTCAGTCCGGGCAGCACCGCCGCCGACAAGCATTCAATAATGGCCTGATCAGATTGCAAAATACGCTCCTGTGTCGCGCCCCTAAGCCGGGCCGCTGTACTGCAATTAAGCCGGCGAGTATACGCCGCAGCACGCGGCCTCACAACGTCCGAACAGATGCGCCACTGGCATAAAAACGCTATAGTAACGCGCCCCAGCGCTGCCGCTAACGGTCGTTTAAACCACCGCCGCAGCTCTACCGACAACCCGATTTAGAAAGGATTAGCATGTCTCGCAAGATTCTGGTCACTAGTGCCCTGCCCTACGCCAATGGCCCTCTCCATCTGGGACATCTGCTCGAATCGATACAAACCGATATCTGGGTGCGCTTTCAGAAACTGCGGGGCAATGACTGCGCCTACCTCTGCGCCGACGACGCCCACGGCACCGCCATCATGCTCACCGCCGAAAAGCTCGGCATCACTCCCGAGGAGCAAATTGCCCGCGTCAAGGCCGAGCACGAGCGCGACCTCGACGGCTTCCTGGTGAAGTTCGACAACTACTACAGCACCCATTCCCCCGAGTGCCAGCACTACTCCGAGGAGATTTACCGTCGACTGGAGGCCAATGGCCATATCGAAAAGCGCGAGATCACCCAGCTGTTCGACCCGGAAAAACAGCTGTTTCTGGCCGATCGTTACATCAAGGGCAGCTGCCCCAAATGCAAAACGGAAGACCAGTACGGCGACAACTGCGAAGCCTGCGGCGCCACCTACACCCCAGCCGAGCTGATCAACCCGCGCTCGGCAATTTCCGGCGCCACACCGATCGAAAAAGCCTCGACGCACTACTTCTTTAAACTCGGCGACTTTGAAAACCTGCTGCGCGACTGGACCGCCAGCGACAGCCTGCAACCACAAATTGCCAACAAACTGCGCGAGTGGCTCGACGCCGGCCTGCAAAGCTGGGACATCTCCCGCGACGCCCCCTACTTTGGCTTTGAAATTCCCGGCGCGCCCGGCAAATACTTTTATGTCTGGTTGGATGCCCCTATCGGCTACATGGCCAGCTGCGCCAACTGGTGCGAGCGCGAAGGCCGCAACTTCGACGACTACTGGGCAGTGGATTCAGAGGCCGAGCTCTACCACTTTATCGGCAAGGACATCATCAACTTCCACGGCCTGTTCTGGCCCGCCATGCTCGACTCCGCCGGCTTCCGCCAGCCCACCGCCATCTACGCCCACGGCTTTTTGACCGTCAATGGCAAAAAGATGTCGAAGAGTCGCGGCACCTTTATAAAGGCAGAGACCTACCTCAAACACCTGCCGGCGGAATATCTGCGCTACTACTTCGCCGCCAAGTTGTCCGGCGCCGTCGACGATATCGACCTCAATCTGGAAGACTTTACCAAGCGGGTAAACTCCGACCTGATCGGCAAACTGGTAAATATCGCCAGCCGCAGCGCCAAGTTTGTTCACAAGGGCAACAACGGCCGCCTCAGCGCCAGCCTGCACAAGCCCGAGCTGTGGCAGCAGGTCACTGCGGCCTCCAGCGATATTGCCCGCCACATCGAACACCGCGACTACGGCAAAGCCGTGCGCGAAATCATGGCACTGGCCGACGCCACCAATGAGTACTTCGATGCCTGCGAACCCTGGAAACTGGCCAAAACAGACGATGGCAAAACCGAAGCCGCTGCCGTAGCCTCCCAGTGCATCAATATTTTCAAGGTACTGGCGACCTACCTCGCCCCGGTTCTGCCCAAGTTGGCAGAACAAGTAGAAACCTTTTTGAATGTTGAACTGCACTGGGGCGACGAGTTTACGCCGCTGCTCGACCACAACATCGAGACCTTCAAGGCGATGATGTCCCGGGTCGACAGCGACAAGGTGCAGGCCATGGTCGACGACAGCCAGCAGGCTATCGAGGCGCCGCAGAACAACAAAAAGGCGGCCAAGAAAGCCAAACAAACGGCGCCGCAAACCAACAGCGACGCCATCGCGGACACGATTGAGTTTCCGGACTTTGCCAAAATCGATCTGCGGGTGGCCGAAATCGTCGACGCCAAAGCCGTTGAAGGTGCAGACAAATTGCTGCAGCTCACGCTGAACCTTGGCGAACACGGACAAAAACAGGTGTTTTCGGGCATTAAATCGGCCTATTCACCGGAACAACTGATCGGCAAGCTGACGGTCATGGTGGCCAATTTGGCGCCCCGCAAAATGCGCTTTGGCCTGTCCGAAGGCATGGTGCTGGCCGCCGGCCCGGGCGGCAGTGAAATTTGGTTACTGGAGCCCCACAGCGGTGCCCAACCGGGCATGCGCATCCAGTAGCGCTTATCGACTCAGCCGATAAGATATTGTGGATTAAAAGGTTTTAAATGGAACGCTTGATCGAAATAAAATAAGCCCCAAGCGCAGTAAACAGCTGGTGCCCGGCGTGAAAGCTAGGCCGCCGTCGTACCACCGCAATAGAGGTAAGAGCTTTGCTCACGGACTACACAATACTTCTGCTCGGCGCCATCCTGGTGAACAACTTCGTGTTGGTCCAGTTTCTCGGCCTGTGCCCCTTTATGGGGGTCTCCGGCAAGCTGGAAACCGCCATTGGCATGTCCAGCGCCACCACCTTTGTGTTGACGCTGGCGTCGATCTGCAGCTGGATGACCTACGAGTGGCTGCTCGAACCGCTGGGCCTGGAATACCTGCGCACCATTACCTTTATTCTGGTTATCGCTGTGGTGGTGCAATTCACTGAAATGGTGGTGCGTAAAACCAGCCCACTGCTCTATAAAGTGCTGGGCGTTTTCCTGCCACTTATCACCACTAACTGCGCGGTGCTCGGCGTTGCCCTGCTCAACATCAACAAAGAGCACAACTTTGTTGAATCGGCGCTCTACGGCTTCGGCGCCGCCGCCGGCTTCTCCATGGTACTGGTGCTGTTCGCCGCCATGCGCGAGCGCATCGCCGCGGCTGACGTCCCCGTTCCCTTTAAAGGCGCAGCCGTCGGCATGGTCACGGCCGGCCTAATGTCACTGGCCTTTATGGGCTTTGCCGGACTGGTATAGCGGAGCCTCTATGATCGAATTTATTAGCCAACAGCCCTTTGCCGCCGCCCTGCTGGCCCTAGTCAGCCTGGGACTGGTGTTCGGCGCATTGCTGGGTTTTGCCTCGGTAAAATTTAAAACCGAGGGCGACCCGATCGCCGACCAGGTAGAAGCCCTGCTGCCGCAAACCCAGTGCGGCCAGTGCGGCTATCCGGGCTGCCGCCCCTACGCCGAAGCCATTGCCAACGGCGACGATATCAACAAGTGCCCGCCCGGCGGCGAGGCCACTATCGCCGCACTGGCCGACCTGCTCGGCGTGGAAGCCAAACCACTGGACGCCGCCGAAGAGGCCGTACCCTCGGTGGCAGTGATCCGCGAAGACGAATGCATTGGCTGCACCAAGTGCATTCAGGCCTGCCCGGTCGACGCCATTCTCGGCTCCGCCAAACATATGCACACGGTGATCGCCAGCGAGTGCACGGGCTGCGACCTCTGCGTGGAGCCCTGCCCGGTGGACTGCATCGACATGGTTCCCATCGCCACCACGCTGCAAACTTGGCACTGGGACAAACCAGCGCCCACCGAAGAATTGATCGCCAGCGACCGCATGGGCAGCACGCCCAGTGCTGCAGCTTGAATGCGTGCCCAGGGGTAATCACAGAGCATGAGAAAGATTTGGGACATTCACGGCGGCATTCATCCGCCGGAAAACAAAAGCCAGTCACTGACTGAAAAAATCCGCAGTGCGGGCGTGCCAGCGCAGTTGATTGTGCCGCTGTCTCAACACATCGGCGCCCCCGCCGCGCCCATCGTCAGCGTTGGCGACCGCGTACTCAAAGGGCAGATGATCGCCGAAGCCAAAGGCTTTGTCAGCGCCCCTGTCCACGCGCCCAGCTCCGGCACGGTAGCCGCCATCGAACCGCGTGTTATCCCCCATCCCTCGGGCATGAGTGCGCCCTGTATCGTCATCAATTGCGACGGCCAGGACGAGTGGATCAGTCATCAGGGCATGACGGACTACCGCAGTGTCGACCGCAACACCCTGCTCAATACCATTCGCAATGCCGGTATCGCCGGTATGGGCGGCGCCGGCTTTCCCGCCTCGGTAAAACTGGGCGGCGGCAAAGACAAACCCATTGAAACGCTGATCCTCAACGGCACCGAGTGCGAACCCTATATCACCGCCGACGACATGCTGATGCGCGAACGCGCCGCCGAGATCATTGCCGGCGCCGAAATTCTGCGCCACCTGATTGAGCCCAGCAAAGAAACCCTGATCGGCATCGAAGACAACAAGCCCGAGGCACTGGCCGCCATGCGCGCCGCCGCCGAGGGCAGCGGTATCGAAATTGTCAGCTTCCCCACCAAATACCCCTCGGGCGGCGAGAAGCAGCTGATTCAAATTCTCACCGGCAAAGAAGTCCCCAGCAGTGGCCTGCCCGCCGACGTCGGCATCGTCTGCCAAAATATCGGCAGCGCCCGCGCCATCTACCGCGCCGTCTGCCACGGCGAACCGCTGATCTCGCGAGTGACCACCGTCACCGGCGATGCCTGCCGTACGCCGCGCAACTATGAGGTATTGATCGGCACCCCGGTGCAATACCTGCTGGAACTCAGTGGCTTTAATCCCGAGCAGTGTATCCGCCTGATTATGGGCGGCCCGATGATGGGCTACACCCTGCAAGACACCGCGGTGCCGGTGGTGAAAACCAGCAACTGCATTCTCGCGCCCACCGTCGACGAACTGCCACCGCCACCGCCGGCGCAAGCCTGTATCCGCTGCGGCATGTGCGCCGAGGCCTGCCCGGTATCACTGCTGCCACAGCAGATGTACTGGTTTTCACGCGCCCAGGAACACGACAAATTAGAAGAGCACAATCTCTTCGACTGTATCGAGTGCGGCGCCTGCTCCTACGTCTGCCCCAGCACCATTCCGCTGGTGCAGTACTACCGCGCCTCCAAGGCCGAGATCCGCCAAGCCCAGCAAGACAAGATCAAAGCCGAGCGCTCGAAAGAACGCTTTGAAGCGCGCCAGGCCCGCATCGAACGCGAAGCGGCCGAGAAGGAAGCCAAGCGCAAGGCGCGTTTGGAAGCCGCCAAGGCCAAACAGGCCGCGGCCAGCAAGGGCGACAGCAAAAGCGATATCATTCAGGCCGCCATCGAGCGCAGCAAGGCCAAAAAAGCCGACACTGCCGATAGCGACCCGGCCCAGGCCGCCATTGCCCGCGCCCAAGCCGCGCGCAGCGGTGACGCCCCCGAAGAGAGCGCCGAAGACAAAGCCGCGCGCCTGGAAAAACAACTGGCCAGCACCGAAAAGCGCCTGAACGCCGCCCGCGAAAAACTGCAGCTGGCCGAGAGCAATAACGACGACAACGTCGCCGCCTTCCGCAGCGCGGTGGAAAAAACCGAGGCCAAACTCACCGCCCTGCGCGACGAGTTGGCCCAGCACCGCGACAGCCAAGCGGCGCCCGCAGCACCAGCGGCGGAGCCGGCCGATCCGGCGGCCGCCGCCATTGCCCGCGCCCAGGCAAAGCGCGCCGGCGGTAGCGACGACGAAAGCCCCGAGGCCAAGCGCGAACGCCTGAGCAGCCAAATTGCCAGTACCGAAAAACGCCTGAGCGCCGCCGAACAAAAGCTGGCTGCGGCCAAGGCCGACAACGACGACAAGGCTGACGCCTTTGCCACCGCGGTAGAAAAAACCCGCAGTAAGCTCGACAGCCTGCGCGCCGAATTGAGCGCCCTGCAAACAGAAACCCAGACCGCCGCACCCGAGGCCGCTGCACCGGAAGCCGCCGCGGACGACCCCGCGGCCCAGGCTATTGCCCGGGCGCTGGCGGCGCGCACTGCCAACGCCGAACTGAGCGAAGCCGACAAGGCGCGCAACAATGTCGCCTCACTGGAAAAGCGTCTGGCCAAGGCCGAGCAAAAGCTCAGCGAAGCGCAGGCCAGCGGCGATGACAATGCGGCGATTCTCGCCGAGTCACTCGGCAAACTGCAGACCAAGCTGGCCGATGCCCGCCAAGCGCTCGATGCACTGAGCCAGGAAGAGAACTAGCATGGCATTTTTGAAACTAAGCTCCCCCCACGCCCACGGCCCCATGAGCACCCCTAAGGTCATGCGCCTGGTATTGCTCGCCACGGTTCCCGGCCTGTTAGCCCTGAGCTGGTTCTTCGGCTTTGGCACGCTGATCAATGTGCTGTGGGCCAGCCTTAGCGCGCTGGCCTTCGAGGCCCTCGCCCTGCGCCTGCGCGGCCGTCCCGCGGGCTTCTACCTCAATGACGGCAGCGCGCTGGTCACCGCCTTTTTGCTCGGCATTGCCCTGCCGCCCGGCTCGCCTCTGTGGTTGATTCTGGTCGGCACCGGCTTTGCGATTTTGATCTGCAAGCATATGTACGGCGGCATGGGCTACAACCCCTTCAACCCCGCCATGGCGGCCTATGTATTGCTGCTAATCTCCTTCCCGGTGGAAATGACCGACTGGCTGGCACCCCGCGGCGCGGTCACCTCTGGCGAGCTGCTCGGCCCGGTCGACGCCCTGCTGCGCAGCTTGGGCATGGCGCCCCAGGGGAGCGCCCTAGACGGCATCAGCATGGCCACGCCACTGGACATCATCAAACAGAACGACGCCCTGCTCATTAACGACCTGTGGGCACAAACCCCGCAGTACGGCAGCGTAGCCGGTATCGGCTGGGAGTGGGCGAATGCCGGCTTCCTGCTCGGCGGCGCCTACCTGCTCTACCGCCGCGTCTTTACCTGGCACGCGCCACTGAGCATGCTGGCGGCACTGAGCATTATGGCACTGCTGTTTAACGACGGCGGCAGTTCAGCCTCTGGCGGCAGCGCGCTCTTCCACCTGTTTAGCGGCGCCACCATGTTCGGCGCCTTCTTCATCGTCACCGACCCGGTCACCTCGGCGGTGTCCAATCGCGGCCGCGTTATTTACGGCGCCACCATCGGTGTTTTGGTGTATATCATCCGCGTGTGGGGCAACTACCCCGACGCCGTCGCCTTCTCGGTATTGCTGATGAATTTTGCCGCACCGTTTATCGACCACTACACCCAACCGCGCACCTACGGTCATCGCAAAGCCAAAGCGCAGGAGAAAGCCTGATGCTCGGTCAGTCCATTACTAAAAACGGCCTGCTGCTCGGTCTGTTTGCCGTGGTGACCACCGGTGTCATCGCCGGCACCTACCTGTCGACACGCACTCTGGTGCAGGACAATATCCGCGCTGCAGAAGAACGGGCACTGCTGGAAATTGTCCCCCGCGAACGCCACAACAACAGCATGTTAGACGACGCCCTTGTGCTCAGCGACAGCGCCCTGCTGGGTCTGCGCGAAGAGCGCAAGGCCTATCGCGCTCGGCTCGACGGCGACATCGTCGCGGTCATCTTGCCGGCCACCGCCCGCGACGGCTACACCGGCGACATCGACCTGATTGTCGGCGTTAACCGCGACGGCAGTGTCGCTGGCGTACGCGTACTCAGCCACCGCGAAACCCCCGGCCTGGGCGATCAAATCGACTACAAAAAAAGCCAGTGGGTAGACGACTTTATCGGCCGCAGTCTGGGTAAACCCAAGATCGAAAAATGGACCGTTAAAAAAGACGGCGGTGTGTTCGACCAGTTCACCGGCGCCACTATTACGCCGCGCGCCGTCACCGCCGCGGTGCGCCGCAGCCTGCAGTATTACGCGGAAAACCGCGCACGACTGCTCGACGAATCCGCCGAGGAGAAAGGCAATGAGTGATGTGAACTACCGCGAACTCTCGCTTAACGGCCTGTGGAAAAACAACCCGGCCATTGTCCAGCTGCTCGGCCTCTGCCCGCTGCTGGCCGTCACCGGCTCGGTGATCAACGCCATCGGCATGGGCCTGGCCACCATCTTCGTGCTCACGGTGTCCAATAGCTGCGTATCGATTATCCGCAACATCACCTCAGACGCGGTGCGACTACCGGCCTTTGTGATGATTATCGCCGCGGCGGTCACCTGCATTGAACTGCTTATGCAGGCCTTTGCCTACGAGCTGTTCCAAATTCTCGGTATCTTTTTGCCGCTGATCACCACCAACTGCGTCATCCTCGGCCGCGCCGATGCCTTTGCCAGCAAGAATCGCCTGCTGCCGTCGATGTACGACGGCTTAATTATGGGCCTGGGTTTCTCGGCGGTGCTGATCCTGCTGGGCGCCATTCGCGAAGTGGTTGGCACCGGACACATTTTTGCCAATATGGATCTGCTGTTCGGCGAGTCTGCCAAGGCCTGGAAAATTGTGCTGGTTGAAGACTACAAGGCCTTCCTGGT
>JBFKEA010000066.1:0-10765 GCA_041619375.1 Spongiibacter sp. | reverse complement strand
GCTACCCCTACGGCTTGCAATTGATACTCAATGGCCTGGGCGCCGCCACCCACCGCGGCGACCCCATCGACGCACTCAACCTCGATCCCGCTCTCGCGCGCCTGCGTAAGAAAATTGCTGACCCCGATTATATCAGCGGGCTGCTGCGACAGTTGCTGGACAACCCCCATCGCCTGACCTTGGTGTTCAGCCCCGACCAGCAGTACCAGCAGCGCGCGGAGCAAGCCGAGAAACAGCGACTGGCCGCAATAAAAGCCTCTCTGAGCGAACAACAGCAGCAACAGATTATCGATCAGGCTCAGGCGCTCGCCGAGCGCCAAACCCTGGTCGAGGACGAAAGCATTCTGCCCCGTGTCGGGCTGGACGATGTCGCGCTGGATATACCCGAATTGCCCTATGACAACGAATCCTTCGGCACGCTGCCCTGCTGCGTCTACGGCCGCGGTACCAATGGCCTGATTTACCAGCAGCTGCTAGTCGAGTTGCCGGCACTCAGTGACGAGGAGCTTGCGCTGCTCCCCCTGTATAGCCAAACCATTACCGAGCTGGGACTGGGCGAGCAAAACTACCTGCAGGTTCAGGCCCACCAAGCGGCGGTCTGCGGCGGCATTTCTGCCTATACTAGCATGCGCGGCGATATCGACGACGAGCAACAACTGAAAGCGTATCTGGTGCTGTCCTCCAAGGCGCTGTTGTGCAATGCCTGTGCCCAGGCGCAACTGATGCGCGACACACTGGAGGCACTGCGCTTTGACGAATTGGAGCGAATTGCCGACCTGCTGGCACAGCTCCGCGCCCGCCGCGAATCCTCTATAACCGGCAACGGCCACGGCCTGGCCATGACGGCGGCCTGTGCGGGAATGAGCCCAGTCGCGCGCCTCAACCAGCAATTAATGGGGATGGACGGCATTCTCATCCTGCGTGAACTGAGTGACAACGCAAAACAACAGCACGGAAAACGCGCGCTGGCCGATAAATTGCAGGGCATACATCGAAAAATCGCCGCATCGCAACGCCAACTGCTGATCGTCGCCGAGGAACAGGGCTACAAAGAGCAGCGCCAGGCGCTGAGCCAGATCTGGAGCGATTTCCAAAGCAGCGCTGCCAGCCCGCTGGCAACCGCAGCAATCCGCGAGCCGCGGCGGCAGTTTTGGGCCGCCAACTCACAGGTAAACTTCTGCGCCAGTGCTTACCCAACGGTCGCTTCGGGCCACCCCGACGCCGCCGCGCTGAGCGTGCTGGCAGTGTATCTGCGCAACGGCATTTTGCACCGCAGCATTCGCGAACAGGGTGGCGCCTACGGCGGTGGCGCGTCCCAAGATTCCAATATCGCTGCATTCCGGTTTTATTCTTACCGGGACCCACGCTTGCAAGAAACTCTCGACGACTTTAGCGCTGCCGTCGACTGGATGCTCGACACCCCGGTGAGTGAGGGCGCCCTAGAACAGGCCATTCTCGGCGTGGTGGGCAGCATTGACAAACCGGGCTCACCGGCCGGCGAAGCCAAACAGGACTTCCACAGCCGCTTGTTCGGCCGCAGTCTGGAGGACCGCCGCCGCTTTCGCAGCCGCGTATTGGCCGTCAGTGGTGAAGACCTGCAACGCGTCACCCAAAAATATTTACAGGGTGTAGAACCCAGTGTCGCAGTAGTCAGCAATAGTGCCGCCGCCGAACAACTGCAAGACTGGCTCACTGAGCAGCAGTTCACGCGGCATCAATTATAAGGCACCAGCGCCGTCAATATGGCGCCACCTGCTGGTGGCGCTGAACCCGCTGCTGCAGCTGCGCCGCACTGGGAGCAAAACGCAATTCGCGGCTGGCCGGCCCCAATGTCTGCAATTCGCTGTCGCTCAACGCGCGTCCAGAAAACAGCAGCGCATTGACAAAGCCCTCACTGGTCTCGTAGCTATCGTCGGTAAACAACAGCATTTCATCCAAAACCGCCCAGCGTTCACCGACATCTCCGCCGTCTTTGCTACCAATCAACTCGCCATCTAAATAAGCCTTAAACGTGCCACCCTCACCGCCGGCGTAAAACACCAAACCGAGCCGGTACCAACGCTGGCTTTCCACACGGCCAAAATAACCGGACCGCTCTGTGGCAATGCCAACGCCGCCCGCAGGCTGCGCTTCCAAAAAAATATCAGCGTCGTCACTATTGTCCGCCGCGGTTTGCAGCAGGGCCCGCCACAGCCCATCGCTGGCCGCCGGCCACAACACATCCATCACCACGGAGTAGTCGGACAGCTTGCCGAGTTCGACGAAATCCCCATTGCCTGCCACCCCGGTTAACAAACGCAGCCCCTCATCCGGGTGATAGCCGTCAAACGCCATGACCACCGAGTCACCATCAGGCAGCGCAGGTATCGGCAGCAGTGACGCGGGCAAAAACCGGGTTTTAGTTTCGGGCACGCCACTGCCACTACCGCGATAGTAATGCAGCTGTGACGGCCCGCTATCCGCGCGCAAAGGCTCGTCATCGGCGTGAAACTGCCATGTGCTTGTCAACGTATCGGGTTCACAGGACAGCAAGCTCTGATCGCTGTCCAGAAAAAGGCAGTCAGCGCTGCGCTGACGGGCATAGGCATCGAGACTGGCCCAACTTTCGGATAAAAACTGCGCCGGGCGCGCACTGAGGTTAGGAAAAAACTCCGCGAGATTTAACGCGGATCCCTTGAACAACACCACGCTGATATCCTCGTCGCCGTGCTCACCTGCCGAGGCATATACCCAATCCGGCTGCGCGGCGCGCATGGCCGCCAGTTCACCCGCACTGACCGTCACGCGATATAAGGCATTAAAGCCTGGAGTATTTGCCGGCTGTCGCTCAACGAGAAATGCTCGATGAAAGCTGTTGGCGGTGACGCTACCAGGCAGCCAACGCGCCCCTACCTGAGCGGGGTCTAGCAGCGCGGCGTCTGCGCCGTGGTTAAATAGCGCCGCCCTTGCAGCAATTTCCGCCACATTACGCTCACTGGGTTGCTGCTCCGACAGTGCGATTTCAGCATAGGCATCCGGGGCATATTGCCGAACTATAGCGTCCACGTGTTGTGACAGTTCAGCGTCAATCTCGGCGATATCGCGCACGACAATGTTGTCAACGCCAACCTCCAGCAGGCGCTTGTCGCTCAGCGCGTAACGCAGCTGCACATCGCTCAAACCCTCGGCATAGAAGTCAGGCTGTATTAACAAATTGCCGGCCGGCAGTTGCTCAAATAAAACGCCGCCGTGACTGTGCCCGCCAAGTGCGATATCAATTTGCGGATTGTCATTCAGCAATTGGCGATCGGCACCGGCGCCCAAATGACTGACCATCACCAACACATCCACCTGGTCGCGGTACTGACTGACGACGCCAGCAGCAGTCTGCTGCCAGTCCCAGTTCATTCGCACTTCGGGGAAGAAATCCGGAATCGGCGGCGTTTGCAGTGGCCTATCGAGCTCATTCCACGGCACTGAAGTCATGCCGAAAAAGCCCACTTTTAAACAACCGACCTGCAAGGCAACAATGCCACGCGCCTGAAAATTTTCGGCACCGCTAGCGCGATACTCGCTGTTTGAGGCCAACACTTGAGCATGGGGATCTGCGGCAAAGTCCAACAGGGTCTGCGCTCCCCAAGCATAATCATGATTGCCGACCACCCGAACATCAAATGCCATCGCTTGGGTAACCGCTACCGTCGACTGGCCCTCCGACAACAGTTCGGCAAGGCTGCCCTTCTCAAAATCATCGCCGCCATTGCTGAACACGGTGTAGGGTGTTTCCGCTAGCGCTTGGCGGTGATAGTGCTTGATACGACTAAATAACTGCTCTGGGCCGCCATAGCGCGCATGCAGGTCGGCAACGTGAATAAAACGCAGAGACTGCTGCGTCGCCGCCGTATCACAGTCGGGACCGATACTCCCCGACACCTCCAGCTGCGGCTGAAGCTGCAATCGGTATTCACCCAATTCAGTAATGCTAGCGGTGACCTCACCGGCCTGCTGCAGCGAGCTAATCAGCGGTCGCCACTGTCCGTCGTCGTTTCGGGCGATAACCCAGCGGCGCGCCTCATCGGCGCCCGCCAAAGGCAGACGCAGCCGCGCAGGGCTGAGCAATTGCAAGGATAGCGGTGCAATCCGATAACTGGGGTAAACGCCCTCTTCACGACGCTCGAATTCGATGCGCTGGGCACTGTCTAACGCGGTGGCCGGTAGCTCAACGATCGCGCCGTCGGCAAACGCCACGCTGTGCGGCTGGCCGGCCGCAAGATCAACTGCCTGCGAGGCCGTTTCTGCGCGTCCACCACCCCCACTGCCACCACCGCAAGCTGCCAACGCAATCAATGCGGCCGTTAGCAGCCCACAAAGTCCCTTTCCACGCCACCGATAATGCCGCATTACCCGCCACTCACTCGCCACGCCGCTTATGCGACTTACTTAGGCAGTATCGAGCGCGAGTACTGCATCTGCTATACGGACTTTCCCAAATCAGCGAAGTCTGCGGACAGGATTTAGCGCGCCGTGTTGTCCTGCTGGGAACCCACCTCGCGCAGACGACGATACTCCGCCTGTTGCTCGCTGGTGAGCAAACGGTAAAAGTCGCGCTGAGTGCGCAAAATTTCGCCGGTATGGCGGGCCGCCACTGCACCGGCGCGCCGGCTCATCGTCGCAATGCTCTTGCGATTAATCGCCGACAGCGATTGCCCCTGCATATCTCGGCGCAGTTGCTGACTCTCCTCACGCAGCGCCTCGGCTTTCTTCGCATAGCGCGCAATTAAGCTGCTTACTTCAGCGCGCTGCTCAGCACTGAGCTCGAGCTGGTCAACCAAGCTCGCCAGGGCCTCACCGCTCAGCGCGTCGCCAGCCTGGGCCGGCAGCGCTGCCGCCAGCATGAACAAAGTGGCTAACAGCAGTGATCGAATAGTCATATGAATCCTTATCTCGGCAGGGGCTGCACTAGCCGGCGCCACACAGGTTGCGAATTTGCTCGGCATCAAAGCCGCGGTAGTGGAGAAAGCGCTGGCGCTTTGCGACCTCTCGGGTGTCTTCGGCGGGGCTACCGGCAAACTTTTTGTCATAAACTCTTTGCAGCTGCGCAGTCCAATCAATCTCGGTATCGCGCAGCGCCGCGGCTATATCGCTATCTGCAATGCCGCGCTCGCGCAATTCAAGGCGAATGCGCTGAGGGCCGAATCCGGCCTGCGCACGCATGCGAAGATAACTGTCTGTGAAGCGCTGATCCGACTGCAAGCCCTCTGCAGCCAGCCTGTCGAGCTGCAAGGCAATCTCATCCTCGCTGTCGACAAAACGCTGTCGAAGTTTACGCTGCAATTCCGTGCGACTATGTTCGCGACGGGCCAACAAGTCCATGGCTTTCTTGCGAATCTCTTTGACGCCCACAGTGCGCGATCCCCTGTGATCAGTAATTACCGAAGGCCAAGGCCGAACTGCGGCAAGTACTTATTTCTTTCCAACTGTGTAAATACGACATTAGCCGCAGGATAACAGCGTGCGACAGTGAGTCGCGCTGTCCGATGTAAAATGGAGAATAAACCATGCTTATGCAACTGCTTTTCAACAGCCTGAACAAATTTCGTAAAGACGACACCGGCGCCAGCGCCATTGAATATGCAGTGATGGCTGCCATCCTGGTTGCGGTGATTATTCTCGCCGTACAACTGCTAGACCTCGACGGTATCTTTACTGACATCAACACGTCAATTGACGGCGCTTCAGGTCAGGCAAACCCGTCATAAGCGATAACGACCGCGCATGTCAGCGCTATCACTGTGGTTGCTGCTGGCGCTGGTCGCGTTTATTGATTGGCGCCAGCGACGGATTCCCAATGTACTAACTCTAGCTATTGCAGCAATAGCTATGGTGAGTTTTTGGGGAAAACCCAGTTTAAACTGGCCACAGCTCGGCCTCAATGCGAGTATTGCGCTGTTGCTTACCCTGCCCGGTTACTTCCGGGCACAGTTGGGCGCGGGCGACGTAAAATTACTACTGGCACTGGCACCCCACTGGACCATTTTGCAGTTCTTGTCGGCGTTTTCCAGCGGTATATTGTTGCTGGCCTGTGTTCATACCCTCGCCCGTCGTAGCTCCAAACCAGCACTGCTCAGCCACTCTCTCGCCGGCGGCAGCGCCCTGCAGCAGCGCGGCCTGCCGCTCGGCAGCGCGGTGTTCATTGGCTACTCGCTGACACTCGCACTCAGCCAGTATACGACTTGGGGTTAACACCATGAACTGCCTTAGCACTTCATACCGTTGTACGCGCCGTCAACGCGGCTCCGTGGCCATAGAATTCGCACTGATCTTCCCGGTGTTCTTCGCCATTGTCTACGCGATCATCAGCTATGGCATGGCGTTCTTGCTATTACAAAGTTTCACTTACGCCGGTGAGGACGCACTGCGCGCCGCACTGGCCACCGACTGCGCGGCATCTCGCTGTACTGAGGCCGAACTAGAGCCCGTGGTCAACCAGCAGGTGCAAGACTCGCTCAGCTGGCTTTCCACCACCTTAATCAGTGAAGCGATTGCCAGCGAAGACTTTTTTTCCTGCGACGTCAATATGTTGTGCACGGTCCGGCTAAGCGCAGCCCCGGTGCTGAACAGCCTGACGCTGCCTTTAATCGGCAGAGTACCCGACTTACCCGAGCAGCTAGTCGGAATCGCCAGCCTGCGTATGTAAGTGGCTGACGGGCCTTGTTTATACGTAGCAGCCACGATACCTGCATAAAGTCACACAACATAGGATCAGGGAAGCAGGATTTTCAATCACGGCGTCGCCACACACCCTCTATTAGCGGCGCGCCAATCTCAATGCAACAAGGGATAGATCGATGCAAGCAAGGACTCTTAAGATCATCGCGGCTCTGCTCATTGTCAGCGCGGTTGTCATGGGCATTATCGGGTACCGTATAAGTCAGCAGGACGCCCAGCGCGACCAGCAACGCCAAACCGCCGCCACTCAGTCGGACTCCTACACCTACGCTCAAAAAGTTGTTATTGCCACACGAGATATCGCCAAAGGTGAGCTGCTAGACGAAGCAGCGTTGATGCAGGTGCCCTATGCAATCGAGGTAGAAGACAGCTTTGGCGAAATAGCAGCGCTGATCAACAAACGCAGTGAGCAAGCCATTGTTAAAGGGGCAGTGATTCGCAGCAGTGACTTTGAAGATGACAGTCAACTCGCCGACCAAATTCAGCATGGGTATCGCGCGGTCGCCGTAAAAGTCGATGAAGTTATTGGCACAGGGGGGTTCTTGAAACCCGGCGACTACGTCGACGTGGTATTCAACAGCCGCGCCGGCAAAGAGACCAACAATCGCAGTTTGGCTCGGCGGGTATTGAAAAACATTCGCCTTATCGCCTTTGGCAACGAACTCGAAGGTGAAAAAAAGCCGGCGACTGACACCACTAAGAATGCGGCCGCGAAAAACAAAGACAGTGGAAAACGCAGTCGTTCAGCAGTGCTAGAAGTACCCATAGAGGATGTAAACGTGCTGATACTCGCCGAAAGCAATGGCGGCCTGCGCCTGACAGCGGTCGGCGAGGCAGAGCGACGCGCTGTCAACGAACAAGCGGAGGCGAGCGCGGAGGCCGAGGACAGGGCCACCTTGATGCCTGCGGTAACCGGTTTCAAACCCGCCCCTCCTCCGCGCTCTATCTATATGTACAGCGGCGACAAAGTCGAAACCATCAGGGTGCGCAACTAGTGGCAACACCGTCAGTTTATCGATACGGAGTATCTATCATGAAACAGGGATTCTGGCTTGCTCTGCTGCTCGGCCTGGTCGGCAGCCTCCACGCAGAGCCTTATAAGACCCTGCGCCTGCAAATGGGCGATCAGCAAATGCTAAGTACTAAGTACAGTGTTAAACGCAGCGCCATCGGTCGTCCCGAAGTCGCCTCGTTAAAAGTGCTGAACTCGCGAGAATTTCTGCTGACCGCCAAACAGCTTGGCTCAACTTCACTACTGCTTTGGCAAAATAGCCGCCAACCCACGGAATTCAGAATTGAGGTTGTGCCCGCCTTTACTGCCGGCAGCCGCGGCGGCGTAGCCGTGGACAGCAACGGACCCTTTATCAGCCTCGAGGGGAACACTGCCTCTCTCGAGCAGCACCAGCAACTGCTGGCGGCTAGCGGCCCAAATGTTATCGACAACACCGCGCAACAAGGCGCAATCCAGGTACAAACCGACATCCGCATTGTCGAATTCAGCCGCTCACAGCTGAAACAGATCGGCACCGCCCTGTCATACCTCGGTGGCGACAGCTCTGTGGCAACTGGCTCGCAGAGCCTGCTGCCACTGCTCAGTGGCAGTGGCCCGCTCGGAGCGCTGCTGGGCAATGTAGCTTCGGGCAGTGATGCCTCGTCAATTTTAGTAGGTCACGCCAGAAACGGCTTCCGCGCAGCAATCAACGCGCTAGCGCGCAACGGTTATGCCTACACCTTGGCCCAACCCTCGCTAGTCAGCCTGTCCGGGCAAACCGCCACCTTCCTTGCCGGTGGTGAATTCCCCTACCCGGTATCCAACCGCGATGGCCAAGTACAAATTGAATACAAGGAGTTTGGAGTACGCCTTCACCTAACGCCGACGGTACTCAGCGAAAATAGCATTATGTTGAAAGTGGCACCGGAGGTCAGCGATCTCGACTTTAGCAGTGGTGTCCAAGCCGGCGGGGTGTCTGTACCCTCGCTACGCGTTCGCCGCACCGACACGTCCATTCAACTGGCGCCAGGAGAAAGCTTTATTATCAGCGGTCTGGTAAGTCGCAATACCTTCACCAATGCTGACCGCGTTCCCGGCCTTGGCGACATTCCAATTCTCGGTTCTCTGTTTCGCTCAACGCGCTTTTCTCAGGAAGACAAAGAGCTACTGATGATTGTTACCCCGCATTTGGTAAACCCCATCGCCAAGGACGCAAGGCTGCCGGAAATGCCCGGCGAAACCTACAGTCATTACACTCCGTCGTTTACCGATATGTTGTTCAGAGACATGAACAAGCCTGACCAACCATCGTCACGCAGTCCTGCCAAAGCAGGCGTCGGCTTCGCTGACTGATTACAGGATAACGGCCATGAGACTGATCGACCGCAGAACACCCAATAGCAAGCTGGAGCCGCTGGATGACTATGAAAATCTGAAAGCATCGCTGCACCGCTTTGTGATCGACCGGATTGAAGACGACAACATCATTTACGATGACGATTCCAAGAAGCTTGAAGAGGCCATTGGTGCTTACATACGCCAATACTGCCGCATATACGAAGTCAACATCGGCCGCGATAAATTCGACAAGCTTGAAAAAGAGCTACTTAACGAAATCGTCGGCTTTGGCCCGCTGCAAGTCTTACTGGAAGACCCGGAAATTAACGACATCTTAATCAATGGGCCGCGACGTATCTTCGTCGAGCGCCGCGGTGTACTGGAGCAGTCATCGATGCGTTTCCTCGATGACCGGCATGTACTGCGGGTGATACGCCGGATGATTTCACCACTGGGTCGGCGCATCGATGAGTCCAGCCCTATTGTCGACGGCCGCCTCGCCGATGGCAGCCGTATCAACGCCATTGTGCCGCCACTGGCATTAGATGGGCCCTGTTTATCCATTCGCAAATTTCGCCGAGATCCGTTGACCGCCGACGAGCTGCTGGCGGCCGGATCAATTACCGAGGAAACGCTCAGTTACCTGACAGAGACGGTCAGTAAGCGCCGCAACATTTTAATTAGTGGTGCCACCGGCTCCGGAAAAACAACCCTGCTCAACATCCTCAGTCAGTATATTCCACCGACTGAGCGCATTGTCACGATTGAGGATGCGGCAGAATTACAACTGCGCAATAGCCACGTGGTAAGACTCGAAACACGCCCCGCCAATAACGAGGGGATTGGTGAAGTCACTCCTGGCGAGCTGGTTAAGAATGCTCTGCGTATGCGCCCCGACCGCATTATCGTCGGTGAAAGTCGCGGCGCCGAAGTTGTCGATATGCTGCAGGCCATGAACACCGGACACAGCGGTTCGATGAGTACGGTACACGCCAACTCTGCCGCTGATGCCATTACCCGCCTTGAAATGATGGTGGGCATGTCTGGTTTCAAGGGCTCCAGCGAGCTGATACTGAAAATGATTGGCAGCGCACTGGACCTCGTCGTGCACATCGGCAGGCGGGCTGACGGACACCGCTGTGTGCTGCAGATTTGCACTTTGGAAGGTCTGCGCAGCGGCCCGCGTCTGAGGGAGATATTTAGCCACAACAGCGCCAGTGGCAAGCTGGAGCGCTGCCCCGCCGACAGCGATGTGCCGCTACTCAACGATATCGCCCCCGGAGCCTAACTGCCATGTTCTGGATCGCCCTGGTTGTTCTGATGATTGGCTTGGCCTTTGTGCTCATGCTGCTGGTTAACGTCGAAGCCCCAGCCGATGTTGAAATAGGCAGTGCTGACAAAAACGCCGTGCCCGATTTCATCGCCACTTATCTTGCCCAAAACGGTGTCGAGTTACCGCCGCTGGCGACCTACAGCGTATTGGCTAGCTTGGCGGCCGCCTGTGTGCTCAGTCCACTGTTACTGCCGCTGCAGTTTGCCCTATTCGGCATTGTCGGCAGCATTGGCGTGGTGTATCTGGCAATCAAATTTGTTGGCGCCAAACGCCGGGCAAAAATGTTGGAGCAATTGCCGTCGTTCATCAACCAGGTCACTCGCCGCCTGTCGGCCGGCATCTCGGTAGAAAATGCCTTCGCTGACTCGGTTGAAACCTTGGAGCGCCCGCTCGGT
>JBFKEA010000065.1:0-10813 GCA_041619375.1 Spongiibacter sp. | reverse complement strand
TTTGCGCGGGCCAGCGCCCAACTCTACGAGGCCAGCCAGCGCTTTTGTCAGGCTCCCGATCAGGCCGGTTTCGAGGCCAGCCGCGAGCGTTGGCGGCACAGCGCGGTGGCGTGGTCAGCGCTGCAGTTTCACAGCGCCGGCCCACTGATGGCCGACAATACCAGTTGGAAAATCCAGTTCTGGCCCGACCGCAAAAACCTCGTTGCCCGCAAGCTTGAGGCCTTGCTGAACAGCGACGCGGCGATCGACCGCGACAGCATCGCTGCGTCCAGCGTGGTGATCCAGGGCCTCAGTGCGCTGGAATACCTATTGTTCGACCCCAAAGCCGGGCAACTCAGCCGCTATCAAGACCAGCCCTCGCGCCGCTGCGCCGCCTTGACCGCCATCGCCCTTTACCAACAGCAACTGAGCGAACAACTCCACCGAGACTGGCTGCCCGAGCACGGCAACTATCTGGCAACATTTACTGAACCCGGTGCAGACAACCCGCGCTACCCCGACCATCGGCAGGCCATTGCCAGCATTGTCGAGTCGCTGGTTACCGGCGCCGAGCTGATTAAACGCGACAAACTTGAGCGGCCGCTGGGACTGGCCAGTAGCAGCGATCACGCCCAGGTGTATTTATTGGAGTGGTGGCGCAGCGGCTTCTCGCGGCAGGCCATGATCGGCAACCTCAACGCTATGGAGCGCCTGTATTTGGCGGACCAACTCTACGGCCTCGACGACTATCTGCGCGAGCATCAACACGGCGCCCTTGCCGACCAGATCATCAGCGCCTTTGAGCACAGCATTGCCGCAGCACAGGCCGTCGACGGCAGCCTGTTCGATGCCGCCACGCAGCCCGAGCAACAGGCCGCGCTGACGCAGCTCTACCAGGCGAGCCTACAACTACTGAGCCTGCTGAAAAATGCGCTCCCCGACGCGCTGGGCATTACGCTCAGTTTTAATGGCGCCGACGGAGACTGACATGCAACGTCGCCAATTGCTGCTCGCCGCGCTCGGCCTGCCGCTGGCCGGCGCACTCGGCGCCTGCAGCCAGCGCAGCGCTGCGACACCGCCCTACACTGCGGTGTGCAGCGCTGCCAGCGATCACAATAACCAGCCGCTGCTCGGCGCCATGCAAGGTAGCCAGTGGGCCTTCTCGGTGGCCAGCCAAGAGCGCGGTCACGACAGCTGCGTGCACCCACAGCGCGCTGAAGCGCTGTTTTTCGCCCGCCGTCCCGGCAGGCACTTCTATGTTGTGGACCTGCACAGCGGCGCGCTGCGCCATAAAATCCCTACTGCCGACGGCTACCACCTTTACGGTCACGGCTGCCTGAGCGCTGACGGCCGCTGGCTGTACACCACCGAAAACCATATCGCCGGCGGCGGCCGCGGCGCCATTGGCGTCTATGACTGTCACCGCGATTACCGCCTGCAAGGCTACCTCGACTGCGGCGGCATCGGCCCCCATGAATTGGCGCTGATGCCGGATGGCCGCCACTTAGTCGTTGCCATCGGCGGGCTGAAAACCCTGCCCGCCTCCGGCCGCAAAACCCTTAACCCCGACCAACTCGCGCCGGGCCTGAGTTATATCGATCTGCACAGCGCCAAGGTGGTCGAGTTTGCACCCGCCCCTCACCCGCAACTCAGCCTTCGCCACCTAGATGTGAACCGCCAGGGCGACGTCATCGTCGGCGCCCAGTTCCAAGGCGCCGTGCCGTCGGGCCTGCCGCTGGTTTACCATCACCGCCGGGGCGGCGCGCTGGCGGCGCTGGATAGCCGCGGGCCACTGGGCCTTCGCCAGGATTACGTGGCCAGCGTTGCCGCCGACGATCGGCAGCGGGTATTGTGCAGTTTCCCAAAGGACAATCTGCTCGCCTTGTGGTCGATTGCCGACAAGCGCTTTGTGCAAAGCTGGCAGCTGCGCGACTGCGCCGGCGCGGTGTTTGATCCCGCCCACCAGCAGTTTATCGTCAGCAGCAGCTCGGGCCAGCTGATGGCCGCGCGCGCCGGCCAGCGCGAATTACAAGCCCTGGCGTATCTGCCCCAGCTGCGCTGGGACAACCACCTGAGCCTGGTGCCAGCGGCGCTGGACACGACATTGGCGCAACACTAGGACACCGCAATGAAACGACGCAGCATACTCAAGCAGGGCCTGGGCATCGGTTTGGCCAGTACACTGCCGCGCTTCAGCCTGGCCATGGCCACGCCCCCCACCGACGGCGATAGCCGCGACTATGATTATGTGCTGCGCGCCGAAAAAGGTCGCGCGCAGCTGGTCGACGGCGGCATCAGCGATATTCTCGGCTTTAATGGCCAGTTCCCCGCCCCGACGATTCGCGTGCGCCAGGGTGAACGCCTGCGGCTGCGCTTTGAAAACCACCTCGACGAGGCCAGCACCATTCACTGGCACGGCATTCGACTGGACAATGCCATGGACGGCGTGCCGGTGCTCAGCCAAGCGCCGGTGGCGCCCGGCGAAAGCTTTCTTTACGACTTTATTTGCCCCGACGCCGGCACCTTTTGGTATCACCCGCACATCAACAGTGTCCGGCAACTGGGCATGGGCATGGTCGGCGTGCTTATCGTTGAAGAGCGCGAGCCACAGCCCTACCACGAGGTGATTGTCGGCCTCAAAGACTGGCGACTGCGCGCCGACGGCAGCTATTTGCCGCTGTCGATACCGCGCGAGGCCTTTCGCGATGGCACCTTGGGCACGGTCAACACCGTTAACGGTCAACAGCGCCCGGTGATCGACGTACCCGCCGGCGCGCCGCTGCGCTTGCGGCTGCTTAATATGGACAATACGCGGGTTTACCGCCCCAAGCTGGGCGGAGCCACACCGCGCATGCTGGCGCTGGACGGCAGCCCACTGACACCCCACCGCCCCTTTGAGCTGACGCCTCTGGGCGCGGGCATGCGCATGGACTTGGGCCTGATCGCGCCGCCAGCCGGCACTGAAGTTCCGGTCTACGACCAAAAAGGCCGCTTTGGTGTCGAGCTGTGCCGACTGCGCAGCGTGCCCCCCAGCCAGCCAACACCGACGCTCTCCGCCCTGCCCAGCCTGCCCGCCAACCCCATTGCCAAGCCCGACTTAGCGCGAGCCGAAACCCTGCGCTTTGTCTTCGAGTGGCAGGGCGCGCTGTCACCGACCGGGCACGACGGTCAGGCCGACCACAGCTTTTGGCTGATCAATCGCCGCGCCTGGGGCGAACACGGCAAGCAAAGCTTGCCCGCGCCGCTGGCTGAACTGCAACTGGGTCGCAGCTATATCGCCGAACTGCACAACGCCACGCCCCACCAGCACCCCATTCACCTGCACGGTTTAATTTTCTCGGTGTTGTCTTCCGACAAGCGCGACATCACCCCCTATGAAAGCGACACCATCTTGTTAGAAAAAAACGAGCGGGCTCGCATCGCCTTTGTGGCCGATAACCCCGGCCGCTGGATGTTTCACTGCCACGTCATCGAGCATATGAAAACCGGCTTAATGGGCTATATCACTATCAGCTGACAAACCTGCCTATGGCTGGCTAAAATTCCGCCATAGGCAATTTATAAACTTTGAGCTACCATGTCCTAGCGTTCAGCTAGGGAACTCCTCACACGGATGACACTGACCAGTAAAGCGACTCTCATCGTAGCCAGTACCATGCTGTTCTCGATTATTGCAGGGCTGCTGGCGCGCGAATTCATCCTCAATCCGCACTTGTTAAAGATCGAGCACGCCGCCGACACTCGTGACATACGCCGTTTTGAGCAAGCGGTAGAGCGCTACCGAGAAAATCTGGAAGGTCGCATCAAGCGAATTTTTTCTGCTGCAGGGCTACTGCAGACGCTTGAGGGGCAGGTCAACTGGTCGCCTATCATGCTAAAAATGGCGCGCATTGGCGGATACGAAGAACTCGACTATTTCATTCTGGCCAATGACAGCGGCAGTCAATTTACCGTGCACGCAGGCCAGTTACTCGACGACGTGAATACGCTGCCATCGAACGCCGCCATCGAGCAACTTCTCGACACTGTCACTGCTCAGCTCAGTTCCCGACACGGCTCAACGACCTCAGGACTACTGCTCAGCCCAGAGGACGGGCCGCTGGTGTATGCCGCCGGCCGCGCCAACTGGAGCACCGACAAACTGCCCGCCACCTATATCGCAGTTAGGCGCATGAACACTGAAATGATCGCCGGGTTGGGAGAGCGTCTCGGTTTGACGGTGAGCGCCATTAGCCATCAGGAAAGTCAGCAACAACGCCAGCGCCAGCAAGTTGAACTCGGTCAGCGCAGCGATCACGACACTTTGTTTTCACTGCTAAAGAATGCCGATGGCGAAGTCGTATTGCATATGCGCTTTGACACCGCGCCACGCGCCTTTGACGACGAAATTTTCAGTCCGACAATCACCGCATCACTGGGCTTTGCCGCTATGGCCTGGGCCATTGTTCTCGAACTGATGCGGCGCTACATCGTGCAGCCTATTGAACAGCTGAGTCTGACCATGCGCCGTATTCGCCAGTCGAGTAATTATGGCGAACGCCTCACCTACCCGGCTCGCGACGAACTCGGCAAGCTTGTCGACGAATGTAACGAGCTGCTCACGCACGTTGCCGATCACACCCGCCAGCTCGAAGTCTATTCCTATAAAGACGCCCTGACCGGCATAGGCAACCGCCGCCTGTTTCAGGAGCGACTCGATTTCCAATGGCGGCTGGCGCGCCGAAAAGCCATGTCTCTGAGCGCCGTTGTCTTCGACCTGGATTACTTCAAGCAGTATAACGACCGTTATGGACACGATGGCGGCGATACCGTGCTGCGCGAGTTTGCCCAAATAATGGAGGAAGTGTTCACCCGCGACACCGACGTGGTGTGTCGCACCGGCGGCGAAGAATTCATCGTGCTGTTGCTCGACACCGACATCGAAAACGCACAACGGCTCGCGGAGCGCACCTTGGAAAAGTTGCGCATACGCGCCATCCCCCACGCGGCCTCCCCGCAGCGCAGCTATGTGTCCGTCAGCGCCGGGCTTGCCCATCTGATTCCGCAACACGATGACACACCCGAGACGCTGATTCGCCAGGCCGATCGCTCACTGTACCGCGCCAAGCAATTGGGCCGAGATCAACTTGTCGTTCATGACACCGTGGCCAATCAGCCATCCTGAGGGGCGGCGCATAGCAGCGCGGCAACAGCTCGCTGACCCGATCCCTACCCGGCCAGAGTAATTCAGCAAAGGCCTTTTTCAGCGGCAAAAAAAAGGGGCCCAAGGGGCCCCTGTATTTGCGTCAGCGAGACCTACTTCGTCCCCTCTGCACTCAATTTCACCACATTGCTCAGCTCGTCTGCACTGGCACCGTCCTCAGCATTGGCGGGATTGAGGATAGAACTCACCCGATCACTGTTTGCCGTCTCGTCTTTGGACGGGGCGGGCTCGGCCTTTTTTACCGGCGCTTTAGCGCTGCTGCGGGCCTTTTTCGGCGCTGCCTTGGCGGCCGCTTTCTTGGCGGCGGGCTTGGCTGTCGCGCTAGTCGCTGCCTTTTTAGCAGCCGCCTTTTTAACCGGCGCCTTTTTAGTCGACTTCGGCTGCTTGCTGGCTTTCTCCTCGCGCGCCTGATCCTTCTTAACCGCCTCCAGCAATTCACTGAATGCCTTCTCGACACAATCGCGGTAGAACGCCGGATCCGGCATGCTGTCGCGATCGCCAAGAATCGACATGGTGACTACGCCACAGCTGCTGAATACCAGGTGGAACAAGCCCACGCCCGGCGTCAACAGGCCGAGACCGTAGTAGCGAACCATCTTCGCACCGGCCGAATACAGCGGGAACGGCGGCCCAGCCACATTGGAAACCACCGAGCTGATGCCCAGCGGGATATGTTGGGTAAGCTCATTTTTCACATAGGTATTCACCAGCGGCCGCGTCATCGCCGGCGGCATCACCCCAGCCAAACGCAAGACGTCAACCAATGGGGAATTTTCGCCAAATACCTTCGCCTCTTGGCTGCTCTGGTAGACCGACTTCAAACGCGCCAGTGGGTCATCCAGCTCGGTGTGGACTTCAACAAAGACCGAACCGACCTGGTTGTTTTCATCTGAGACGCCACGGCGGGTGCGCATATTCAACGGAATGGACACCGCCAAGCTGTCTTCCGGCAACTCGTTGTGATGCTGCAAATAACTGCGCATGGCACCGCCGACTACGGCCAGTACCACATCATTAATTTTTACATTGCAGTGATTTTTGATCAGCTTGACGTCATCGAGCTGAAATTCTGCCGCTTCAAATACCCGATAGGGACCCACCGGCGTATTAAAGCGCGTGCGCGGCGAGGTAATTGACGGCATGGGGATTTTCTTGCGAGCCACGCCCCAGGCCAACTTACCCAGGTCTTTGAGTGTATTCGCGGCACCGCCCAGCACTTTAACGCTATTTTTCACCTGATTAACGGCGGTGGCCGTTCCCAGATACAGCGAGCTGGGCGCAACATCGACCATTACCGTTTCTGGTGCCTCGGGCACCGCCTCGGGGTCTGGCTCGAGGTCGTGAATCACCGACATAATTGACGAACCACCGGCGCCATCCACCAGCGAGTGGTGCATCTTGGTATAAATGGCAAAACCACCCTTAGGTACACCGGGGATATTGTCCAGGCCCTCGATGATATAGGCCTCCCACAGCGGCCGCGACATATCCAGCGGCCGCGCGTGCAGGCGAGCGATCAAAATACACAGTTGACGCCAGTCGCCGGGCTGCGGCAAGGCTAGGTGGCGGATATGAAATTCCACGTCAAAGTTGGCATCTTGAACCCAGTAGGGGCGATCGAGATTACCCGGCACTTTGACCAGTCGCGAACGAAAAATAGAGTGTTTTTGCAGGCGGCGCTCAAAGTTGGCAATCACCCCTTTAAAACGCACAAACCCATCTGGCGCGGTTGACGGGTCATAGATACCCATACCGCCAACATGTTGTGGCGTATTGGGGTGCTCCAAATTTACAAACGCCGAATCGAGTACACCTAACTGCTTCATCCTTTAAACCTCGTTTTCCTGTATTCCCTACACTGAGTCCCGCGACACTACTGCTACTAGGCTTTACCTTGTACTCATTCAGCGATGCACAGTCCGTACCAACAGTGTAGCCATGCTAGCCGCCAACGCCATACCCCAGACGGCCTAACTACGATACATTTTATTCAGGGCGATGCAAAACATTAACCCTTACTCCGCTGCCGCGCCGGCGGCGGCGCACCAACATGAGGCACATTGCGCTGACGAGCGAGTTCAATTTGCTTCTGCCGGTCTCGAAAACGCTGGCGCTGATCATCGCTAAGCTTGTCGTGACAAGCCGGGCAACTCACTCCCTCCTCGTACACCGGACTCAGCTTGTCGCGCTCGGTAATCGGCCGTCGGCAGCCGTGACACAGCTCATAGTGACCGGGGGCCAGACCCTGCTTTACCGACACCCGATTGTCGAATACGAAGCACTCCCCCTGCCACAGGCTCTCCGACTCGTCGACCTCCTCAAGATACTTGAGGATGCCGCCTTCCAAATGATAGACCTCGTCGAAACCTTCCTGCTTCATAAAGGCAGACGCCTTCTCACAGCGTATTCCGCCGGTACAGAACATCGCCACTTTCTTGTGCTTTTCGGGGTCGTAGTGCTTGCGCACATATTCGGGAAATTGGCGAAAACTGCTGGTTTTTGGGTCGACGGCCCCCTGAAATGTGCCAATTTCCACTTCGTAGTCATTACGCGTATCAATTAACAGCACCTCCGGATCGGAGATCAGCGCGTTCCAATCCTGGGGCTTAACATAACTGCCAACGACTTTATTGGGGTCGATGTCGGGCACCCCCATGGTGACAATTTCCTTCTTTAGCTTCACCTTCATCCGGTAAAACGGCTGCTCGCTATCAAAAGACTCTTTGTGGCTCAAATCCACCAGACGCGGATCGGCGCGCAGCGCCGCCAACAATTGGTCGATCGCTTCGCGACTGCCAGCCACCGTGCCGTTAATCCCCTCCTCGGCCAGCAGCAAGGTGCCACGAATACCCAGCGACAGGCACTTGTCCAGCAAGGGCTCGCGCAATTCGTGGAAATCCGGCAGGCTGACAAACTTATAGAGCGCGGCCACAACGATTTTCGACATGTTACTTACCTGCCTCTTTTTTACTGCCACCCAGGCACTGCGGTGAATCCGGCACCGCGGCCGACTGAGACTGCCACTCATCCGGGCTGAACAGGTGCAAGGCAAGTGCATGAACCGGCCCCGCCAACTCCTCTGCTAGCGTGGCGTAAACCGCTTGGTGACGCGCCACCCGCCGCTTGCCCGCGAACGCCGCGGCAACCAACACCAACTTAAAGTGTGTTTCGGAATTGGCCGGCACACTGTGCATATGGCTCTCGTTGCTCAACTCAATATGCTCGGGATCAAAACCGGCAACCAGTTTGTCGCGAATGGCTTGCTCAATTTGCATGAAAATGCGCTCCTTCATCAATGCCGGATATTATACACCGCGGGCCCGGCTAGCGGCCGCCACCGCCGCTATCGCCCACGGCAATAATGCCGCGGCATCGTCGATCACTTCTTCCGGGGCCAGCCGGTAACTGAGGCGGACCATTTTACCGCGCCGGGCGTAGCAAAAAGCCGGTAGCTGGCGCTTCTCATAGGCCGCCATGTTCAGCGCGTCAACCTTAAAATATAAGCGCTGATCAGCGACTAGCGCGAACATCAGCTCGCCACAGAACAGGCCATAGCCACCAAACATGCGTCTCGCGCGCAGCTCGCCCACGGGCCGCAACTGCTCCAGTAAGAATTCAATAGACTCATCCACCGTCAGCCACCGCGGCAGTATCTAAACGGCTGCGAAGCAGCTCGATATCGGCGGCCAAGCCCCAGCGCATATAGGCCTGCTCACCGCAGCGATACACCCGACATAACAGGCCCTGAGCCAGCGCTTGCGACGCCAGACTATCGGCCGTTGGCAGCGGCATACGCAGAGTCGTAAACAGCGGCTGGCGATACACCGCATCGGCGTAGTGACCCAAATAATCGACGATCACTCTCGACTGGGCCGCCGAGGCCCGCGCCAAATGTGCTCGCATCGCCGACTGCCATTGCCGGTCGGCATATAACTGCGGGCCCAGATACTGCGCCGCGCGACACAGTGACCAGGGGCCGATCTCACGGCGCAACAGCGCAATTTTATCTTCGCCCGCCAATACCGCACCGAGACGCAAACCCGGCAAGCCAAAAAACTTCCCGACCGAGCGCAACAGCACGACCCGCGGATCTACAAGCAGGCTATTGGCTTGAAGTTCCGGACAGCAGTCGACATAGGCTTGATCGACCAGCAACACGCCGTCGCCGGGCAATAGCGATAGCCAATAGGCAAGGTCGGCCACCGACAGCTGCTGGCCATCGGGGTTATTCGGGCTGATCAGCACCAGATAACGCGTCGCCTGTCGACGCATTTGCGCCGCCAGTGCATCGCGCTCGTAGCTGCTGAAGAAGGTGCAGCGATGGCCCGCCAGTTGCCAGCGGTAGGCATGTTCCTCATAGGCCACTGCCGGCAATAGCACCGAGCCCGGCTCACAGAGCTTGGGCAATAGCTGGATCACCGGTTGACTGCCCGCTGTGAGCAGTAGCTGCTCGACCTTTACTTGATAATAGGCCGCTGCGGCGTCCTGCAGCGAGTGACTCTCGTAGGGCAGCTGGGTAAAACAATCGCCGGGCAAGGTCGGCACCGGCCACGGCCAGGGGTTAATACCGGTGGCTAGATTGAGCAGTGGCTCGGTCATGCCCACGGGGTAAACGCAGTGGCGGGGGTCACCGCCGTGCTGAGGCGGTTTCATAGGACCACCAATGCCCAGCACAGCAGCCACAACAGACTGACGGCATCGACCAAACGCAGGGCACTCGCTACGTCGTCAAACCGAGGTAGTCGCCCCCGCCCCAGCGACGACCGCGATTGGCTTTGGCCATGATAACTCGCCGCCCCCCCCAGGCTGAGCCCCAGCGCGGCAGCGCCACTGGCCATGACCGAACCGGCATTGATACTTTTCCATCGCCAGCCCTGGGTAAACCAGCATTGCACAGCGTGGCGTGAACCGCGCAACACGGCAAAGCTCAGCGCGGTGAGCTGGGCGGGCACAAAGTTGAGCACATCGTCGCAGCGCGCGGCAACGCGGCCAAAATAATTGTAGCGGGCGTTGCGATAGCCCCACATCGCGTCAAGGGTGTTGCTCAGCCGGTGCAGTAGTACCGCCGCCGGGCCCAACACGGCAAACCAAAATAGCGAAGCAAACAGCGCATCACTGCTATTTTCCAGGGTGGTCTCCAAGCCGGCCACCAGCACTTGCTGCTCGTCGAGTGCGCTGGTATCGCGACTAACAATATACGACAGCGCGCGGCGCGCACCCGGCAGATCAGCTGCCGCCAGCGCAGTGACCACCGGGTGAATATGTTCTCGCATGCTCTGCCAGCCAATGGCGAAATACAGTACCGCCACGTCGAGAACGGCCGACAGCCAAGGCAGATACGTTTGCAGCTGAGTCGACACGGCCCACAGCAATAGCACAGGGGGAAGCACCGCGACGCTATAGGCCAGTGCACCGCGCAACAAACGAGCAGTATTGCCGCCGCAATTCAGGCGGGCCTCCAGACCACTGGCCAGGGCGCCGAAGGCAACCAGCGGGTGGCCGCGACGGGGCTCACCGAAGAGGCGATCGAGGACAATGGCCAGTAACGCCAGTAAAACAGCCGAGCTTAGCAATTCATTCATGGGTCATTGGCTGACAGCGCATATTCACAGCCGACAGACGTTGGCGGCT
>JBFKEA010000064.1:0-11021 GCA_041619375.1 Spongiibacter sp. | reverse complement strand
CGACAAGCTGCGCGCCAACCGCGGCCAACGCTATTTTGGCACCGACATCTGCGCCAATGACATCGCCCATATTTCCTTCGACCAACACCGCGAGCTGATGGAGCACGACCGGCGTTTCGATGACAGTGAAAATCGCGACGACGCCTTTGACGTCGGCACCCGGGTTAGCGACGCTATTTTACAGGGACGCCAGCCCGACGCGGCATTTGATGCGCTCAGCCAGCGACTCGGCATTGCGCATATTTTGCCGCGCGGCATCCGCTTTATCTCCACCGGTGAGAGCCGAAAAACCCTGCTGGCCCGCGCCCTGCTCGCGCGCCCGGCGGCGTTGATCATCGACAACCCGCTGGAGGGCTTGGACGCCAGTGCGCAGATAGATATTCGCCAACTGCTGGACGAACTGGTGGCCTCTGCCACGCCGCTACTGCTGCTCACCAACAGCGCCAGCGACATCCCCGAGGCAATTGACGAAGTACAGGTCATGGCAGAGGGCAAGATTAGCCAGCGCTGCAGTGCTGCCCAAGCCCGCCAGCTGTTTGCGCCGCAGCCGCATTTCAGTAAGCCCCTGCCCATTGCCCAAGGACAGCCGTGGCCGGATAATACCCCACTGTTCACACTGAAAAATGTCGACGTTAGTTTCCGCGGCACACCGGTGCTAAGCGACATAAACTGGCAACTGCTGCCCCACCAACACTGCTGGATCAGCGGCCCCAACGGCGCAGGGAAATCCACTCTGCTCGGGCTGCTCTGCGGCGACAACGACAAGGCCTATGGCCAGCATGTTGAGCTGTTTGGCAAACGGCGCGGCAGCGGCGAGAGTATCTGGGAAATCAAACAGCAGTTCGGGCTGCTCAACACCAGTATGCAGCTCAAGCAACTCAAACGTGTCAAAGCGATCGATGTTATCGCTTCCGGTTTTTTTGACACCATCGGCCTTTACGATGAACCCAGCCCCGCCCAACAACAGTTACTAGTGCAGTGGCTGGAGGCACTGGAGTTGATGCCGATGCGCCATCAACGCTTTGAGCGGCTGTCATTCGGCCAGCAGCGCATGATCTTATTGGCGAGGGCACTGGTGAAATCGCCGCGAATTCTGCTTCTCGACGAACCCTGTATCGGCCTGGACGAACAGCAGCGCGCACGACTACTTGGCGCGGTCGATCAAATTGCCGCGCAGAGCCACATCCGCATACTATTTGTTAGCCATCGCGCCGACGAAGTGCCCAGCTGTATCAACCAGCAATTGCAGCTGGTACCGGCAGCGGGCGGCGGCTATACCGCCGAGGTCAGTCAAAAACCCCTTTAAACCAGTTCCACATTTTTTCACCATCGGGTGTACAACCGCCGCTGCGCTCGGGCTCGCTGCCCTTGATAAACGGCACGTAACGGGCGTTGTCACACCAAGATTGGCTGCGCAGCCCGGTAGTGGCATCTACCCATAGGTATTCCATATTATCGCGCCGCGCAAAGGGCATTTGCTCAGTACTGGCCTCGGCCATAAATTGGCGCCACACCCGCAGCGCGCCACTGGCCCCGGTCAAGCCGGTAGAGGCATTATTATCCAGCCCCATCCACACCACCGCGAGATAATCCCCGGCAAAGCCGGCAAACCAACTGTCGCGGGTGTCATTGCTGGTGCCGGTTTTACCCGCCACCCGATAGTCCTTGGGCAATACTTGGTAAACCGCTTTGCCGGTGCCCTCGCGCACCGTTTCCAGCATTGCGTACTGCAACAGGTGCACGGGCGCGGGGTCGATAACTTGCTTCGGTTGCTGGGGGTAGCGCGCCAGCGGCTTGCCATTGGCGTCCGATACCGCATAGATTGTCCGCAGCGGTGTGTAGCGGCCATCTGCGGCGATGGTCTGATACATCGCCGCCACTTCAATCGGCGCCAATTCCGCCGCTCCCAGCAACATCGACGGCACCTCTAGCAGGGGCCGGTGCACGCCTAAACGCCGGAACATCTGCATAACATTACTCAGCCCCACATCCAGCCCCAAGTTGGCCGTTGCCAGATTATAGGACTGCGACAGTGCCCGGTGCAGCGGCACCCGACCGTGGGCTTTCTTGTCGTAATTGGCGGGCCGCCACAGGCTGCCATCGGCATTGGGTACAGTCAGCGGTTCATCGCGCACCGGAGTCAGCAGGTTGTAGCGCTCGGGCCGATTCAGTGCGGTGAGATACACCGCCGGTTTTGCCAATGAGCCGATGGGCCGCAAGGCATCGAGCGCGCGGTTAAAGCCGGCGTAGCGCGGCCGCCGGCCGCCGATTACCGCCACCACATCACCGCTGTCTACGGCGGTGACCACCATCGCCACCTGTAAGTCTTTCTTGCGACTCTCTAACTGTTTTAAGGCCTTAGCGGTGGCGGCTTCGGCGCGACGCTGCAACAGCGGATCGAAGGGGGTAAATATCCGCAGCCCACTCTCCTGCAGGTCTTTGCTGGCATAGTCGCGACTCAGCTGACGGCGCACCAAGTCCACATAGGCCGGATACACGCCCGCCAGCGCCGAGCTTTTCGACAGCCCCAGCGGCTCACTCTGCCAGGCGTTCAACTGCTCGCGATTCAACCAGCCCTGCTCTGCCAGCTCGGCCAACACGGTATTACGGCGCGCCGCCGCCCGCGCCGGGTGACGCCATGGGTCGTAATAAGAAGGGCCTTTGACCAAGCCGACCAACATCGACACCTGTGCCAAATCCAATTCCTGTAACGGCCGGTTGAAATAATGACGGGCGGCCAGCGCAAAACCGTGAATGGCGCGATTGCCCTCCTGCCCCAAGTAAACTTCATTGATATAGGCCTCAAGAATGCGGTCCTTGCCGTAGTGCAACTCGGTCAGCAGCGCCATTGCCGCCTCTTTAAACTTGCGCCACAAGCTGCGCTCATTGCTCAGCAGGGTGTTTTTTACCAACTGCTGTGTCAGCGTACTGCCGCCCTGCACGGTGCGGCCGGCGCGAAGATTAACCAGGAGTGCCCGGGCAATACTGCGCGGCGAGATACCAAAGTGTGAATAGAAGTGGCGGTCCTCCACCTGCAACAGCGTTTCGATCAACATCTGCGGCGCTTCAGCCAAGGGCAACATCAGCCTATCCTCGTGGCGCCCGGGATAAACGCCGCCGATCACCGTCGGCTCGAGTTGTTCCTCTTCAATGCGCTCGCCCAGTTCATTGCGTACCAGACGCACCGTCGTCGCCGCCATCTCTACGGTAATTTTGCGCGCCTCGCGGCGGCCATCGGCAAAGTCGAAAGCCCGCAGGTAAATCCTAAACACATCCCCTTCGCGTCGATAGCTGCCCGGCTCCGTCACCAGCCGCAGCTGACGATAGCCGAGATTGTCCAGTTCTTCTTCCAGCTCGAAAGCAGTGAGCAGCGCCCCAGACGCCAGCACCAGCGGCCGCGCGTACACCTTGGCGGGCTGGTCGTAGCGCTGGGGGTCAAAGGCACCGCGCACCTTGGCGTCGCAGTAAGCAAAAAACACCAGCATCGGCACCAGACCGGCTATCGCCAGCTTCAGTAACAGGCCTCGCCAGCTGCGCGGCCGCAGATACGAAGAGAACGAACGCCGGGCGGCGGTGTCTTTGTTTGGCATGAAACACTCTCGTTGAATTGCAAATCCCGTCGGGGCGGGGATAATAGCCGCACTTTACTGCAAGTTATTGGCAAATAAGATGAAAAAATATCATGTTTACGGCATCGGCGCGGCCTTGGTCGACACCGAAATCCAGGTACAAGACAGCGAACTGGCGCAAATGGGTATCGACAAGGGCCTGATGACACTTGTCGATGAGGCCCGCCAGCAGGAGCTGTTGGACAGCCTTGCCGGCCACCTGGTTCACTCTCGCAAGGCCAGTGGCGGCTCCGGCTGTAACTCCGTTGTCGCCGCCGCTTACTTCGGCGCCCAGGGCTACTACTCCTGTAAAGTCGCCGACGATGCACACGGCGACTTCTTTTTAGAAGATATCCGCGCTGCCGGTGTCGATGCCGGCTTCACTCTGGCCCGCGACCCCGGCACCACCGGCAAATGCCTGGTGCTAATCAGCCCGGACGCCGAGCGCAGCATGAATACCCACCTCGGTATCAGCGCCGAACTTTCCGTAAAAGAACTCGACGAGAGCGCCCTGGCCGACTCTGAGTACTACTACATGGAAGGCTATCTGGTAACCTCCGACAGTGGTCGCGCCGCGGCCATTCGCGGCCGCCAAGTCGCTGAACAGCACGGCGTAAAAACCGCACTCAGTTTTTCTGACCCCGGCATGGTCGAATTTTTCCGCGACGGCCTCAGCGATATGCTCGGCGCCGGCGTCGACCTGTTGTTCTGCAACGAAGCCGAGGCCCTGCAATGGGCGCAAAGCGATTCACTGCACGATGCCGTCGCCGCCATTAAGGGCGTCGCCAAACAGTTTGCCATTACCCTGGGAGCCAAGGGGGCACTGGTCTTTGACGGTCAGCAGCTGCACGAAATTGCGCCCTATGAAGTCGCGGCGGTAGACACCAATGGTGCCGGCGATATGTTTGCCGGCGCGTTTTTGTATGCGATCAGCCATGGTCACGACCTCCGCGCCGCCGGCAAATTAGCCAGCCGCGCCGCCGCCGAAGTGGTGTCGCACTATGGCCCGCGCCTGCCAGGGCCGAAACATGCCGAGCTGCGCCGCGAAATCTTCGGTACCTGAACCGCACACAGCACAAAAAAAGGGCGCCACCGGCGCCCTTTTTATTTGTCTCTTACCCTTCACTTCGCCAACAAAAAAGCCTGCAGCTGGGTATCGGCAAACATGCTGTCGAGTACATCGACAACCAACTGATTAACTAACTCCGCATTGTGTGACTCGCTGGGCGCATTAAAGAACTTTTCCTTGCGCTTCACCTGATAGCGGCCGTGGTAGCGCTTGTTGTTACGCTCAGCTTCGACCTTGACCACCGCCAGCATATCCATATCGTGGCCGATGCCATCCTGCTCGGGGTGGTTGTAGACCAGCGATTCAAACACCACATGTAAATCCACGGTATTGGGGTTGAGGCTGTCGACCTCAAAGCCCAGGGCTTTAAGTCGTGCTTTCAGTGCCGGCTGCACCGCCAGTGACAGGCTGTTCTGCAGGGTGATTAATGCGGTGTCGCGGTAGGCACCACCGCGGCTGCCCAGAACTTTATCGCTGCGGCCATCGCTGACGCGAACATGTACCGGCTGGCCGCTGGCCAGCGCTACCGGCGCGTCGCCAAACACCGGCGCAACGGTGATCTGTTGTGGGCTCTGGGCGCAGGCCACCAAAAACACGCTGGCGGCGACCAGCAAGGTATTAACAAACAGGCGAGATACGTTCATGGCTTATCCTTGTGCTAGCAGATCGCGCAGATCGATGATGGCGGCATTGGCGCGCGAGATATACGAAGCCATCACCAGAGAGTGGTTGGCGAGCAAGCCAAAGCCGCTGCCGTTCAACACCATTGGGCTGAATAAGATCTGCTGGGTTCCCTCCAGCTCGCGGATAATCTGCCGCAAACTGACCGTGGCGTTTTTATCGGCCAGCACATCGGCAAAGTCGCGCTCGGCGGCCTTTAAAAAATGAATCAGTGCCCAGGCACTGCCGCGCGATTCATAGAACACATTATCAATCTTAAGCCACGGCGTTTTAACCCGCTGCTCCGACGCCGAGGGTGTCGACTGACGCGCACTGGGGTCATTGGCCAAGTCGGTATTGACCCGCGGCCGGCCGACACTGGAACTCAAGCGCTGCGACAAACTGCCCAGCCGCGACTCCACCACCGTCAACCAGTAGCGCAAATTGTCCGCGCGGGCATAAAACTGCGCCTGCGGCTGATCGACATCGGCGAGCCGGCTGCGGTAAGACTTGAGGTAGCGGATACCTTGGCGGTATTCAGACTCCGAGGCGGGCACTGCCCAGCTATTAGAGGAAAAATTAAAGCGCGGCTCGGCCTTGGCCAAATCCGGATCTTCCTGAGACTGGGACTGCGAGCGGCTGTAACTCTCGCGCATGGCCCTGCTGAGATCGCGTACCTGCATCAGTACGCCGTATTCCCACGCCGGCATATCATCCATTAATACCCCCGGAGGGGTGATGTCATTGCTGATAAAGCCACCGGGCTTGTCGAGCAACAGTTCTGCGACATCAATCAACGCCGAAGTCGTAGCTGAGCCCACCACCGACTCGCGATTATTGTCGCGATCAAACTGACTGAGCGGCCGATCCGGCGCAATGCTCCAGTACACACCCAACGCCAGCACCAACAGCAGGTAACACAGGCCTGCCACCGTCGCCACACGGGCGATATTGCGATTGCCAAGCCAATCTTGCAGGGCTTCTCGCACAGCGAAGACGCCTTCGCCGATACGCTGTTTCAACATTACTGTGCTCCTCCGTGATGCCGGTGATGGCCGTGCCCCGTCTCGCTCAGCACGCTTCTCACCGGCGCTTCAACACTCAAAGTCTGGCCATCGTCACTGACCAGCGTAAAGCTTACACTGTCGCCATCGCGCAGCGGCCGGCGCAAATTCACCAGCATTAAATGGTAACCACCGGGGGCAAAATCAACTCGCTGACCGGGCGCCAATTGCAGCGCGTCTTCGCGCTGCATCGCCATCATGCCATTGCGCTGTATGTGGCGGTGAATTTCCACGCGCTCGGCGGCTTCGCTGCTTCCCGCCCGCAGTGTCACCGGCTCGCCAGCCGGATTGTGCAGCTGAAAAAATGCCGCGGTATTTTTTTGTCCCGGCGGCAGCCCTCGCACATAGGCATCGCGCAGCTCAACCGCCGCCGCACCCAGCGGCAACAAGGCGCTGAACAAAAGCAGCCATTTGCGTGTCATAAACTCCTCCAGATTCCTCGGGCGCGACAGCAACGTCGATCTGCCTTACTATGGGCGCCGCCTACAGGCTAGGCAGTGTATCAGCGCCGCCATCTGCGCCCAATGATAACGTTACTTTGCAGCGATAGTATTTATGAGCCGGTTTTTATTACTGTTTTGTATAGTCAGCCTCAGCCTGGTCAGCCATGCCGACGACCCCTTCGGCAAGGCGCCGGCGGTGTCATTTGATCAACAGCCGCAGTTCCTGCCCGTCGAGCAGGCCTATCGCGCCACGCTCAGCCAAGAGGATGGCGGCCTGCTCCGCATCGACTGGCAAATTGCCGAGGGCTATTACCTTTACCGCGAACGTTTTGAAGTAAAGGCGCAGCGCGATGGCGAGCCGCTTGCTGTGCAACTGGAATTCAGCCCAGGCAAAGTCAAAGACGATCCCTACTTTGGCCAGACAGAGGTCTACTATCTCGGCAGTACGCTAGTCGTGCGCGGACTCGACAGACCCGCAGGTGTCAAGCTGACATTGCTGTCACAGGGCTGTGCCGACGCCGGCCTGTGCTACCCCCCACGCAGCCAGTACTTTTACGCCTCAGCCGACGGCCAATTCAGCGAAGTCGCCGCGCCGCCACCTCGCATCCCCGCCGTAGCAGCAGGCCACGACAGCCGCGGCCTGCTGCTCTCCCTGCTGCTCGCTGCCCTCGGCGGCGCCATACTCAACTTAATGCCCTGCGTCTTCCCGGTTTTAGGCCTTAAAGTACTGAGTTTCAGCAACGCCCACCGTGGCAGCCCGGCCAGCCACGGCCTGATATACAGCGCCGGCGTGGTTATCAGTTTTGTGCTGATTGCGGCCTTACTCATCGTATTACAGCAGGCCGGCCAAGCCGTGGGCTGGGGCTTCCAGCTACAGTCGCCGCTGTTTGTCGCGCTGCTCGCCAGTTTATTTTTTGTACTGTCGCTAAATTTACTGGGCCTATTTGAACTCGGCGGCCGCTGGATGAATATTGGCGCCGACATCAGCCGCGAGCCCGGCTACCGCGGCAGCTTCTTCACCGGCGTGCTGGCAACACTGGTAGCCAGTCCCTGCACTGCGCCATTTATGGGTAGCGCAGTGGGCTTTGCCGCCAGCCAACCCCCCGCTGTCGCTCTGCTGGTCTTTGCCAGCTTGGGCGCGGGCATGGCCGCGCCGGTGCTATTGCTGACACTGTTTCCCCAGTGGCTGAACTGGCTGCCCAAGCCGGGTAGCTGGATGCTGCGCCTGCGCCAGTTGATGGCCTTCCCACTCCTGGCCACCGCCATCTGGCTGGCCTGGGTCGTCGGCCGGCAAAATGGCGCCAACGCGATGGCCGGCACGCTCCTCGTCTGGCTACTGCTGGGCTTTGCCGTGTGGTTATGGCCGCTGGGTCGCCGCGCCAAACTGCTGGCCGCCAGCTGCCTGCTGGCCGCGGCTCCGGTGCTACACAGCAGCTTGAACAGCAACCAGCCAACGGCCGACAACCAGGGCTTTGACCGCATGCAGATACAGGCTCTGCGCGAATCTGGCCGCGCGGTATTTCTCGACGTCACGGCCGACTGGTGCATTACCTGCGCCGCCAATGAATCCCTGGTACTCAACACCAACGACATCCGCCAAGCCTTTGCTGAGGCCAATGTCAGCTATGTGGTTGCCGACTGGACCCGCTATGACCCAGCCATTACCGCGCTGCTGGCGGATTTTAATCGCAATGGTATCCCGCTGTACGTGTACTACCCCGCCGATCTCCAGCAAGCCCCGCAACTACTGCCGCAACTACTGAGTAAAGACATCGTAATGGAAGTTTTGCGCCGCTGACACAGGTCGCCAAGTGTTAGCACTGAAAACACTTACTTCGGACAAAAACCGTGCATCGTCTGCAATCTTGCGCGAAACTTGCCGACATCGTAAAAAAATCAGAGATTCGTTGGACTCGCTTTTTCAATTGCGGCAAACTACGCGAAATTTGACTAGCAAGCCCCGGTGAAACATGGCATCGATACTCGTGCTGCACGGCCCCAACCTCAATCTACTCGGCACCCGCGAGCCCGAGGTCTATGGCCATCACAGCCTCGCCGATATCGACCAGCAACTGCAGCAGGCCGCCCTAGAAGCGGGCCACCACCTGCAATGCCTGCAAAGCAATGCCGAAGTGGAGCTGATCGAGCGCATTCATTTGGCGCGCCCTGAAGGCATTAACTTTATTATTTTTAACCCCGCTGCTTTTACCCACAGCAGCGTGGCTCTGCGCGACGCCCTGCTCGGCGTGGACATTCCGTTTATCGAAGTGCACCTGTCAAATGTTCACGCCCGTGAGCCTTTTCGACAGCACTCCTATTTCTCCGATATTGCCCGCGGCGTGATCTGCGGCCTCGGCCCGCAGGGTTACCTGCTGGCGCTGCAGGCGGCGATGGCGCAACTCCGGGATTAACACCTTCACTGAAATTAAAAAAAGAGAGTGACTGACTATGGACATCAGGAAAGTTAAAAAACTGATTGAACTGCTCGAAGAATCCAACATCGACGAGCTGGAAATCAAGGAAGGCGAAGAATCAGTGCGCATCAGCCGCAATAGCGGCGCTGTGCAAATGGCCGCCCCGCAATACATCAGCCAGCCGGCGCCCGCTGCAGCCCCCGCCGCCGCGCCAGCCACTGCCTCAGCCCCTGCCGCAGAAAGCGAGCCGGCTATCAACGGCCACGTAATCAAATCCCCCATGGTCGGCACCTTCTACCGCTCACCTTCGCCTGGCTCACCGTCTTTTGTCGAAGTTGGCCAACATGTTAAGGCCGGCGACGTGGTGTGCATTGTCGAAGCCATGAAGATGATGAACCAAATTGAAGCGGACAAATCCGGCGTTGTAGAAGCCATCCTGGCCGACGACGCGCAGCCCGTTGAATTTGACCAACCTCTGATCACCATCGTGTAAGCACGCTCCACTGCAAACGCAATCACACGATTATTGAACAGAGGACAGCAAATGCTTAAGAAAGTCGTTATCGCCAACCGTGGCGAAATCGCACTGCGCATCCTGCGCGCCTGCAAAGAGCTGGGCATTAAAACCGTGGCTGTGCACTCCGTTGCCGACCGCGACTTAATGCATGTGCGCCTAGCCGACGAATCCGTGTGCATCGGCCCCGCGCCGTCGCCACAGAGTTACCTGAACATCCCGGCCATTATTAGTGCCGCCGAGATCACCGATGCAATCGCCATCCACCCCGGCTATGGTTTTTTGGCAGAAAATGCCGACTTCGCCGAGCAAGTGGAAAAAAGTGGCTTTACCTTTATTGGCCCGCAAGCGGATTTGATTCGCATGATGGGCGACAAAGTCTCGGCCATTCAGGCGATGAAGAAGGCCGGCGTACCCACCGTACCTGGCTCCGACGGTCCCATCGGCCAAGACAATGACCGTACACTGGCGGTGGCGCGCAAGATCGGCTACCCGGTGATCATCAAGGCCGCCGCCGGTGGCGGTGGTCGCGGCATGCGCGTGGTGCACAGCGAAGCGGCGCTGCTCAACGCCATCTACGTCACCCAGTCTGAGGCCAAGGCCGCCTTTGGTGACGACACGGTCTACATCGAGAAATTTCTCGAAAATCCGCGCCACGTCGAAATTCAAGTACTGGCCGACGGCCAGGGCAACGCCATTCACCTGGGCGACCGCGACTGCTCGCTGCAGCGCCGCCACCAAAAGGTACTGGAAGAAGCCCCGGCACCCGGCATTCCCGACGACGTGCGCAACCAAGTCGCCATGTCTTGCGTTGAGGCCTGTAAAACCATTAACTATCGCGGCGCCGGCACCTTCGAGTTCCTGTATGAAAACGGCCAGTTCTTCTTTATTGAAATGAACACCCGCATTCAGGTCGAGCACCCAGTCAGCGAAATGGTGACCGGCATCGACCTGATTAAAGAGCAGCTGAAAATTGCCGGCGGCGAGCCACTGACCCTGCGCCAGGAAGACATCAAGGTAAAAGGCCACGCCTTCGAGTGCCGGATCAATGCCGAAGACCCTAAAACCTTCATGCCCTGCCCCGGCAAGATCAAGCACTTCCACGCCCCCGGCGGCCTGGGCGTGCGCGTTGATTCCCACCTCTACAGCGGTTACACCGTGCCGCCGCACTACGACTCGATGATCGCCAAAATCATCACCTGGGGCGACGACCGGCAATCGGCACTCAACCGCATGCGCACCGCACTGG
>JBFKEA010000063.1:0-11110 GCA_041619375.1 Spongiibacter sp. | reverse complement strand
CCGATTTCGGTTTCCACGTCGCGCAGTTCGCGGGCGGCGCGGCTGCGCTGTTCGCGGGTGCTGCTCAGCTGTTTTTTAAGCGAGTGAATCTGCTGGCTGAGCTGCTTCAGCTGCTCGCGGGTGGCGGTTTCGTCTGCGGCCTGTGCCCAAAGGGGCAGCAGGCCGAGCAGGATCAGTGCCAGGGGGCGCATGTGCGGCTTGTGCGCTGAGCGGCTGATGTTGTCGGCCCTCAGTGGCTGATCAGGTTTTCGCCGGTCATTTCCTCGGGCTGGGGCAGGCCGAGCAGTGCCACCATGGTGGGGGCGATATCGGCCAGCCGGCCGCCTTCGGCCTTCAGTTTTGCACCGTCGTCGCCGACATAGACCAGCGGCACCAGTTCGGTGGTGTGCTGGGTGTGGGGCTGCTCGGCGTCGTAGTCCAGCATCTGTTCGCAGTTGCCGTGGTCGGCGGTAATCAGACAGTGGCCGCCCACTTCGCGCACCGCGTCGGTGACCTGTTTGATGCAGCTGTCCAGCGCTTCCACCGCTTTGACAGCGGCCTCGAACACACCGGTGTGGCCGACCATGTCGCCGTTGGCGTAGTTGCAGATAATGGCGTCGTAGTCGCCGCTGCGAATGGCCGCCACCAGTTGCTCGGTGACTTCCGGCGCGCTCATTTCCGGTTTGAGGTCGTAGGTGGCCACGTCGGGAGAGTTGATCAGTTTGCGGTCTTCGCCTTTGTACAGTGCCTCGCGGCCGCCACTAAAGAAGAAAGTGACGTGGGCGTATTTTTCGGTTTCAGCGATACGCAACTGGGTTTTGTCGTGTTTTTCCAGCAGCTCGCCGATGCTGTTCACCAGCTTTTCCGGCGGGTAGGCCACGGGCGCGTCGATGCTGTCGGCGTATTCGGTGGTCATCACAAAGCCGGCCAGCTGCGGCACCACGCGGCGGGCGAAGCCGTCGAAGTCGCGGTCGACAAAGGCGCGGGTAATTTCGCGGGCGCGGTCGGCGCGAAAGTTCATAAAGATCACCGTGTCGCCGTCGCCGATGGCGGCGCTGGGCTGGCCGTCGGCCTGAATCACGCTGGCGGCGACAAACTCGTCGTTCTCGTCGCGGGCGTAGGCGGCGGCCAGCGCCTGCTCGGCGCTGTCGTAGCGGTGCTCGGCGTCGGCTTCGGTGAGCAGGCGGTAGGCTTTTTCTACGCGGTCCCAGCGGTTGTCGCGGTCCATGGCGTAGTAGCGACCGATCATTGAGGCGGTGCGGCCGCAGCCCAGCTCGGCAAATTTGGCGTCGAATTTTGCCAGCGAGCCTTTGGCGCTGCGCGGCGGCGTGTCGCGGCCGTCGAGAAAGGCGTGCAGATAGACTTTTTTGGCGCCGCGCTGGGCGGCCATGTCGATCATCGCCAGCATGTGGTTTTCGTGGCTGTGCACGCCGCCCGGCGACAGCAGGCCGAAGATGTGTACGGCTTTGTCGGCGGCCACCGCCTTGTCGATATTCTGCTGGTAGACGGCGTTGTCGAAAAAGCTGCCGTCGGCAATCTCTTTGTCGATGCGGGTGATGTTCTGGTAGACGATGCGGCCGGCGCCCAGGCTCATATGGCCGACTTCGGAGTTACCCATCTGGCCGTCGGGCAGGCCGACATCCAGGCCGGAGCCGGAGATCAGCGTGTGCGGCTGCTGCTGCCACAGGGCGTCCCAGTGGGGGGTGTTGGCGTGGTGTATGGCGTTGTCCTGCGGTGCTTCGCGGTAGCCGAAGCCGTCGAGAATGATAAGAACCACCGGGGTTTTTGCCTGTTTGTCTGCCATGCGCGGAAAATCCATCGTCAGAGTTTTGCCTGCCACCCTGCGCGCCTGTGGCGGTGGATGCGGCGAAAAGTAAATAGGGCATTGTAACTTTTCCAACCGACAGCGGCCACGTTTGCCGTGGTGAGAATTCCCGGTTAGCGGTGTATACTCTGGCCTTTTCGCGCGCGGGCCACTGGCCTGTTTACGGACCCCCAAGAGAGCCGTTCGAGATATTTCATGGAAAAACTGATTTTATTTGTCGCTGAGCAGTGGTTGCTGGTAGCCGCTTTGCTGTCCTGTTTGATGCTGTTGAGCTTTCACGAGTCGCGCCGCGCCGGTCGCGCGCTGACGCCCCACGAGCTGGTGAATTTGGTGAATCAGCAAAAGGCGCTGATGATCGACCTGCGCGACAAGGCCGAGTACGGCAAGGGCCATATTCTGGACTCGGTGAGCCTGCCCTACGCCAAGCTCGACAAGGAAATTGAGCGCGTGGCGGCGGAGAAAGACCAGCCGGTAGTGCTAATTTGCAAGCTCGGCCAGCACTCTGGCGCGGCGGGCAAAAAGCTGGCGGCGATGGGTTACAGCCAGGTGCACCGCCTGAAAGGCGGCATTGGCGAGTGGCAGTCGCTGCAAATGCCGCTGGTAAAAGGCTGAACCGGAGGCATTGCTGATGAGCGCCGTAACGATTTATACCACCCGTTTTTGTCCCTACTGCGTGCGCGCCAAGCAGCTGCTGCAGAGCAAGCGGGTGAATTTCACCGAAGTGCCGGTCGACGGTCGCAGTGACCTTCGCCAGGATTTGCTGTCCCGCACCGGGCAGCGCACCGTGCCGCAAATTTGGGTTGGTGATACCCATGTTGGCGGCTGCGACGAGCTGTTTGCGCTGGAGCGCGGCGGCAAGCTGGATGCCATGCTGGCCGCTGGCTAAATAATGATAAACACCACTAATTCAGGAGTTGAGATCTGACCATGGCTGAACAAGAGAACGCCCAAGCACAAGACAACACGCCGAAGTTTGCCCTGCAGCGCATTTACATCAAGGACGCCTCGTTCGAGTCGCCCGCCAGCCCGGTGGTCTTTACCAAGAGCTGGAAGCCAAAGATGCACGTGGATCTCAATACTCGCAGTCAGCCGGTGGGTGAGAACAGCTATGAAGTGACGCTGACTGTAACCGTGACCGCCAAGCTGGAAGAAGACGAGACGGCGTTTCTGGTAGAAGTGCAACAGGCCGGTTTGTTTGTTGCCGAGGGCATTGAAGGCGAGCAGCTGCGCCAGCTGCTGGGTATTGCCTGCCCGAATATGCTGTTTCCCTATGTGCGTGAAGCGGTGGATGCACTGACGGTGAAAGGCGGCTTCCCGGCGCTGGCGCTGCAGCCGGTTAATTTCGAGGCGCTGTACCGCCAGGCCAAGGCTCAGGCCGATGAAAAGGCCGCGACCAGCGAAGCAACCACTCACTAACAACATTGGCCGGGGCGTCCGCTCCGGCCGTGTTTTCTCGCCGGTTATCGCCGATGTTTCATATCGCCCTGCACGAACCCAAGATCGCGCCCAATACCGGCAATATTATCCGCCTGGTGGCGAATAATGGCTGCCATTTGCATTTGATCGAGCCGCTGGGTTTTGACCTAGAGGAGAAAAAACTGCGCCGCGCCGGGCTGGATTACAGCGATTTGGCGCGGGTCAGCCGTCACGCCGACTACGCGGCGTTTTGTGCGGCGGTGGCCGGCCAGCGTATTTTTGCGCTGACCACCAAGGGCCGGCGCAGCTATGCTGAGGTGGCCTATCAGCCGGGTGATGTGCTGTTGTTTGGTTCGGAGACGGCGGGCTTGCCGGCGGAGATTCGCGAGGCGCTGGGCGTTGAGCACTGCCTGCGCGTGCCGATGATGCCCGAGGCGCGCAGTTTGAACCTATCTAATACAGTGGCGCTGGTCAGCTACGAGGCCTGGCGCCAGCGGGGCTTTGACGGCGCCCTGTAGGCCGCCGTCTATATGGGCGCGATCGGCGCGCTAGTCCTCGTCGTCCTCGCCCATGCCCAGTTCTTTGATCTTGCGGGTCAGGGTGTTGCGTCCCCAGCCGAGCAGGTTGGTGGCGTCGCGGCGGCGCCCGTGGGTGTGCTTGAGGGCGGTTTCAATCATGATGCGCTCGAATTCCGGCACCGCGCGATCCAGTAGCTTGTCCTTGCCCAGCAGCAATTCCTGATCGGCCCAGCGGCGCAGATTTTCCTGCCAGTTGGCGGCCGGTGCGGTCTCGCTGTCGCTGTGTTCCAGCAGTTCGGGCGGCAGGTCGTCGAGGTGAACTTCGCGGCCCGAGGCCATCACCGTCAGCCAGCGGCAGGTGTTTTCCAGTTGCCGCACATTGCCGGGCCAGTCCAGTTGGCAGAGGTATTCTTCGGTGTCGGGCAGCAGGCGCTTGGGCTCGACATTGAGTTCGTTGCCGGCAGTGGTGAAAAAGTGCTGCATCAGCTTGGGAATGTCCTGGCGGCGCTCGGCCAGTTTCGGCAAGTGAATGCGAATGACGTTCAGGCGGTGAAATAAATCCTCGCGGAAGCTGTTGTTTTGCACCAGCTTTTCGAGGTTCTGGTGGGTGGCGGCGATGATCCGCACATCGACTTTAACCGGGGTGTGGCCGCCGACGCGGTAGAATTCGCTGTCGGCCAGTACGCGCAGCAGGCGGGTTTGGGTCTCGGCGGGCATGTCGCCAATTTCATCGAGAAACAGGGTGCCGCCGTCGGCCTGCTCAAAGCGGCCGCGGCGCTGGGCGGTGGCGCCGGTAAAGGCGCCCTTCTCGTGACCGAACAGTTCCGACTCCATCAGGTCTTTGGGGATGGCGGCCATATTCAGCGCGATAAACGGCTTGCCGGCGCGCGGGCTGTGGCGGTGCAGGGCCTGGGCGACCAGTTCCTTGCCGGTGCCGGATTCGCCGTTGATCAACACGGTGATATTGGACTGCGACAGGCGGCCGATGGCGCGAAATACCTCCTGCATGGCGGGGGCTTCGCCGATAATTTCGGTGCTCTCCAGCGGGATCTCGTCGGGCAGGCTGTGGCGGTTTTTATCGGCGTGCTGCAGGGCGCGCTGGGTGGTGGCCAGTACCTCGTCGACGTCGAAGGGCTTGGGCAGATATTCAAAGGCGCCGCCCTGATAGGAGGCCACGGCGCTGTCGAGGTCGGAGTGGGCGGTGGTAATGATGACCGGCAATCCGGGGTGGATGTCGCTGATTCGCGACAGCAGCTTCAGGCCGTCGATGCCGGGCATGCGGATATCGCTGATGACGGCGTCGGGGGTGCCGGTTTCCAGCTGGCCCAGCAGGGCGTCGCCGGTTTCGAAACTGCGGGTGACGATACCGGCCTGGTTGAGGGCTTTTTCCAGCACCCAGCGAATGGACTTGTCATCGTCGGCAATCCACACGGTATTGCTCTGTGTCATCGGTTTTGCTCCACGGGAATAAACAGCCGAAACTCGGTGTGACCGGGTTCGCTGTGGCATTCAATTAGGCCTTGATGGTGGTTGAGAATGGACTGGGAGATCGACAGGCCCAGTCCTGAGCCGTCGGCGCGGCCACTGATCATCGGCAAGAATATCGACGGTTCGAGATCCTCGGGGACGCCCGGGCCGTTGTCGATAATGTCGACCCGGCAGACCAGGCGGTGGCGTTTGGAGCCAATGGTAAATTGGCGCAATGTGCGACTGCGCAGGGTGATGGTGGCGGGCCCTTCGGGTGGCGATTGGCTGAGTGCCTGCTGGGCGTTGCGCACGATATTGAGCACCGCCTGTATCAGTTGTTCGCGGTCAGCGCAGAGGTCGGGAATGCTGGGGTCGTAGTCGCGCACCAGCTGCAGGCTGCCGTCGCTTTCCGCTTCGACCAGTTGGCGGACTCGCTCCAGAACCTCGTGAATATTGGTGCTGCTCAGCTCCGGCATTTTGTTGGGGCCGAGCATATTGTCGACCAAGTTGCGCAGCCGGTCGGCCTCTTCAATGATGATATTGGTGTAGTCGTGCAGGCGCGGGTCGTCGAGTTCGCGGGCCAGCAGCTGCGCCGCGCCGCGCAGGCCGCCCAGCGGGTTTTTTACCTCGTGGGCAATGCCGCGCACCAGTGCCTTGCTGTTTTGCTGGGACGACAGCAGCCCTTCTTCGCGGCTGATGCGCAGCAGGCGGTCCAGTGGCTGCAGTTCAATAATCAGCGAGGTGCGGGTGTGCTCGACAATGGGGGTCACCGCATAGTCGACGGTGATTTCTTCGCCCGAGCGCAGGGTCAGTACGGTTTCGCGCTTGGTGTAGGCTTCGCAGTTGTTGATGGCGTCGAGCAGCTTGACCACCGTGTCCTCTTTTTCGTGGAACAGGTGGGTGATGGCCTCGCCGTGAATGCGCTGGTCGGAAACCGCCAACAGTGACTCCGCCGCCGGGTTGATGTAACTGACGGTGAGGTTGGGCTCGACCAGCAAAATCGCGGTTTTGAGGTTGTCGAGAATGTGGTGGTGAAGGTTATCTGGTGGCATGGGGTCGCCGCTGTAATCGTTATGGTTGATAGCGAAGCAATATCTGGGCCAGTGCACAGCAGTGGCCAAAAAATGGCGTCAGCCCCCCGCCGTTACCGGCGTAGCGGCGGGTGCGTCGCTAGGCTTGGGCACTCAAGGCCCTGCGATGGGGCGTACGGTTCGCCTAGGGAATTAGCGTGCACTAATGTGGTGCGAGCTGTCTATGCGTAGTTATCGCTGCGGCCAGTGGACGACGATGGCGACGCTGTCGCGGCCGAGGACCTTGCCGCGCCGGTCAATCACGCTGGCGCTGATCTGGTGGCGGCCGCGCGGCAGCAGGGTGATGCGGGTAGACAGGGCTTTGCCCTCGCTGATCGGGCTGCCGTTCAGGCTGAAGCGCACCTTTTCGCCGCCGCGCAGTGGGCGCTGCAGGCTGACGCTAAGCTGGGTGGGAATGCGGCCGTTGGGGAATATTTGGCCGTCGCGGGGTTGTTGGATGCGCAGGGCATTGAGGGCGTCACGGGCCGACGGTGCGGCGGGTTTGCTGGCCGCCGGCTCGGCGGGGGTAACGGCCGGAGTAGTGTTAATGGCCGGCAGTTCGACGGCTTTGCCGCCGTCGCGGGGCGAGTCGCTGTAGGTGGTGCGCCCGGCCTCGTCGGTGTGCTGGTATATGTCGCTGTGCGCCAGTGTGCTGCACAGCAGTAATGCCAGGGTGCTGATAGCGGCGGTGTTCATGGCGGGCTCTCCGTTGCGCGATAGCTATAGTGTGCGACGTGGCGGCGGCATCGGCAAGTGCTGCGGCGGGCCCCGGTTTGGCCAAATGACAGGCAAAAAAAAGCCCGCCGAAGCGGGCTTTTCGCGCGGCCGGGGCCTTATACGCTGTAGTACATGTCGAACTCAACGGGGTGAGTTGTCATGTTCAGGCGCTCGATTTCTTGTGATTTCAGCTCGATGTAAGCATCGATCATGTCGTCGTCGAATACGCCGCCAGCGGTCAAGAAGGCGCGGTCTGCGTCCAGAGCCTGCAGAGCTTGCTCGAGGCTAGAGGCAACAGTCGGGATGTTTGCTGCTTCTTCTGCGGGCAGGTCGTACAGATCCTTGTCGGCGGCATCGCCGGGGTGGATCTTGTTCTGGATGCCGTCAAGGCCAGCCATCAGCAGGGCGGCAAAGGCCAGGTATGGGTTCGCAGAGGGGTCTGGGAAGCGAACTTCTACGCGACGTGCCTTCGGGTTGCTGATGAAGGGGATGCGGATAGAGGCTGAACGGTTGCGAGCAGAGTATGCCAGCATAACCGGGGCTTCAAAGCCGGGAACCAGGCGCTTGTACGAGTTGGTAGAAGCGTTGGTGAAGGCGTTGATGGCGCGAGCGTGCTTGATGATACCGCCGATGTAGTACAGGGCAGTTTCAGACAGGCCGCCGTAAGCGTCGCCGGTGAACAGGTTCTGGCCGTCTTTGCTCAGTGACATGTGTACGTGCATGCCGCTACCGTTGTCGCCGACAACAGGCTTGGGCATAAAGGTCGCAGTTTTGCCGTAGGCGTGAGCGACGTTGTGTACGCAGTACTTCAGTACCTGAACTTCGTCTGCTTTTTTAACGGCAGAGTTCGGGCCGACACCGATTTCACACTGGCCGGCAGTGCCGACTTCGTGGTGGTGTACTTCCACTTCCAGGTTCATGTCGCTCATGGCATTACACATGGCGGCACGCAGGTCGTGCAGGCTGTCGACTGGCGGTACGGGGAAGTAACCACCTTTAACACCTGGACGGTGGCCAGTGTTGCCTTCTTCGAAGTTGTTGCCAGATACCCAGGCCGCTTCGTCAGAAGAGATGGCGTAGCTGGCGCCTTCCATTGCGACTTTCCATTTGACGTCGTCAAATACAAAGAACTCGGGCTCGGGGCCAAACAGGGCGCCATCGGCGATGCCGGCAGAGCGCATGTAGTCTTCGGCGCGCTGAGCGATAGAGCGCGGGTCGCGGTTGTAGCCCTGCATAGTTGAAGGCTCAACGATGCCGCAGCGGATGATAACAGTGGGCTCGTCGGTGAACGGGTCCAGTACAGAGGCCTCGTCGTCTGGCATGAGGATCATGTCTGACTCGTTAATGCCTTTCCAGCCAGCGATTGATGAGCCGTCGAACATTTTGCCTTCTTCGAAGAAGCCTGCGTCGATTTCGCTCACCGGCATGGTGACGTGCTGTTCTTTACCTTTAGTGTCGGTGAAGCGCAGGTCCGCCCACTTCACGTCATTATCGGCGATTAACTTCAGAGTGTTCTCTGACATTCTTAACATCCTCCAATATAGAGTCTTGTAGTCGATTCGGCTGAGCCGAGGCAGTGGCGATTATAGGTTCATTGCGAGGTGCCGCATAGCGACATCTGCAGGGAACTGAAAGTAACCGCGGCCGGGCTGAACCCAGCGATTGCTGTCCGCCAACTGTGGAGCAATATGTGTGCCATATTTTATGGCTGTTTTTTGTGCAAAATCGACGTTTGTGTCGGGCTTTGCTCGTAAATTGTGCGTCCGCCCTCGGGTGGTGCGCCATACTGGTGCGTTATTGCCCCTTGATGGTGCGCGCCACTTTGTGAGTGTAGCTGAAGCTGGCGGCTTGAGTCGCTATAATGTCGGCCCAGCCATCGTCGCGGTATCGCCATGAAATTTGTTGTTAAGCTCTTTCCCGAGATCATTATCAAGAGCAAGCCTGTTCGCAAGAAGTTTATCAAGCAGTTGCGCGACAATCTGCGCAAGCTGTTGCGGCCGATCGATCCCGAGCTGGAGATTCTGCGCGAGTGGGATCGCATTACCATTGACACGCGTTGCGAGGATGCGGCCTCGGTGGCAGCCATGTTGGCGGTGCTGCGCAACACGCCCGGCATTGCCCATGTGATCGAGGTGGCGGAGTATCCGCTGGTCGATGTCCACGACATTTATGAGAAGACCCGCGAAGCGGTGGGCGACAGCCTGCAGGGCAAGACCTTTGCGGTGCGCTGCAAGCGCACCGGCAGTCACGAGTTTAATTCGGGCGAGGTCGAGCGCTATGTCGGCGGCGGGCTGAACCAGCATGTGCCCTCGGCGGGGGTCAAACTTAAGAACCCGGATGAGGTGGTGCGCATTGAGGTGCGCCACGACCAGTTTTGCGTGGTGAAGCGGCGTCACGAGGGGCTGGGGGGCTACCCCATTGGCACGGTGGACTCGGTGGTCAGTTTGATCTCCGGCGGCTTTGATTCCACCGTGTCCAGTTACATGACCATGAAGCGCGGCATGCGCACCCACTTTTGCTTCTTTAATCTCGGCGGTCGCGAGCACGAGGTGGGCGTAAAAGAGGTGGCGCTGTACCTGTGGCAGAAGTTTGGCGCCTCGCACCGGGTGAAGTTTATCAGCGTGCCCTTCGAGGATGTGGTGGCCGAGATTCTTAAGAATGTCGACAATTCGCAAATGGGGGTGATCCTCAAGCGCATGATGCTGCGCGCCGCCGAGCGGGTGGCGGCCGAGCTGGAGTCGCCGGCGCTGGTGACCGGTGAGGCGGTGTCGCAGGTCAGCAGCCAGACGCTGACCAATTTGTCGATCATCGACCAGGTGACCGATACGCTGGTGCTGAGGCCGCTGATTACCGCCGACAAGCTGGATATTATCAACACCGCTGCGCGCATCGGCACCGAGCAGTTTGCCGCCAATATGCCGGAGTACTGCGGGGTGATTTCGGTGAAACCGACCACGCGGGCGCGCCCCGAGCGCATTGCCCACGAGGAGGCGAAGTTTGATTTTGCCGTGTTGGAGCGAGCCATTGCCGCGGCCCGTTACAGCAATATCGATCAGCTGGCCGACGAGGAGGTCAGTCATACCGATGTTGAGGTGCTGCCGATTCCGCTGGCCGAGGCGGTGATTCTGGATGTTCGCCACCCCGATGAAGTCGACCGCCAGCCGCTCAAGCTGGAGCGCAATGCAGTGCAGTGCCTGCCGTTTTACGAGTTGCACAAGCGCTGCAGCGAGCTGGATAGCAATACGGTTTATCAGCTGTATTGCGACAAGGGGGTGATGAGTCGCCTGCACGCGGCGCACCTGCTGGATCAGGGCTACACGAATATTAAGGTGTACCGGCCGTCATGAGTGGTGTCAGCGCAGAGCCCTTATTCGATGTGCTGATCGAGCCGCGCTGGGCCGACCAGGATAGTCTCGGCCATATCAATCATGTCAGCTATTTCTCCTATCTTGAGGAAGCGCGGGTGCGCTGGCTGCGCAGCGAGGAGATGGCAGTGGTAGGTGGCTTTCGTCTGGTGATCGCCGCGATCGGTTTGAATTATCGCCGCGAGTGGCGCCACGGCAAGGCGCTGCGCGCCCGCGCCTGGGTGTCTCGTCTGGGTAATAGCAGCTTCAGTCTGCGTCAGGCGCTGTACAGCGAGGACGGTGAGCAGCTGGTGGCGGAAGGGGAGGCAACGCTGGTGCATGTCGATGCCGAGCACCGCTCGCAGGCCATTGCCGGCGCCGCGCGCGATATTCTGCAGCGGGCGCTGTTGCTGTCCTAGCGATGGCTGCCCTAGGGGGTGGCCAGATTAAAGTTATAGAGTTTTAAGCGCTGGTCTTGCAGGGTCAGTGTGGCGGTCATAATGGCCGCGCCCTTCTCGAAATAAATCTTGCTGCTGTAACTCAGTCGCGGCGCCTCGGCAAACAGCGACAGGGCGCCGCTGAGCCGTGAAAAGCGCAGTTCGTCCATGCGCTGGTAGCGGCCCAGGTGGCGGTACTGCTCAACCAGTGAGCTCAATTGGGCGTCGCTGACATGGGCGAGGGTCTGGCGGCTCAGCTCGGTTTTCAGTGCGCTGGCCTGCCAGCTGGAAATGTTCAGCAGGGCGCGCTGCAGATAGTTGCGCGCCGGCTCGCGAT
>JBFKEA010000062.1:0-11144 GCA_041619375.1 Spongiibacter sp. | reverse complement strand
TCTCGCAAGAGAACAGTGGCAAGGTAGCTCAGTTGGTTAGAGCACAACACTCATAATGTTGGGGTCGGCGGTTCGAATCCGCCCCTTGCTACCATTATTCGAAAAACCACCTATATGGTGGTTTTTTTTCGCCCCGAGAAAAGGTGGCACCATTAAACCGATACCCCCGGGGTTACAGATCAACGTCAAGCCTGAGCTCTCTCGCCCACCGCCCCCTCAAGCCGTGCCCTTTTTCAGCATAAGAAAAGATACTCTAATCGGCGATAGACTGTAAGAAAGCTCTCGGCACAGGAAATACAACGCACAGCAGACGGCAACAGACTCTGCTACCGCCCTAAAAAGGGAAACACCCGAAAGCACAGAAAATCCTATGCCGTTCACAACTTTCCCCTCCACACTAGGATTTGAGCTAATATGCTTTTATTGTTGTGAACTTACTGCGATAAGCTAACCAAAGGCATACGCTTGGTCGCCAGCTATGACAACGCCCCCACTAATACGCAGTACCCGATAAAAAGAACAGAGGAAGCAGTTATGAAGTTCTTGTTCCGCGCCGGCATATTAGCCCTCTCTACAGCAGTCATCGCAAGCTGCGGAGGCGGGGGCGACAGCGATGGCGGCCCCAGCCTGACGCCAGGAGAAGGCAACACGACCGGCGGCGGAGACAGCGGTACAGATAACTCAGGCAGTACCGCCGAGCAAGTTGTTCGCTTTGGCTCGATATCTGGCAGCACATTTACCTCAGGCGTTATTGCTTCTAACAAAACCTCCGTTGAAGCGGGAAAAAGCGCCAGCCTGTCAGTGTCATTCGTAGATCAAAATGGCACGCTAATAACCGACGCTGCCGAAGTGCTATTTTCATCGGCCTGCGCGGGGTCGGGTCTGGCAGAATTTGAGCCCGCCATTGGCAGCAACACCAGCGGCACCATCACCACTACCTATACCGCCCGCGGCTGCAGTGGCGACGATAAAATCACCGCTCAATCCAGCTTGAACGGCACGAGTTACAGCGCCACTTACACCATCGAAACTATTCCCGCGCCGCTGGGTTCCATTAGTTTTCAGTCCGCCAGTCCCTCAATCATTGGCATTAAAGGCTCTGGGGCAATTCCCGAACAGTCCGTCGTAACATTCAAAGTCACTAATACGGCTGGCGGCCCAGTTGCCAACCAAGACGTGACCTTTACACTCAACAACACTACCGGCGGAATCACCTTAAACGACGGCCAGAGCACCACAGCACAGGCAACCACAGATGCCAACGGAGAAACCTCTGTCACCGTAGCCGCGGGAAGCGTGGCAACCTCTGTAAGGGTAACCGCCACCGCCAACCAGGGCACCAAAACCTCGAGCACTCAATCCAGCGCCCTAGTCATTACTACCGGCCTTCCAGACCAAGACAGCTTCTCTCTCTCTGCATCAATACTGAATATCGAGGGTCTGAGCTACGACGGCTCAACTACCGAGCTGACAATTCGCGCTGCCGACCGCTACAACAACCCGGCCCCCGACAACACCGCTGTAGCATTCCAAGCAGAGGGTGCCTCTATAGAAGGTAGCTGCGTTCTGCAAAATGGCGCCTGCACAGTGACCCTTACCTCGCAGAACCCTCGCCCTGCTGGCGACGGCCGCGTAACGGTACTGGCCACGGCAATTGGCGAAGAATCCTTTAATGATTCCAACCCATCCAATGGCCAATATGACGATGCCGAGTCCTATACTGACTTGGGTGAGGCCTACAGAGATGACAACGAGGACAATACCTACAATCAAAACACCGAGCCTTATGTCGACTTCAATAGCAACGGTAGTCGCGACGATGCCAGCGGTAAATTTGAAGGACTTCTTTGCAAAGGCCCCGCTAACTGCAATACCGACCAGACTACCGTCACCATTCGCGAAAGCTTAGTAATCATTCTGTCTGGCTCAAGCTTTAATATCGACGGCCCAAGCAGCATCGATTTAGGTGACGCCACCGCCCCGGCGAATGCCAGCTTCGCTTTTGAAATCTATGACGTGAATGGTCAAGTTCCACCCGCAGGCACGAAGATAACCGCCTCTACCGATCATGGTAGCTTATCCGGCGTCACGTCTTACGAAGTTCCGTCGACAAACTACAACCAAGCTAAAGATGGCAACTTACAATACGTTTTCAACATAAAGCCCGCGACCAAAGCCGGCTCCGGAACCTTTACCCTGACAGTGGAAACACCGCTGGGCATTATTTCTAGAGCTTTCGCAACCGTCACCCAGCTTGCCGACAAACCCTAATCGTAGCGCGGTCGGCCATCACAATGGTGGCTGACCGCAGACGTTTAATAAGTGGCTTTGCAGCCATTTCAGATACTGCCCCGGCTTCAGCTCCTCACCAACCACTGCTACAATCGGCCCGCGACACAGTCAGCGACCGGAAACCTTTATGCCCCATCCAGTTCTAACACCCCTCATTTGCGCGCTAGCACTGTCATGCACACAACTTGGCCATACAGAACCCCGCCACTACAGCTACCTCGAAGTCGCCTACGCCTACCAAAGCACCGACTGGGGGCCCTACGCTGAAGAAAGCAACGCCACCTTTCTCGTCAGTGCCGAGGCCTGGGAATTTCTGCATGTTCACGCCCGCTACAACAACGGCGACACCAAAATGCCCAATAGCGTGGTGCAAGACGGCTGGTGGACCTACGGCATTGGCGGCCACTACTATCTCAGCGACCGCACTTCGCTGCTGATCGGCGCCGACCGCCACGAACTGCACTCGCAAAGCCATCGCCCCGACCAGCGCGGCTGGGAATACAAAATTGGCGTGCGCCACGACATCAACTCGCAGTGGCGACTCACGCTGGAAGCCGGCGACCACAATGTGGTGGTCGACGACGACACCACTTTTATTTTCGAAACCCTTTACCACCCCCGCCCCGCGCTGGGTTTTTCCTTTCGCGTGCGCGACTACGACAAGCTCGATCTCAGCTCCTACGAATTCGGCCTGCGCTGGAGTTACTGAATCGCAAGACAAGCGCTGAGCATCTGCCGGGGGCTGTGCTAAAATGCCGCCTCACTGACTAGCCTGCGCGCCATGAGCAAATCCGACAACATCTACGCCACGCCCCACAGCGACCTGCAACGCTTCGCCTTTGACGAGCAGGTGGTGGAAGTATTCCCCGATATGATTCAGCGCTCGGTGCCGGGCTATGCAACGATTATTGCCATGACCGGGGTAATGGCCGGCCGCTACGCCAAAGACGGCAGCCGCTGCTACGACCTCGGCTGCTCGCTGGGCGCCAGCTCACTGGCCATTGCCCGCCACACCGCCGGCCACGGCATCCAACTGATCGGCGTAGACAACTCGCCGGCGATGATCGAGCGCTGCCGCGATTTTTGCCAGCAATCCAATGTCGATATCGAACTGCGCTGCGAAGGCATACAAGACACCGAGATCAGCCGGGCATCCGTCGCGGTGCTGAATTTCACCCTGCAGTTCATTCCCGAGGCCGAGCGACCGGCGCTGTGCCAGCGTATCTACAACGCCATGCTGCCCGGCGGCATACTGATTTTGTCGGAGAAAATCCGCTTTGCCGACGCCCACCTGCAGGAACTCAATACAGAGCTACACCACAGCTTTAAGCGCGCCAACGGCTACAGCGAAATGGAAGTGGCACAAAAACGCAGCGCCCTGGAAAATGTACTGATCCCCGAAACCCTTGGCCAACACCAGCAGCGCTTGAAAGACTGTGGCTTTAGCAGCGTCGACGTGTGGTTCCAGTGCTTTAATTTTGCCTCAATGGTGGCGGTAAAATGAGCAGCGCAAGGATGGATTTCCAGCCCTTTCTTGAACGCCTGGCCGCCGACGAAGCCTTTGCCGACTGGGCTCGTCAACTGCCGGAGCAAATTCGCAGCGGCCTCAATCCCAAACGCTATGGCGACCTGCCGCGCTGGCAACAGGCACTCGACGCCCTGCCCGAGCTGCAATCCAGCCAGTGCCACACCGACCGTTCGCGCGTGGGTGCCGACGGCGACATTTCGCTCGCCCAACAACAGCAACTGCGCGAGGCACTAATGGGGCTGCACCCCTGGCGCAAAGGCCCCTTTGAGCTATTCGGCGTACACATCGACACCGAGTGGCGCAGCGATTGGAAATGGGACCGGCTAAAAGATGCCATCGCGCCCCTGAGCGGGCGGCGGGTTCTCGATGTCGGCTGCGGCAGCGGCTACCACTGCTGGCGCATGCGCGGCGCCGGTGCGGCACTGGTGGTGGGCATCGACCCCACCCCGCTGTTTGTGGTGCAACACTTTGCCCTGCAACACTATTTGCGCGACCCCGCGCTGGCGGTACTGCCGATGGGTATTGAACAACTGCCGGAAAAACTCGCCGCCTTCGACACGGTATTTTCCATGGGCATCCTCTACCACCGCCGCTCGCCCTTCGACCACCTGTTTCAGCTGCGCGACGCCCTGCGCGGCGGCGGCGAACTGGTGCTGGAAACCCTGGTCATTGACGGCCAAGCGGGGGACTGCCTAGTGCCGGAAGGCCGCTACAGCAAAATGGGCAATGTCTGGTTTATCCCCAGCCCCGCCACACTGGAAAGCTGGTTGCGCAAGGCCGGCTTTGAAAATATCCGCCTCGTCGATGTCAGCGACACCAGCACCGACGAACAGCGGCGCAGCGAATGGATGCGTTTTCACTCGCTGGCCGAGTTTCTCGACCCCAACGACCCCCGACGCACCGCCGAGGGCCACCCCGCACCGCGCCGCGCCATACTGCTGGCCAACAAACCCTAAACGCCGCCTACTACAAAACAGCCGGACTGTGACACACCGGGATTAGACTTTGTTCAAACTTTAGGCAAAAATACCCGCACATTAAATAGCCTATAGTGTATTTATGATATGTTGCTGTAACGTTAAGACGGCACAACAGCACCCGTTTATTATAAAAATGTAGAGCGCATCCTCATTACATGAGCCCCAGCAACGCGGACAAATTAGCAGCGACGATGAATGCGCTGGCCTGCAGATGGTTTGACGACCATTTGTACCGCTATCTGGAGCGTTTACAGGACAACTTCCACCGCCGCGCGTTAAGCAGCACCGACCCCGACGAACAAAGCGCATTGCTCGACCAGCAGCGCCGCATCAAAAGCGGGCAAGACGAAGCCTACCGGCAATTCGCCCGCGACCTGCAGCACAATATCCACCACGCTCGCCCCTACAGTTTGGGCGGCCACAACGCCCTCGACCAATTGCTGCAACGCAGCCAGCAGCAAGGCAGCGAAACGCTGAGCAAAGGAGTGGCGAAACTGTGCCGCGCCATCTCACCGATGGCGCTGCTGGCCGGCTTCCAGCACCTGGCCAAGCCGCTGATGCTCGACAACCATCACATCGGTCAAAGCCTGTCACTGTTCAACGTGCTGGTGCTGCGCGAAGCCCCAAAACTTTACAGCCAATTGTTAGCACAGCTGCCAGGCGCCTCGCCAAGCCGGTCAGAAGGCGGCTTGAACGGCTGGATCAACCACATTGAGCTGCAGCTGAACCAGCAAAACCTCAGCGCCCGCCAACGCGCACTCAACGAGCTGCGACTAAAACGCCTGCGCGACCGCGACACCAGCCCGAGCAGCGCTGCCGCGGAACCCGACAAACAGCAGTTGATCCGCGAGGCCGCGGCCATCTTTGGTCGCAGCCATATCAACCGCCGCCAACTGCCCGCCACCATTGTCGCCGCACTCAACACTCTGCAGACAATGGTGACCAATGTTGCCCTGCAAGACCGCCAATTATTCCTCAACCCGCTGCACCCAGCGCGGCAGATCAGCCACCAACTGGTGGCCAGCAGCGAGCGCTGGCAACACGCCGACCCCGCCCTGCAACAGGAATTCGAGCGCGCCCTGCGCGACATCGTCCGCCGCCTGGAACGCGGCGAACCCAGCGGCGCCCGCTTTAACGAGCTGCTGAACGACGTCGATCAGTGCTGCCAACAGTTAGTACAAAGCGCCAAGCTCAACGACCGCCGCAAATTACACGCCGAAGCCGGCAAGCGGCGCATCACGCGCCTGCGCCGCAAAGTCCACGCGTTAATCGACCAAAAAACCCACGGCGTCAGCCTACCGGCAAGTATCGACAACCTGCTCTACGGCCCAATGACCACCATCCTGCTGTTCCACTGGCTGCGCCACGGCAGTAACAGCGACGCCCTGCGCCGCAATCTGGCACTGGTGGACGACATCCTCTGGTATATCAAACCCCACCGCGACTGGGCGCTGCTGCGCCGCGCCAAAGATATGGGCGGCGACATCGAACGGCGACTACTCGACGGCCTAAAGCGCATCAACCTCGATGAGGCCGAAGCCCGCGCACTCATCGACGAGCTACACCAGCTGCGTTTAATCGCCTCCGGCGTCTCCGGCATCAGCGGCCAAAGCGATCGCCCCTGATCTGCGCCTTACTGCCGCCAGCCAAAGCAGTTATACTTAACCCCCGCGGCGCAGCCACCGCACCGCGATATATCCCCAGCCAACGCTTAGCGCATTTTAAGGTGACGATCTTGCAACTCGACCAAGCATCTACGGAACAATTACGCGAATGGGAAAGCGCCCTCAGCGCGGAATATCAGCAACACCAGGCCGCCGGCCTCAGCCTTGACCTAACCCGCGGCAAGCCCAGCGGCGAGCAGTTAAGCCTGTCGGATAGCATTCTCGACGTACTCGGCAGCGACCTCAGCAACGAGGATAATATCGACCTGCGCAACTACGGCGGTCTCGACGGCCTTGCCGAATGCAAACGGCTGTTTGCGCCGGTACTGGATGTCGCGGAAGACGAAATTCTTATCGGCGGCAACAGCAGTCTGACGCTGATGTACTTTGCCGTGCTCTTCGCCTCGCAAATGGGCTTCGGCGAACTCGGCCAAGCGTGGAAAAGCGGCGGCAAGCCCGCTAAATTCCTTTGCCCCGTTCCCGGCTACGACCGCCACTTCGCAGTCTGCGAACACCTCGGCATCGACATGATCCCGGTGGCGATGAATGATTGCGGCCCCGACATGGATCAAGTAGAGGCACTGATTAAGGCCGACACCAGCATCAAGGGTATCTGGTGTGTCCCGCGCTTCAGCAACCCCACCGGCATCGTCTACAGCGACGACGTCGTCGAGCGCATCGCCAAGCTCGCCAACATCGCCGGCAGCAACTTCCGCGTGTTTTGGGACAACGCCTACGCCGTGCACAGCCTAAGCGACTCCGCGCCGCAATTGAGCAGCCTGATGGCCGCAGCGCGCAAAGCCGGCACGGAAGACAGTGTCTACCTGTTTGGCTCGACCTCGAAAATCACCTATGCCGGCGCCGGCGTGGCGTTTGTTGGCATGTCGACCGCCAACCTCAAGGCTTTCAAAGCCCACTTGGGTATGACTCAGATCGGCCCGGACAAAGTCAATCAGCTACGCCACGCGCGCCTGCTGAAAGACGCAGAGGGCCTGGCTGAGCATATGCGTCAACACGCCGCCGTGCTCAAGCCGCGCTTCGACATTGTCCTCAAGCACCTCAACGAAGGGATTGGCGACAGCGGCCTGCTGAGCTGGACCGCGCCCGAGGGCGGCTACTTTATTTCGGTAGACACCCTACCCGGCCTGGCCAAGCAAGTGGTGGCCATGGCCGCCGATGCCGGCGTTAAGCTCACACCGGCAGGCGCCACCTTCCCCTATGGCAAGGACCCCGAAGACCGCAATATCCGCATTGCGCCCAGTGTTCCCTCGCTGGATGAAATCGACCGCGCCATGCAGGTCTTCGTCAACTGTGTAAAGCTGGCCTCAGTGCGCCAGCGGCTGGGATAGGCAATACGCCGGCAACGACACAAAGACGAAACAAAAAAAGGGGCCTTGCGGCCCCTTTTTTATTGCAGCGGCCCGTAAACGACGGCCACCAGACTTGAGCTATATCGACGCTACTCGCCGTCCGGGCCCTTCGGCAGCGGCCGACCCGTCGCGATCGGGAAGTGGCGCACATTGCTGCCCCCCTCCGAGTCTAAAATTTTGCCGGCGCCCTCTTTCTCCACCTCGTCGATGCGAATCACCGAGTGCATTGGCAGGTAGCTGCGGATCACTCCGTTAAACTCGTTCTTCAGCTTTTCTTCGCCGGGGTTCACCACAATCTGCCCGGGCTCACCGAACACAAATTCTTCAACCTCGACAAAACCATACATATCACTTTGATAGATGGCGCGGGCATACAATTCGTATACCTGGTTGTTATTGTGAAAAATCACCTTGTAGATGGGGGACTTAGCCATGGGTTCTGCAGTTCTCTATCAAACAATTGTCGCCACGCGCCGCGCCCGAGTCGGCCCGCGCGCGGCGGCGGATAATAACACAATTCACGCTCAGGCACCGAACTCATTGGGCTTTGCCCGCCGACACCGCTATAATGTCGACCCATTTTCCAGCGACTTGTCGCCACGCCATGACTGAAAAAACCAAAAAGCTCTATATCAAAACCCACGGCTGCCAGATGAACGAGTACGACTCCGCGCGTATTCAGGATTTGCTGGGGGTCAGTCACGGCCTGGAGCCCACCGACAACCCCGAGGAAGCCGATGTCCTGCTCCTCAACACCTGCTCCATCCGCGAAAAGGCTCAGGAGAAGGTATTCCACCAACTCGGCCGCTGGAAAAAGCTCAAAGACAAAAACCCCGACCTGCTGATCGGCGTCGGTGGCTGCGTCGCCAGCCAGGAGGGCGCCGACATCGGTCAGCGCGCCCCCTATGTCGACGTGATTTTTGGCCCGCAGACCTTGCACCGCGTGCCCGACATGATCAACCAGCACAAACCCGACGGCCCCGTCGTCGTCGACGTTACCTTCCCTGAGATCGAAAAATTCGACAGCCTGCCCGAACCCAGTGTCGACGGCCCCAGTGCATTTGTGTCGATCATGGAAGGCTGCTCCAAATACTGCACTTTTTGCGTCGTACCCTACACCCGCGGCGAAGAAGTTAGCCGGCCGTTTGACGACGTTATCGCCGAAGTCGCCCAGTTAGCCGCCAAGGGTGTGCGCGAAGTCAATCTTCTCGGCCAAAACGTCAACGCCTATCGCGGCGAAAACCACGAGGGCGACATCGTCGACTTCGCCGAGCTGCTGGGTTTTGTCGCCCAGGTACCCGGCATCGATCGCATCCGCTACACCACCTCGCACCCGGTGGAATTCAGCGACGCACTGATCGAGGCCTACCGCGACATTCCCGAGCTGGTCGACCACCTGCACCTGCCGGTACAAAGCGGCAGCAACCGTATTCTGGCGGCGATGAAACGCGGCCACGCCCACGAAGAATACCGGGAAAAGATCGCCAAGCTTCGCGAAATTCGCCCCAATATCAGCCTGTCTTCCGACTTTATCATCGGCTTCCCCGGCGAGACCGAGGACGACTTCAACGACACCATGGCGCTGATTGCCGATATCGGCTTCGACCACAGCTTTAGCTTTATCTACAGCGCCCGCCCCGGCACGCCGGCCGCCCAGCTCGACGACGACACCCCCGAGGCAGTCAAGAAAGAGCGCCTGCAGCGCCTGCAGCACCGCATTCTGCAGCAAGCCAGCCAAATCAGCCGGCAAATGGTCGGCACCACCCAGCGCATTCTGGTGAGCGGCGTCTCGAAAAAAGATCCAGGCCAGCTGCAAGGGCGTACAGAAAACAACCGAGTGGTAAATTTTTCATCGACAAATCAGCAGCTTATCGGTGATTTTGCCACGGTAAAAATCACCGAGGCACTGCCCAACTCACTGCGCGGTGAACTGCTGGCCTGAAACGCCCGCATCGCGCCGCCCCCGGTTAAGCCGGGCCGCGGCGATTGCGGATTTTCGCCGCGACAAAATCGGCGTATTCTGACCCTATTCCCCAACAGATCGCGGTGGCGACAAGCGGAGCAACATTGACAGCAGCACAGGCAACTCAACGCGTACTCACTCTAGAGCCGAGCGACAACCAACACCTAGCCGCGCTCTGCGGGCGTCTCGATGAACACCTCAAGCTGATCGAACAGCGCCTGCAAGTGCACATTGCCGCCCGCGCCAACACCTTTCAGATCAGCGGCGACGACAGCGCCGTCGAAGAAACCGTACAGCTGCTCAAGCACCTGTACCGCGAAAGTGTATCCGGCACCACACTCAACCCCGAGGCCATTCATCTGCGCATGCAACAGTCACACCTGGAGCAACTGCCCGGCAACGATGGCGAGCCAGTGGTCATCCGCACCAAAAAAGGCAGCATCAAACCGCGCGGTGGCAATCAGCAGAACTACGTCCGCGCCATTCAGCTTAACGACGTCAACTTTGGCATCGGCCCCGCCGGTACCGGCAAAACCTATCTCGCCGTCGCCTGCGCCGTCGAGGCACTGATCTCCCACCAAGTACAGCGCATTTTGCTGGTGCGCCCAGCCGTAGAAGCCGGCGAAAAACTCGGCTTTCTGCCCGGCGACCTCGCCCAGAAGATCGACCCCTATTTGCGCCCTCTCTACGACGCCCTCTACGAAATGCTCGGCAACGACACCGTGACCAAGCTGATCGAGCGCAATGTGATCGAAATCGCGCCACTAGCCTATATGCGCGGCCGCACCCTTAACGACTCCTTCATCATTCTCGACGAGGCCCAGAACACCACCCGCGAGCAGATGAAAATGTTTCTTACCCGCATCGGTTTTGGCTCGACGGCGGTGATCACCGGCGATGCCACCCAGATCGACTTGCCGCGCGGCACCCCCAGCGGCCTGACGCATGTGATGAAGGTACTGGATGACGTTGAAGGCATCAGCCTGACCTACTTTCAGGCCAAAGATGTCGTGCGCCACCCGCTGGTACAGAAAATTGTCGAAGCCTATGCCGCCTTCGACGACGAGCCCCGCTAATATGCCCGGCGCGCCGACAATCGACGTGGATTTAGAGCTGGATCTACAAATCGCTTGCAGCAGTACCGCCGGCTTACCCGTCATCGAGCAATTTCAGCTGTGGGCCGGTGCGGCGCTGCGCGGCCAGCGCAGCACTGCCGAACTGACGGTAAGGCTGGTGGACAGCGAGGAAAGCCAAGCCCTGAACCGCGACTACCGCGGCAAAGACCGGCCAACCAATGTGCTGTCGTTTCCCGCCGACCTGCCCGCCGAACTGGAGCTGCCCCTGCTC
>JBFKEA010000061.1:0-11187 GCA_041619375.1 Spongiibacter sp. | reverse complement strand
GCCGCTTCAAAGGCAACGGTAACGCCCTGCTCTGCCGCCGCCGCAAAAATTTCGTTGCCGTGCTCAGCAATCAATGCCTTGTTGGCCGTCACGACGTGCTTGCCGTTGGCAATCGCCTTAAGCACCAGCTCCTTGGCCACGGTCGTGCCGCCGATGAGCTCAACCAAAATATCGACATTCGGGTTTTCAGCAACGGCAAAGATGTCGCGGTTAACCGCCACATCACCAGTATCGCAGCTGGGATTGTCTCGGCGCGCGCCGATCTCGGTGACCACAATTTCAGCACCGACACGAGCAGCAATCTCCGCCGCATTGCGTGTTAATACTGCATAGGTGCCGCTGCCGACAGTACCCAGACCACATATACCTACTCTGACCGGATTCACCGCTGCTCCTTTCTTTAAATTGAAAACTCAATCGATAGCGCGCCGCGCAGAGCACGGCGCCGAGAACCGCCCATTTTATGTCAGGACGGGGGGCGAGCGCCATGCCGAAGCAGGCGCAGCAGGCCATTGATGGGCAATTTCTTCGCCATCTAGGCCGATGGGCTTAGCGGGAAGCCATTGGAATCAGCTGGGCGGCGGGACGATAGCCGGGAATCAGCACCCCCTGCTCGGTCACAATCGCCGGTGTGCCGGTGACACCTAGCTTTTGCCCCAATTCAAATTGCGCAACGATGGGCGTCTCGCACTTCTTCGGTGGCAGCGGCCGACGGGCTTTCAGCGCATCCATTGCCGCCAGTCGATCATCGGCGCACCAGGCGGAAACCATTTTATCAAACGTGGGCGTACCCACCCCCTGGCGTGGGTAGGCCAAGTAGCGCACCTCGATACCCTGGGCATTCAGTTCAGGAACCTCCTGGTGGAGCTTCTGACAGAAACCGCAATCAACATCGGTAAACACATACAGCGCGCCCTTGGTTTCACCCTTGGGGCTGAAAATAATCATTTCATCGCGCGGCACTTCGGCTAGCAGCGCTTTACGCATCGGCAGCAAGCGCTTCTCTGCTACGTTCTCGATGCCCCTCTCGCTCAACTCATACAGATCTCCGGCGATGAAGTACTGACCATTGGCACTGGAGTAGACCATCGGACCGTTCTTCATCTCAACGCGATACACCCCTGGCATTTCACTAACAACAACCGTATCGATCTCCAGATCGGGGCGCGAACGCTTGAAAGCCTCGCGAATGGCCTGCTCTGCGGCAACATCGACAAAGCTGGGTTTGGCAGGCTCTGCATAGCTATTGGCCGACAGCGCGGCAGCAGCCAGCAGCGAAGCGCCAAGTAAACGCAGCGAACGGGATAGATTTATAGATATGTTCAACTAACTTCTCCGTCAGTAAGAGGTGAGGATGGGGGATAATACCATTGTGAACACGCGACGCACGCCTAGTTCAACCACGCGGGTGATGCTGGCTATGTAAACTTTGCAATCGCTCACGGGCGACGTGGGTATAAATCTGCGTAGTACTCAAATCGCTGTGACCGAGAAGCAGTTGCACCACCCGCAAATCGGCGCCGTGATTCACCAGATGAGTGGCAAAAGCGTGGCGCAGCGTATGCGGCGAAATGGTCGCACGAATGCCGGCGCGCTGCGCGTAAAGTTTGATACGGTGCCAAAACGTTTGCCGAGTCATCATTTGACCGCGACGACTGGGAAATAATACATCAGAGTCACCGTCGGCGAGCAGCTGCGGACGTCCGCCGCGCAAATATTGCTGCAAGCAATACAGCGCCTCCTCCCCCATCGGCACCAGGCGCTCCTTGTTGCCCTTGCCGGTAACGCGAATCACCCCCTGGGCGACACTGAGTTGGGCAAATCGCAGGCTCACCAGCTCCGTCACCCGCAGCCCGGTGGCGTACAATAATTCCAGCATCGCGCGGTCGCGCTGTTCAATAGGGATATCGTCATCGGGCTGAACCAGCAGCGCCTCAACATCGGCTTCGCTCAGCGACTTGGGTAAGGGCCGCCCCAACTTCGGCGCATCGATATTCGCCACGGGGTCTTCTTCCAGACGCCCCTCGCGCAGCTGGTAACGATAGAAACCGCGCAAACACGACAGCAATCGAGCAGTGCTGCGCGCCGACTTGCCGCCACGGCGCTGATCGGCCAGATAATCCAATACCTCAACGCGACTGCACTGCAGTATACCGCTGCCGCGCTGCAGCAACCACGCCGACCATTGCTGCAAGTCGCGGCGGTATGACTGCAAACTATTGTCGCTGAGGCCGCGCTCCAGCCACAGCGCGTCGATGTAGCGATCAATATATGGCTGGTCGCACTCTGCGGCTAACTGCGCCATAACAGGCTTCCCTAGTAAACTTCGAAAATTTTAGCCTGCCGCCAGCCAAAAACGCAAAAAGGCAGCCAATGGCTGCCTTTTTGCGTACTGAGCAAGTCGATTACGACTTGGTCGCCAACTTCTCTTTGATACGTGCAGAACGGCCGCTGCGCTCGCGCAGGTAGTACAGCTTGGCTTGACGAACGTCACCGCGACGCTTGACCTGAATGCTGTCGATCAACGTGCTATAGCTCTGGAAAGTACGCTCAACACCAACACCGTGGGAGATCTTGCGAACAGTGAAAGAAGAGTTCAGCGCGCGATTGCGCTTGGCGATAACTACGCCTTCAAATGCCTGCAGACGCTCGCGGCTACCTTCCTTAACTTTTACCTGAACGACAACGGTGTCGCCGGGGCTGAATTCCGGCAGCTCTTTGGCGGTCTGCTCCGCTTCCAGTTCGGCGATAATTTTGTTGGTGCTCATGGCGTGCTCCTGAATAAATGTTGGTAGCTTCACAGCTAGCTGTCTGTTAATTGTTAAGCTCGCGAAGATACTCCGCCAGCAGTGTCTTTTCTTCGTCGCTCAGCGCCCTCGATTCGAGCAACTCCGGGCGCCGCGTATATGTTCGACCCAGAGCTTGTTTTAAGCGCCAGCGCCGTATGGCACCGTGATTGCCACTGAGCAATACATCCGGAACCACATCCCCCTCATACACCTCGGGTCGGGTGTAATGTGGGCAATCCAGCAGGCCCTGAGCAAAAGAGTCCTGCTCTGCCGACTGCTGATGCCCGAGAACACCCGGCAGCAGGCGACTGATCCCATCGATCATGACCATGGCCGCCAACTCGCCGCCACTGATCACATAGTCACCGATAGACCATTCTTCATCAATCTCGCGCTCGATCAGGCGTTCATCCACCCCTTCGTAGCGCCCTGCAAGCAGGATTAACGCTTCACTGCTCGCCAGCTCAGCCAGCCCCGCCTGATCCAGCGGCCTGCCCTGCGGCGACAAATATACCGTCTTGGCCGGTTTGGCGATGCGGCTGCGCGCATCTTGCAGCGCGCGACTCAATGGCTCCGGCATCATTACCATGCCAGGGCCGCCGCCGTAGGGCCGATCATCAACGGTTTGATGCCGGTCCTCAGTAAACTCTCGCGGGTTGATGCACTGTAGCCCCAACACGCCTTTTTGTATGGCTCGCCCGGTGACGCCGTAATCACTGATGGCACCGAACATCTCCGGGAACAGCGTTACCACTGCAATATCCATGGTACTGCTCCCTGTCGCTTTGCGACGATCTACACTCAGAACTCCGGGTCCCAGTCGACCTGTATCGCACCGCTTTGCAGATCAATACTCTGCACAAAACTTCCCGGCAAATAGGGAATCAAACGCTCCCGATCATCGAGACTGCCTTCGCAGGGCCTCACTACCAACACATCGTTGGCACCGGTCTCGATCAAGTGGTCGACCTCGCCCAGCAGCTGCCCAGCGGCAAATACTTGCAAATCGACCAGCTGATGCCAGTAAAACTCATCGTCAGATAGCGCCGGCAGTTGATCGGCCGTCACTCCCAACTCTAACCCGCAGTACTGTCGGGCCAGCTCGCGATCATCGACGCCTTTCAGGTGGGCAACTATACCCTTGCCGTGGCGGCGACACTCGTCAATCTCCACTTCCTGCCAGCGCCCCGCTCGGTTGAGCAGATAACCGGAGAAGCCGAGAAAATTATCTATAGGGTCGGTGAAGGAATGTATCTTCACCCACCCTTTAACCCCGTATACCGTCGATATCTTGGCGACAACGACCGGTTCTGGCGAGGTGGGCACCCGATCTTACTCGGCTGCCGGAGCTTCTTTAACCAGCTTGGCAACGCGATCAGACAGCTGAGCGCCTTGGGCAACCCAGTGATCGATGCGAGCCGTGTCGATACGCAGACGTTCTTCATTGCCGCGAGCAACAGGGTTAAAAAAGCCCACGCGCTCAATGAAACGGCCATCGCGTGAAGTGCGGCTGTCAGTGACTGTCAGGTGGTAAAAGGGGCGCTTTTTAGAGCCGCCGCGTGCCAAACGAATAGTGACCATTCTTGTTCCAGTTCCTAGCTTTTTGGGCGGAGGCCGAAGCCACCGCTGCGAAAATTCTGAGCCTATTAACGACCCGGAGCCGTAAAGGCGCGGAATTATAAGGGAAAGCCCGCACATTTGAAACAGCTGATGCAGTTTTTTAGCAAGCGCTTGGCGACAACTCTACAACAGCTGGCGCCGAACAGCCGAAAAAGCGGGCAAGGGGCTGATTTAGTTACACTTTACACGACCAAATCAGCCCAGCCAGCCATCCGTGCGAGCCTACATACCGGGGAAACGACCGCCACCGGGGGGCATCATACCGCCCATGCCGCGCATCATATTCGTCATACCGCCCTTCTGACCCATTTTCTTCATCATCTTGGCCATCTGCTTGTGCTGCTTAAGCAGGCGGTTGAGATCCTGAATCTGCGTACCAGACCCGGCCACGATACGCTTTTTCCGCGAGCCATTAAGAACATCGGGGTTGCGGCGCTCTGCCGGGGTCATGGAGTTAATAATCGCCTCCATACGGGTAAACATCTTGGTATCCAGCTGGCTCTGCGCCATCTGCGCCATATTGCCCATGCCCGGCAGTTTATCCAACATGCCGGTAATACCGCCCATGTTCTGCATTTGCAGCAACTGGTCGCGCAAATCTTCCAGATCGAACTTTTTGCCCTTCTTGAGCTTCTTCGCCAGCTTTTCCGCTTTTTGCTTGTCGAGCTTGGCCTCGGCCTCGTCGATCAGCGACAGAATATCGCCCATTCCCAAAATCCGCGAAGCCACGCGATCGGGATGGAAGGGGTCTAAAGCATCGGTTTTTTCACCGACGCCAAGAAATTTAATCGGCTTGCCAGTGATATGGCGGACCGACAAGGCGGCACCGCCGCGGCTATCGGCATCGGCCTTGGTCAGCACCACCCCGGTTAACGGCAGCGCTTCACCAAAGGCCTTGGCAGTATTGGCAGCATCCTGCCCGGTCATGGCATCGACGACAAACAGCGTCTCGGCCGGTGTAATCGCCGCATGCAGATCTTTAATCTCGGTCATCATATCGCTGTCGATATGCAAGCGACCGGCGGTGTCGACAATCACCACATCGTAAAAACGCAGTTTCGCCTCGGCCACCGCTGCTCTGCCGATATCCACCGCTTTCTGCTCGGTAGTACTGGGAAAAAACTCAACCCCAACGTCCTTAGCGAGCGTTTCCAGCTGCTTGATCGCCGCCGGGCGGTAGATATCCGCGCTGACCACCAATACCTTTTTCTTCTCTTTTTCCTTCAGATACTTCGCCAGCTTACCCACCGTAGTGGTTTTACCTGCACCTTGCAGGCCCGCCATCAAAATCACCGCCGGCGGCTGAGTAGAAAAATTCAGCCCTTCATTTTTGTCGCCCATGATGTGTTCCAGCTCTTGCTGGACAATCTTCACGAACATCTGCCCCGGGCTCAGGCTTTTGCTAACCTCCTGCCCCACCGCGCGCTGACGCACGGCCTCGACAAAATCTTTGACCACTGGCAGAGCGACGTCGGCCTCCAGCAGCGCCATGCGCACATCGCGCATGGCGTCCTTAATATTGTCGTCGCTGAGTCGGGCCTGGCCGGTGACATGGCGCAGGGTTTGCGATAAACGTTCGGTCAGGTTTTCAAACATACAATCAGCTCTCAAAAGTCGGAAAAACGCCTACTCTGCCCTGCCGTATCGACAGGCTGCCGCCAAGGCGCTTACAATCAGCCCCACTTATAGCGCGCAGCCGGGCTGATAGAAAGACGCGGAAGTATAACCGAGTCGCTCGCCAGACCCAAAGCGCAGACAGGGAATCCGGCAAAGCCGAGCTAGATGAACATTGCAAGCAGTCTGATCGCCATCCTCTTTTACAGCCTCGCCACAGCGGCCCAGGCGCAGCGCCTGCGCGGTGGCAATGGCCAACAACTGGGCCTTGCCAGCCTGCTGCTGGGCCTAATCGCCATGGCCGCCCATGGCGTAGCAGCCGTCACCGCCATCGCCACCCCCAGCGGGGCCGATCTCGGCCTGTCGCAGCTGTTTTCGCTGCTCAGTGGCCTGATATGCGTAATCACCCTAGCGGCCAGCCTGCGCCGCCCCCTGCACAATTTACTGCTGGCGCTATTCCCTCTCGCCGCGCTGGCGATCAGCATCGAACTGATACTGCCCGGCAACAACGGTGGCGAGCGCTACTCGGCGGGCATGTACAGCCATATTATTTTATCGATTCTGGCCTACAGCATGCTCACCATTGCCGCGGTGCAAGCCATTGTTTTGGCCAGCCAGGATCGCATGCTGCGCCAGCACCAACTGCGCGGGCTCCCCAGCTTTATGCCACCGCTGCAAACCATGGAAAGCATGCTGTTTGAACTCATTGCCGCCAGCCTGCTGCTGCTCACTGCTGCCATTGCCACCGGCGTACTGTTTATCAACGACCTGCTGGCCCAGCACTTATTACACAAAACCGTTTTCTCGCTACTCGCCTGGATTTTGCTTGGGGTCTTGCTGTGCGGCCGCCTGGCACTGGGTTGGCGCGGCCGCACCGCCATACGCTGGACGCTGTGGGCTTTTGCCTTCCTGCTGCTGGGCTACCTGGGCACGAAAATCGCCCTGTTGCTCATCGCGCCGGCCAGCTAGGCACTTTGGTGCTTGTGCCGCTGGCCGTTTTTCTTCAAGATTGACGCTGATTTTTTTCTCGGGAGTTTAGGGCTTTTTGAACGAGGCACCGCTGGGTCTTTTATTCGGCATCTTAGCCGCGCTAGTACTTTTCTCTGGTTTCTTTTCCGGCTCGGAAACCGGGATGATGTCCCTAAACCGCTACCGTCTGCGCCACAAAGCGAAAAGTGGCCACCGTGGTGCGCGCCGTGCGGCGCGTCTGCTAGAGAACCCGGACAGCTTAATTAGCACCATTCTGATCGGCAACAACTTGGTCAATAACCTCGCTGCCGCCCTCGCCACCGTACTCGCCATTCGCCTCTATGGCGACAATGCCGTGGTACCGGCATCCATCCTGCTGACGCTGGTGTTTTTGATCTTTGCCGAAATCATTCCCAAAACCATTGCCGCCTACAAAGCAGAAATGGTCGCCTACACCGTCAGCCATATCCTGCTGCCACTGCGCAGGCTGCTGTTTCCGGTCATCTGGCTGGTCAGCCATATCACCCACTTCGTATTACGCATTACCGGCGTAGAAAAAAATGACGGCAGCGAGCATATCGGCCTAGAGGAATTGCGCACCATTGTCGGCGATGCCGGCCACTTGATCCCCAAACACCACCGCGGCATGCTGCTGAACATACTCGACCTGGAACGCATCACCGTCGACGATATTATGATTCCGCGCAACGAGGTCTACGGTATCGACATTGAAGCCGAAACCACCTGCATTATTGAAAAACTGCGCGATGCCGAATTTACCCGCATCCCGGTCTACCAAAACGATATCGACAATGTTGTCGGCATTTTGCACCAACGCGACATCATTAACAGCGTTGACGAACAGGGACGGGTGCAACGCGACAAACTGTTGCAAGCACTGCGCTCCCCCTACTTCATTCCGGAAGGCACGCCGCTGCACACCCAGCTGTTCAACTTTCAGAAGAAAAAACGGCGCATGGGCATTGTGGTCGACGAGTACGGGGTGATGCAGGGCATTGTTACCCTGGAAGACTTGCTGGAAGAAATTGTCGGGGAATTCACCTCAAATCTGAGCACCGACACCGACGATATCACCCACCAGAGCGACGGTTCCTTTGTGATTGATGGCACCACCACCGTACGCGACATCAACAAGACATTGAAATGGGAGCTTCCCACCGACGGCCCGAAAACACTCAACGGCTTACTACTGGAAAAACTGGAAAGCTTTCCCGAGGCCATGGTCGGCGTCACCATTGAACGCTATCGCTTCGAGATACTGGAAATGAAAGGGAATTTAATCCAGCTGGTACGCGCCTACCCCAAAGCGAAGGCCAAGCGCGGCCGTCACAGCTGAGTCGCGCGCTAGCTGTAGCGCGCCTTACAACGGGCATTGGCCCGCAGCACCACCTCGCGGCGGGCGCTGTTGTCCAACGACGACCACTGGCGAATTTCTTCGACCGTGCGATAGCAACCGGTACAGACATCGTGTTGATCCAGCGCGCACACCGAAATGCACGGTGATTTTACCGGCGCAACGCCCGCCTCAAGGGCTTTTTCAGAAGACATCGAAATCCTCCTCTTCGCCGCCCAGCTTGGCCGATGCCAGGCTCTGCGGGCAAAGCTCAGCCAAGAAGCGCTGACCGTTTTCCACGTAGTGCTGGGCTGACAGCGCCAGCGTCAGCTGCTCGACATCGCTGAGGCTGCGCTTGACCTTGGCGGGCATACCCATCACCAGCGAGCCATCGGGAATTTCCATCCCCTCGGTCACCAGCGCATTGGCGCCAATCAAGCAATTCTTGCCAATCTTGGCGCCATTGAGCACCACCGCATTCATCCCGATCAAGCTGCCGTCACCAATGCTGCAGCCGTGCAGCATCACTTTGTGACCCACCGTTACATCTTCACCAATTTCCATCGGAAAGCCGTGATCCGTGTGCAAAATACTGCCGTCTTGAATATTGCTGCGCGCACCGACGCGAATCTCTTCGGTATCGCCGCGAATCACCACGTTAAACCAGATACTGACTTGATTCTGCAACACGACATCGCCGATCAGCGTGGCGTTATCGGCAATAAAATGGCCTTCGCCATACATCCTGACCTTGCGGTCACCCAGTTCATACAACATGAGCTATCTCTCTTGCCGCTTACAGCAGCACGTTTACGATTTCAGTGACGTCAAAGGCCGGCTCTTCATAGGGGTGGGCGCGCTTAAGCGCGTGCAACACATTTTTCAGCGCAGACTCACCGCAGAGCATTTCTACCCGGTATTCCGGCACAACCTCCAGCTTACCGCGCTCGCCAATAAACGGCTGGGCACCCTCGCCCGGCTTAAACTGGCCGTAACCCAGGGTCTGCCAGCAGCAGTGCTGATAATCGCCCTGGCGACCGGCACCGGCGGCAAACACCGCGTCTTTTACCGCCTCCAAGTGCGAGGCCGGCACAAAAAACACCAGCTTATACATTGGCCCTGCCATCCTGACTTGCGTAGAACTCCTCAGCAAAGGCCGCCAGGCGCCCCTCTTCAATCGCCTGGCGAATTGCCGCCATATGGTTCTGATAGTAACGCAGGTTGTGGATGGTGTTTAGCTGAGCGCCGAGAATCTCACGGCACTTATCCAAGTGGTGCAAATAGGCGCGGGAAAAGTTCTGGCAGGTATAGCAGTCGCAATTGGCATCGAGCGGCTGGTCGCTGTGGCGGTGCACGGCGTTGCGAATTTTAATCACACCGGTAGAGGTGAATAAGTGACCGTTGCGCGCATTGCGGGTGGGCATCACACAGTCAAACATATCCACTCCGCGCATGACCGCCTCGAGAATATCCGAGGGCTTGCCCACGCCCATCAAATAACGCGGCCGCTCCGCCGGTAAATGCTCGGCGAGACCGTCCAACACTTTCAACATCTCGTCCTTGGGCTCGCCCACCGACAGACCGCCGATCGCATAGCCATCAAAGCCAATATCTTGCAGACCGGCCAAGGATTCACGGCGCAGCTCCGGGTACATACCACCCTGAATAATGCCAAACAGCGCCGCGTCATTGCCGGCGTGGGCCGCCTTGCTGCGCGCCGCCCAGCGCAGTGACAATTCCATCGACTTGCGCGCCTCGGCCTCGGTAGCCGGATACGGCGTGCACTCGTCAAAAATCATCACGATGTCGGAGCCCAACTCGCGCTGCACCTGCATCGACACTTCCGGGTCCATATAGACCTTGCTGCCATCAACCGGCGACTGAAAGGACACACCGTCTTCGCTGATTTTCCGCAGCTTGCCCAAGCTCCACACCTGAAAGCCGCCAGAGTCAGTCAAAATTGGCCCGTTCCAGCCGATGAAATCGTGCAGATCGCCGTGGGCCTTGACCACCTCGGTGCCCGGGCGCAGCATCAGGTGAAAGGTATTGCCGAGAATAATCTCGGCGCCAATTTCGTGAATATCTCGCGGCAACATGCCCTTTACCGTGCCATAGGTGCCCACTGGCATAAACGCCGGCGTTTGCACTTTGCCGCGCGGGAAACTCAGCTCGCCGCGACGCGCCAAGCCATCTTGCGCACTGCGGCTAAAAGACATGCGACAGTCACCGGTATCGGCACACTGATCACCGGCTTGAGAAGTGGCATCAGTCATCGCCAATATGCTCCTGTTGCTGGGAGGGGAAAACCAGCATGGCATCGCCATAGCTGAAAAAGCGATAGCGCTGCGCCACCGCATCGCGGTAGGCCGCCATCACTGACTCGCGACCCGCCAGAGCGCTGACCAACATGATCAGCGTCGACTCCGGCAAATGAAAATTAGTCAGCAGACCATCAATACTTTTGAATTGATAACCGGGGTAAATAAAAATACGGCTGTCGCCGGAAAACGCGGCAATTTCGCCATGCTGCGAGGCACTTTCCAGACTGCGCACACTGGTCGTGCCCACGGCAATCACTCGCCCCCCGCGCGCCCGCGTAGCCTTGACCTTATCGGCCACCTGCTGTGACACCTCGATATATTCCGCGTGCATTTCATGGTCGCGAATATCGTCGGCGCGCACCGGCTGGAAAGTGCCAGCGCCGACATGCAGGGTCACAAACGCCCGCTCGACACCCTTGGCTTCACAGGCTGCCAAAAACTGCTCGGTAAAATGCAGGCCGGCGGTCGGCGCTGCCACCGCGCCGTCGCGGCTGGCGTAGACCGTTTGATAGCGCTGCTG
>JBFKEA010000060.1:0-11346 GCA_041619375.1 Spongiibacter sp. | reverse complement strand
CGCCAGGTAACGCCTGGGGGGCGAGAGCCTACGGAAAGTGCAGCAGAAAATATACCGCCTACGTAGCTTCGGCTGCCGGTAAGGTTGAAATGGTGCGGTAAGAGCGCACCGCGCGACTGGTAACAGTTCGCGGCATGGTAAACCCCGCCTGGAGCAAGGCCAAATAGGAATCCTATGCTGCGACCCGCAGTGGATTCGGGTAGGCTGCTTGAGGTCTGCGGTGACGCAGGTCCCAGATGAATGGTCGTCCACGACAGAACCCGGCTTATAGGCCGACTCACCTTCTTCTTTCTGAATATTTCAGAGCCTCTTTCGCAGACTTAAGGTTTTACTTTAAGTCGCGTTCTCATGTCCATGTTTTTTAAGTGTTCGTTCCTTTGTTTTCTTGCGGGTTCTGCGAAGTTGCCGACCATTTCCCCGCAGCTTTGCGAACAATCCCTACATTTTGCCGCGGGTCTTTCTTGACATAAAGACTTGTCAGTTCATATAGTGTCGGTTAGTGGAGAAAAGTGGAATTTTGTGGGGGTTGGTGGTTTGAAGGTGGTAACGCACTGGAATTTGGTGGGCTAGCGTGTTTATCGGCAGCTACGCCATCACGATGGATGCAAAGGGGCGCATGGCCATACCAGCCAAAGTGCGTGATGCCCTTGCGTCGGTCTGTGAGGGGCGTTTGGTTGTCACCGCGCACACTGAAGAGCGTTGCCTGCTGGTCTACCCCGAGCCTCAGTGGTTGGATTTGCAGCCCAAGATCGAGGCCTTGCCGAATATTCATCGCAAGGCGCGTCGTATGCAGCGGTTGTTACTGGGTTATGCCACCCCGATGGAATTAGACGGCAATGGCCGTGTGTTATTGCCGCAAACGCTGCGCGATTATGCCAATTTGGAAAAAAAACTGATGTTGATCGGGCAGGGTAAGAAGCTAGAGCTGTGGAGTGAGTCTGGCTGGTATCAAGAGCTGGAAACCGGTGACGACGATGCGTCGATGCCGGAAGAAATGCTGTCGCTGTCACTTTGAGGGGCGCTGCTTTGGAACAGCATCTGACCGTTCTGCTCGACGAGGCGGTGTCGGCTCTGGTTGCCGACCCGAGCGGGCGCTATATCGATGGCACCTTTGGTCGCGGCGGGCACAGCCGCCTGCTGCTGCAGCGGCTGGCGGAGAACGGTGAGTTGATGGGAGTGGATAAAGACCCCCAAGCATTTGCCACCGGGCAGGCGTTGATGCAAGAAGATTCTCGCTTTCATATCGCTCGCGGCTCCTTTGCAGATTTCGATGTGCTGGCTCAGCAGCGGGGTTGGGGCGATGGCGTTGACGGCATTCTGCTCGACCTCGGTGTTTCGTCGCCCCAGTTGGACCAGGCCGAGCGCGGCTTCAGCTTCATCCGCGATGGTGAGCTGGATATGCGTATGGATACAGACAGCGGTATCAGCGCCGCAGACTGGCTAGCCGAGGCGGCGGTGGATGATATTGCCAGAGTGCTTAAAGAGTATGGCGAAGAGCGCTTTGCCAAGCGCATTGCACGAGCCATCGTTGCGGCGAGAGAGGAGCAACCGATTCGTCGAACTTTGCAGTTGGCAAAAATCGTTGCTGAGGCGAACCCCGCGTGGGAAAAGCATAAACACCCGGCAACGCGAGCGTTTCAGGCCATTCGTATATTTATCAATAACGAATTGGGTGATCTCGAGCGTTTTTTGGACAAAGTGGTGGCGCAATTGCGCCCTGGCGGTCGCTTGGTGGTGATCAGCTTTCACTCTCTGGAGGACCGGATGGTTAAACGCTTTATGCGCCGCCAGGCCCAGGGTGAATCTATGCCGGCGTATTTGCCCGTTACTGACGAGCAGATCGGTCGCAGCATGCGGCTGCTGGGTAAAGCGGTGAAACCGGGAGCCGAAGAGGTTTCCGCAAACCCGCGAGCGCGCAGTGCGGTAATGCGCGTCGCTGAAAAGTTGGCGGGTTGAGTGGCGTCGCCGCGTGTTGCGCGTCGCCGCCACGTGACGGCCGCTGAGCGCGAGCAGGCACCGCTGGGTGGTTTTGTTGTGCCGCTGCTGTTGGTGTTAGTGCTGGTGTCGGCATCGGCGTTGGTTCAAAGCTCACATCGCTCTCGCAAGTTGTTCAGCGAGTTGCAGGACCTTCGCCGCGAGGCGATGCAGTTGGATGAAGAGTGGGGGCGCTTGTTGCTTGAACAGAGCACGTGGGCGTCGCCGGATCGGGTTCAGGGTCTGGCCGAAGATAAATTAAAAATGAAAGCGCCGGATATGCGCGAGGTCAAAATGGTTAGGGCTCATGGCAAAGCAGCTTAAAGCACCGATATCGCCGTGGCGGTTTCGTGTTGTTGTGGCCGGCCTATTGGTGCTGGCTGCGATGCTGTTGGCGCGTACCCTGACATTGCAAGTGCTGGACGTCGATCGCGGCTATGAGTTTCTGCAGGGGCAGGGTAATGCTCGAACCATCCGCAATGAGGTGATACCTGCTCACCGCGGCATGATTTCTGACCGAAATGGCGAACCCTTGGCAGTCAGCACGCCGGTGGCTTCTATTTGGGCTAATCCGCAGGAGCTGGCTAAGCAAAAAGACGGCTGGCCGCGCCTGGCTGCATCACTGGATATTTCAGTGGCGGAATTGTCGCGCCGGCTGAAACGCTATACCAATAGCCAGTTTATGTATCTGCGCCGCCATCTCGCGCCGCAGGACGCGGAGAAGATTTTGGCACTGAAGGTGCCGGGTGTTTACCTGCAGCGTGAGTACCGGCGCTTTTATCCAGCTGGTGAGGTGGCTTCACACGTAGTGGGGTTTACCAATATTGATGACCGGGGGCAGGAGGGCTTGGAACTTGCTTACGATGCCTGGCTGAATGGCAGCCCGGGGCGCAAGCGGGTGTTAAAGGATTTGTACGGCAATATTATTCGCGAGATCGACGCTGGGAAGGAGGCCAGTCCCGGTAAAAATATTCAGTTAAGCATTGATCTCAGGCTACAGTATCTCGCTTACCGAGAGTTAAAAGCAGCACTTCAACGAACCGGCGCTAAAGCCGGTTCGGTCGTTATTCTCGACAGCCGCAGTGGTGAAGTATTGGCGATGGTGAATCAGCCGTCCTACAACCCCAATAACCGCTCGCGGTTGCAGCCCAGTGCCTTGCGCAATCGCGCCGTCATTGACATGTTTGAACCCGGTTCCACCGTGAAGCCGATGACGCTGGTGGCGGCGCTGGAGAGCGGTCGCTACCAGCCGGATACCGAGATTAATACCCATCCGGGCTATATCAAAGTCGGCCCAAAACTACTTGAAGATCACCGCAACTACGGTGTGTTGAATGTTGCGGAAGTGCTGAAAAAATCCAGCCAGGTGGGTACGACGAAAATTGCCCTGTCACTGGATGAACAAGAAGTGTGGCAGGTATTTCAACGCTTTGGCTTTGGCCGCAGCACCGGCTCGGGCTTCCCGGGGGAGAGCAGTGGTGTGTTGCCCAGTCGCCCTAACTGGCGCGCCATCGAGCGCGCCACGCTGTCCTTCGGTTACGGTATGACGGTCACGAATCTTCAGCTGGCACAAGCCTACGCCGTGTTTGCCAATCGCGGTGTGTTTCAGCCGGTGTCGCTGCTTAAGCGCAAGGAGGCGGCAGAGCGAAAGCAGCTTATTGCCCCTGAGATTGCGCGACAGATGGTGGAGATGTTGGAGCTGGTCACTGAGCCGGGTGGAACCGCGACTCGCGCGCGAGTAGATGCCTATCGGGTGGCGGGAAAAACCGGTACCTCACATAAGGCTGTGGCGGGGGGGTACGCCGAAGATCGCTATTTCTCGCTGTTTGCCGGCTTGGCGCCGGCCAGTGATCCGCGCATTGTCGCGGTGGTCGCCATTGATGAGCCCGAGGGGGATTACTTTGGCGGTCTGGTTGCGGCGCCGGTGTTTTCGCGGGTAGTAAGCGATGCCTTGCGGTTAATGAATATTCCGCCCGACGATATCGAGCCGATGGCCGAGCCCGGCGATGCAAAAACCGAAGGGGCGGCGGCATGACGGCATTGCGGCGTTATACCAAGCCCAGCGCTCACGCCTTGGGCGAGTTGCTGCCTAGTCTCAGTGCAGAAATTGCTGCGATTCCAGTTGATGGTCTCTGCCTTGATAGTCGTAGGGTGAAGCCAGGGCAGGTTTTTCTTGCGCTAAAGGGGCATCAGCAGGACGGTCGCCAACATATTAACGAGGCGGTGGCTGCTGGCGCAGTGGCGGTTATTGCCGATGCGCCCTGTGACGCGTCGGCGTGGTCGCTGCCGGTGCTGCCGGTGCAAAATCTGGGGGCGCAACTCAGTGCGATAGCCGGGCGTTATTTTGCCGAACCATCGCGGAGTTTGCGGCTGGTGGGAATTACCGGCACCAATGGTAAAACCAGTTGCAGTTGGATGCTGGCGCAATTGCTGGAAGCGATGAATGAGCCCTGCGGCATCGTTGGTACGCTGGGTAATGGCCGCCTTAGCAGTCTCCAACCGGCGGGAAATACCACGCCGGATGCGCTGGCCATCCAGTCGCTGCTAGCCACTTGGTGCGAGGCCGGCGCGCGTTGGGCCGCCATGGAGGTGTCTTCCCATGGCTTGGCTCAGCACCGCGTAGAGGCCCTACATTTTGATGCGGCGATTTTTACCAACCTGAGTCAAGATCACTTGGATTACCACGGCAGCATGGCCGCCTATGCCGCCGAGAAAGCCCGGCTGTTTAGCTGGCCGAATTTGGCATTGGCGGTCATCAATCGGGACGACGAGTTTGGTCGCCGGCTGCTGCGCGAGTCCACGGCTGCAGAAGTGGTGGATTACAGCCTTCGCGATCCGGCGGCCAAGGTTTATGTCGAAGGCTTGGGTAGCGATATTTCCGGCAGTCGTGCGCGCTTGCACAGCCCCTGGGGGCGGATCGACATCGATACCCCCTTGTTAGGCGATTTTAATCTTGCCAACCTCGCTTCGACCTGTGCGGTAATGTTGGCGCGCGGTGTGCCCGCTGAGCGCCTTGCAACGCTGTTGGGCGCCCTGCAGCCGGTGCCGGGTCGCATGCAGTGCTTGCGCAGCGAGGATGGCGTACTGGTGGTGGTCGACTACGCCCACACCGAAGATGCGCTGCAGAAGGTATTGGCAAATCTGCGCCCATTGAGCCGCGGGCAGCTGTGCTGCGTGTTTGGCTGCGGCGGAGAGCGCGATCGCAGTAAGCGGCCTCTGATGGGGCGCGCGGCGATCAACGGTGCAGACCGAGTGGTTGTGACCAGTGATAATCCGCGCAGCGAATCCCCACAGGCCATTATTGATGATATTTGCGCGGGCATTGACGAGCCGCACAAGTTGCACATTGAGGTGGATAGAGAGCAGGCGATACTCGCCGCGATTGCCGATGCTGCGCCTGGTGATGTGGTGTTGATTGCCGGTAAAGGGCATGAACAAAGCCAAGATGTAGGCGGTCACAAGTTACCTTTTAGCGACCTCGTGGTTGCTCGCCGGGCGATTGGCCGCAGGGAGGCAATATGATTCAGCCGCTGTCGCTGTCCGCTATTGCCCGCCTCTGCGCTGGTCGGCTCATGGGCGACGATGTTGAGATTAGCAGCGTGGCTATTGACAGTCGCAAGCTGCAACCGGGGGGCTTATTTGTCGCGCTGCGCGGTGAGCGCGTGAACGGCCATGATTATCTCGCCAGTGCGGCTGCCAATGGTGCCATTGCCGCGCTGGTGAGCCAGCCCTGCGAATCGCTGCCCTGTGTGGTGGTCGACGATAGCTATGCCGCGCTGGGCGCCATTGCTCGTGAAAACCGTCGCCGCTTTAACGGGCCACTGGTGGCCTTGACCGGCAGCTGTGGCAAGACCTCTACCAAGGATATTCTGGCGGCGCTGCTCGCTGAGCGCGGCCCGGTGCTGGCGACGGCGGGCAATTACAACAACGAACTGGGGGTGCCGCTAACGCTGCTGGAAATCGCCGGTGAGCACGATTGTGCAGTGATCGAGATGGGCGCAGCCAAGGCTGGGGATATTCGCTATCTCTGCGATTTTGCCCAACCGCAGATCGCCATTTTAACCAATGCTCAGGCGGCTCATATCGAGGGCTTTGGCTCGCTGGACGGCGTAGCTCGCACCAAGGGTGAAATTTTTGAAGCTCTGCCGAGCGACGGATTGGCAGTGATCAATGCCGACGATGTTTACTGTTCTCAGTGGCAGCGCCAGGCAGCGCATTGTCGCCAAAGTGTGTTCAGTTTGACCTCCCCCCAGGCGGATGTCTTCGCCTCAGATATTGAGCTGCATGGCGCCGCTGGTAGTCGGTTTACGCTGCATAGTGGTGGTAATAGTGTCTCCATCAGCCTGCCCTTGGCCGGGCGCCATATGGTTGCCAATGCTTTGGCCGCCTCAACAGTCGCCCTAGAGCTGGGTTTGAGTTTGGCGCAAATTGCGACGGCGATGGCGCGGGTGCGCGTAACGTCCGGACGTTTGTCGTCCCAGCGTATCGCCGGGGTGACGCTGATCGATGACAGTTATAACGCCAACCCCGGTTCGGTGCGCGCCGCTATCGATGTGCTGTCTGCCGAGCGGGGCCAGCGAGCCCTAGTGCTGGGCACCATGGCTGAGCTCGGTAGCGATGCTCTGGCCCAGCACCTCGATGTGGCGCGCTACGCGGCACAGTGCGGTATTAATCGTTTGCTGATAGTGGGTGAATACGCGGAGCCCATGGCTTCGACATTTGGTTCGGGGGCTTCGGCGTTTGCCGACCAAGACGAGCTACTGGCAGTTTTGGCTGTCGAATTGCAGGGCATTGATGCCGTGCTGATCAAAGGTTCCCGCAGCGCCGCAATGGAGGCCGTGGTGCAGGCGCTACAACAACAATTATCCGGGGAGAACGGCTGACATGCTGTTATTTTTATCAGAGTACCTGAGTCAGCATATCAGTGCCTTCGCGGTATTCCAGTACCTGAGTATTCGTGGGATTCTCGGCGTGCTCACCGCCTTGGCGATTTCTCTGTTGGTGGGGCCGGCGATGATCCGCCGTCTGAATTATCACCAAATTGGTCAGGCGATACGCGACGATGGCCCGCAATCGCATTTGAGTAAATCCGGCACCCCGACCATGGGCGGGGCGTTGATTTTGGTCGCAATCTTCACCAGCACTCTACTCTGGGCCGATCTGCGCAACTCCTTTGTGTGGACGGTGTTGATCGTCACGTTTATTTTTGGCGCGGTCGGCTGGGTCGATGACTACCGCAAAGTGATTGAGCGCAATCCCCGCGGCCTGCCCGCGCGCTGGAAGTACTTCTGGCAAAGTGTCGCCGGTATTGGCGCCTCGGTGTTCTTGTATGTCAGCGCCGACAGCCCCGTCGACACGACCTTGTATTTTCCATTCTTTAAAAACCTCAGCTGGCAGATGGGCCCGCTGTTTATGGTGTTGTGTTACTTCGTGATCGTCGGTTCTAGCAATGCGGTGAATTTGACCGATGGCTTGGACGGGCTAGCGATACTGCCCACTGTGTTGGTGGGGGGCGCGTTGGGTTTGATCGCCTACTTAACGGGCCATGTGAAGTTTGCCGAATATCTGCATATTCCCTACGTAGCGGGCGCCGGGGAATTGGTTGTTATTTGTGGCGCGCTGGCGGGCGCGGGCCTGGGTTTTCTGTGGTTTAACACCTACCCCGCGCAGGTGTTTATGGGCGATGTTGGCGCACTGGCGCTGGGCGCGACGCTGGGCTGCATTGCGGTGATCACCCGGCACGAAATCGTGTTTTTCATTATGGGGGGCATTTTCGTCCTGGAGACGGTGTCGGTAATCCTGCAGGTGGCATCTTTTAAGTTGACTGGGCGGCGTATTTTTCGCATGGCGCCTATCCACCACCATTTTGAACTCAAGGGCTGGCCGGAGCCGCGCGTTATTGTGCGGTTTTGGATTATTACGGTGATGCTGGTGCTGTTTGGCCTGGCAACACTGAAATTGCGTTAGGCGACGAGAGGCGATTGTGAGCTTGATAGCATCGGACAACACGCGTGTGATTGTGGGACTCGGAGCCACCGGGCTTTCTGTTGCCCGTCATCTTGCTGTGCGCGGCTTGCCCTTTACTGCTGCTGACAGTCGCGAGCAGCCGCCGGGTATTGACGAGTTTCGCCGTGCCTTCCCCGATGTGGTGGTGCAGCTGGGTACCTTTAGTGACGAGCAGTTTGTTCACGCCAATGAGCTGCTGGTTAATCCGGGGATACCGTTGTCCGAGCCGGCAGTAGCAGCGGCCAAGGCCGCCGGTGTGCGCATCAGCGGTGATATCGATTTATTCCACGCCGCGGCGACGGCGCCCATCGTTGCGATTACCGGCTCCAATGGTAAAAGCACAGTGACGACATTGCTGGGAGAAATGGCGCAGCGTGCAGGCGTAAAGGTTGCCGTAGGCGGCAATCTCGGTACCCCTGCGCTGGAGCTGCTTAGCGATAGCGTTGAACTCTACGTACTGGAGCTGTCTTCGTTTCAGTTAGAGCGCTGTGAAATGCTTGGCGCCGAGGTGGCGACAGTGCTCAATGTCAGCGCTGACCATCTCGATCACCACGGCAGCATGCTTAATTACCACCAGGCCAAACACCGCATATTCCAAGGCTGTAAAAAAGTGGTGATCAATGCCGATGAATCGCTCAGCCAGCCACTGGTACCGGATGAGGTAGAGAAGTGGAGCTTTTCACTGGGCCGATCAGATTTTCGCCGCTTCGGTGTGCTGGAGCAGCCCGGTGGGCGCCAGCTGGCGCTGTCGCGCGAGCCGCTAATGGCTGCCAGCGAGCTGCGCATTGCCGGACGCCACAACCTCAGTAACGCACTGGCGGCTTTGGCACTGGGGTCTGCGATCGATTTACCAATGCCGGCCATGTTGGACGCGTTGCGTGATTTCAGCGGCTTGGCTCATCGCTGCGAGTATGTGGCAGAGCATGGCGGCGTGCGTTTTTATAACGATTCCAAGGGCACCAATGTCGGCGCGGCGGTATCGGCGATCGAAGGTTTGGCGGAGACCGGGCGGGTGGTGTTAATTGCCGGTGGCTTGGCCAAAGGCGGTGATTTTGCGCCGCTGGCCGAAGCGCTGCGCCGCAGCGGCCGTGCGGCGGTGTTGATCGGCGAGGCCGCCGCGCAGATTGATGCGGCGATTGCCGGGCGCCTGCCAACGGTTCACGCCGCTAGCATGGTCGCCGCCGTGACTGCCGCTGCAGATTTGGCCGAAAGTGGTGACGTGGTGCTGCTGTCGCCGGCGTGCGCGAGCTTTGACATGTTCCGCAGTTATAGCGATCGCGGCGACCAGTTCTGCGCTGCGGTGCGGGAGGTTGCCGGTGTATAGGCCCGCTGCATTATGGCAGGAAATTCAACTGATGGACCGCCATCTTCAGCTGCTGCTGATTGCGCTGCTTGCGGTCGGTTTTGTCGCCATGACCTCTGCCTCCGTCGAGCACGCGGCAAGTCGCTATGGCGATGCGTTTTTCTTTGCCAAGCGCTACGGCATGCACGTCACCTTGGCGTTGGGTTTGAGCGCGGTGATGTACCTCACCCCGGTAGAGATCTGGGAGCGCAGTGGCTGGCTGTGGCTGCTCATCGGTTTTTTGCTGCTGGTGCTGGTACTGGTGCCGGGAGTGGGCCGCGAGGTTAACGGCAGTCGGCGCTGGCTGGCTCTGGGGCCGCTGACGTTACAGGCATCGGAGTTTGTGAAGCTATTTGTCATCTTTTACCTGGCGGGATATCTGGTGCGCCGCGGCGAAGAGGTTCAAGAGCGCTGGTCGGGCTTCATCAAGCCGATGGCAGTACTGTTCGCACTGACCTTCCTGTTGATGCTGGAGCCAGACTTCGGCGCCACAGTGGTGACGGCAGGCACCGCATTCGTGATGATTTTTCTCGGTGGCGTGAAACTTGGGCAGTTTTTGTTGGTCATTCTCGCCTGTGTTGGCGGCGCGGTGGCGATGGTGATTTTTGAGCCCTATCGCATGAAGCGACTAACGGCGTTTACCGACCCCTGGGCCGATCAGTTTAATACCGGCTACCAGCTCACTCAGTCGCTCATTGCCTTCGGCCGTGGCGAGCTGACGGGGGTGGGATTGGGTAACAGTGTGCAAAAACTATTCTATCTGCCCGAGGCACATACTGATTTTGTGTTTGCGATCTTTGCCGAGGAGTTCGGCTTTATTGGCAGCGTGGTGATTCTCGGTTTGTTCATCGGCCTGGTGGGACGCATTTTGATGATTGGCCGCTACGCCGAGTCTACCGGACGGCAGTTTCACGCCTTTGTTGCCTATGGTGTGGCGATGATGATCAGCGCGCAGGCATTTATCAATATGGGGGTGAACATCGGACTGCTGCCCACGAAAGGCCTCACTTTGCCGTTTCTAAGCTATGGCGGCAGCAGTTTGATGGTGTGTATGGCGATGGTGGCACTGGTGGCGCGCATCGAGCGTGAGTGCAGGGGGGAGCATGGCCAATAGGCACTGTGTTCTGATTATGGCCGGGGGCACCGGCGGGCATGTATTTCCGGCGCTGTCGGTGGCGGAAGAGCTGCGCGGACGGGGTGTGGAATTGCACTGGCTGGGCACGGCGGCGGGCATTGAGGCGCGTTTGGTCCCGGCTGCCGATATCCCTTTGCACTGCCTGAAAATGGCCGGTGTACGCGGTAAGAATCCGCTGTTTCGTCTCGCCGCCCTGTTTAAGGCGGGGGTGGCGGTGATGCACAGCATGTTATTGCTGCGACGTCTGCGCCCGTTTTGTGTGATTGGCTTGGGAGGCTATGCCTCAGGGCCGGGCGGTTTGGCGGCGAAGCTGCTGGGCGTGCCGGTGATTATTCACGAACAAAATGCGGTAGCCGGTACTACCAACCGGCTGTTGGCGAAGGTAGCCAGGCGCTGCCTTACCGGCTACCCCATTGCCCTCGGTGGCGACAAAGGCCACTACATCGGCAATCCGGTGCGCGCGGAAATCGCCGCCATTGCCGCGCCAGAGCAGCGTTTGGCGCAGCGTCCGGCTGGGCTGCGGGTTTTGGTCTTGGGCGGCAGTCTGGGCGCCAAGGCGATCAATGATTGCCTAGTGGCAATGTGGCCGTTATTAGGCGACTTGCCCGGTGCGGAGTTGTGGCACCAAACCGGCAGAGCTCACGAGGCTGTGGTTCGCCAGGCTTATCAAGCCGCCGGTGTGAGTGTGCGCGCCGACGCCTTTATCGACGATATGGCCGCCGCTTACCGCTGGGCGGATGTGGTGATTTGCCGCGCCGGTGCGCTGACGGTTGCCGAGCTGGCGGCAGCGGGTGTGCCGGCCATCTTGGTGCCACTGCCGCACGCCATTGATGACCACCAGCGGGCCAATGCCCAGTGGTTTGTCGACGGCGGTGCCGGCGAAATACTT
>JBFKEA010000059.1:0-11357 GCA_041619375.1 Spongiibacter sp. | reverse complement strand
TATGACAGAAAGCATCAATCGCCAGGAAACCGTTCCGGCAGAGCTAAACTATGCACGTTTCGACCAGGCGGCCAGCGCCTTGTTCCCCGAGTTTTCCCGCTCGCGGCTGCAAAGCTGGATTAAAAGTGGTGAGCTAAAGGCCAATGGTCAAGTCTGTCGGCCCAGAGACAAGGTGCAGGAGGGTGACGAGCTGAGCCTCAATGCCGAGCTGCAGCCCGAGGGGCGCTTTGAGGCGGAGGCTATTGATCTGGATATCGTCTTTGAAGACGACGACATTATTGTGATTAATAAGCCAGCCGGTTTGGTGGTGCACCCCGGTGCCGGTAACCCCGGCGGCACCCTGCTGAATGCACTGCTGAATCACTGCCCGAGCATGGACAACCTGCCGCGCGCCGGTATTGTCCATCGCCTGGATCGCGACACCACCGGCTTGATGGTGGTCGCCAAAACGCTGGAGGCCCACAATGATTTGGTGGCCCAATTGCAGGCCCGCGAAGTTCACCGGGAATATGACGCGGTGGTGATGGGCAGTATGACTGGCGGCGGCAAGGTCGAGGAGCCAATGGGGCGTCACCCACAGCACCGCACCAAGATGGCGGTGCTGCAGTTTGGCGGCAAAGAAGCGATCACCCACTATCGCTTGCAAAAACGCTACCGCGATCACTGCCATGTGCGCTGTTTTTTGGAAACCGGTCGCACCCACCAGATTCGCGTGCATATGGCCCATATTCGTCACCCCTTGGTGGGCGACACGACTTACGCCGGGCGGCCGCGCCTGCCCAAGGGGGCGAGTGAGGAGCTAGTCAATATGTTGCGCAGTTTCCCCCGCCAGGCACTGCACGCCCGCAAGCTGGAGCTCGAGCACCCGCGCAGCGGCGACACTATGAGCTGGGAAGTGCCACTGCCCGAAGATATGCAGCAGTTGCTGGCAGTGTTAGCCGCGGAAGAAAAGCGGCCGTGATTTACCCAGACTGGCCTGCCCCGGCTAATGTGCTGGCGCTGACGACAAGCCGTCAGCTGCCGGCCGGCGCCGCGGCTTGCAGTCGCGGCGGCTATGCCGAATTCAATCTCGCCAGTCATGTGGGTGATCAGCCTGCCGCTGTAGCTGCCAATCGCAGGCTTTTGCTAGACCAGCTCGGCGCGGATGTACGGGCCATTCAGTGGTTGAATCAAGTTCACGGTGTTGAGGTCTTTTGCGCGGTCAGTAGCGCTGATAACGTGCCCGACGCCGATGCGGTGATTTGCCGGGAGCCCGGTCAGGCGGTTGCAGTATTAACCGCCGACTGCCTGCCGGTGTTGTTTTGCGATCGCGGTGGCCGCGAAGTGGCGGCCGCCCACGCTGGTTGGCGAGGCTTGTGTCGGGGAGTGTTGGCCAATACCGTGTCGGCCTTTAATGCACCGCCGCAGGAACTGGTGGCGTGGTTGGGGCCGGCAATTTCGGCGCAGCACTTTGAGGTGGGTGAGGAGGTGCGCGCAGCATTTTTACGCGATTTCGCCGGCCCCGGTGCGGCCGAGATTGACGCGGCATTTGCACTGCGTCGGGGCGTGCCGGGCAAGTTTCTGGCAGACCTCTATCAACTCGCACGCCTGCAGTTGAATTCTCTGGGCATCGGCGCCATATCAGGTGGAGAGCACTGTACCGTGACTGAGGAGGCCCTGTTCTATTCCTACCGCCGTCAGCCCCGCTGCGGCCGTCAGGCCAGTATTATAGCGCTGCGCACCGGCTGAGAAATTTTTCGCCGCGCCCTTGAAAGGCCGCCGTTTCTCCCCCATCTATATTGTATAAAGCCCTTAATATTAGTGTGGTTTTGGCCGCTGTCGGCCTAGCTCACTGCAAGGAGAAGCTGAGTATGCGTATAGACCGATTCACCAACTCACTGCAATCCGCGCTGGCTGATGCCCAGTCCTTGGCGTTGGGGCGCGATCATCAATATATCGAAGCCGAACATTTGCTCGCCGCTATGCTTAAGCAGCAGGGTGGTTCGGTGCGGCCGATGCTCAGCCAAGCTGGTGCCAAGCTGTCACAGCTTGAGGCGGCGCTGAATAGTGCATTGGACAAGTTGCCAAGGGTAGAGGGCAATCCGGGCGATGTGCACGTGTCCCAGAGCTTGGGGCGGGTCTTCAATATTGCCGACAAGCTCTCCCAGCAGCGCGGCGATGCCTATATTTCCAGTGAGCTGATTGTGCTGGCCCTGCTGGACGCGGCCAATGCGGTGAGCAAGTTACTTAAAGAAGCCGGTGTCGATAAGGCCGCGCTGAGTACTGTTATTGAAAAACTACGGGGAGGGCAGTCGGTGAACGATGCCTCTGCAGAAGAAAACCGTCAGGCGCTGGATAAATACACTATCGACCTGACCGAGCGCGCTGAGTCCGGCAAGCTCGACCCGGTGATTGGTCGCGATGATGAAATTCGGCGCACCATTCAAGTATTGCAGCGTCGCACCAAGAACAACCCGGTGTTGATCGGTGAGCCCGGCGTGGGCAAGACCGCTATTGTCGAAGGGTTGGCGCAGCGCATTATCAATGGTGAGGTGCCCGAAGGCCTGAAGAACAAGCGGGTGTTGTCGCTGGACTTGGGCGCCTTGCTGGCCGGGGCGAAATTCCGCGGCGACTTTGAAGAGCGCCTAAAGTCGGTACTTAATGAGCTGTCCAAGGAAGAGGGGCAGGTGATTCTGTTTATCGACGAATTGCACACCATGGTGGGGGCGGGCAAGGCCGACGGCGCCATGGATGCCGGCAATATGCTTAAGCCCGCGCTGGCGCGCGGCGAGTTGCATTGTGTTGGCGCGACGACCTTGAACGAGTACCGCCAATTTATTGAAAAGGATGCCGCGCTGGAGCGCCGCTTCCAAAAAGTGCTCGTGGACGAGCCCTCGGAAGAGGACACCATCGCGATTTTGCGCGGCCTGAAAGAGCGCTATGAGGTACACCACGGTGTCGATATTACCGACTCGGCGATTATCGCCGCGACGAAATTGTCGCAGCGTTATATCACCGACCGACAGCTGCCGGACAAGGCGATCGATTTGATCGACGAGGCGGCGAGCCGCATTCGTATGGAAATCGACTCCAAGCCGGAGGTGATGGACAAGCTCGAACGCCGTTTGATTCAGCTGAAAATTCAGCGCGAAGCGGTGAAAAAAGACGATGACGAAGCGGCCAAAAAGCAGCTGGCGCTGCTCAATGCCGATATCGATAAGGTGGAGAAGGAGTTCGCCGACCTCGACGAGGTGTGGAAGGCGGAAAAAGCGACCTTGCACGGCAGTGCACAAATTAAAAGCGAGCTGGAGCAGGCCAAGCTGGACCTTGAAGCCGCGCGCCGCGGCGGCGACTTGACCAAAATGTCTGAGTTGCAATACGGCGTGATTCCCGATTTGGAGAAGCGCCTGGCATCGGCCGACGATAGCGATCACGGCGCCATGCAGTTGCTGCGCAACAAGGTCTCCGAAGAGGAAGTTGCCGAAGTGGTGTCTCGCTGGACGGGTATTCCGATCAGCAAAATGCTCGAGGGCGAGCGCGACAAGCTGCTGCGTATGGAAAGTGCCCTGCACCAGCGAGTGATCGGTCAGAGCGAGGCTGTGGATGCCGTGTCGAATGCGGTGCGCCGCAGCCGCGCTGGACTTAGCGACCCCAATCGCCCCAATGGCTCGTTTATGTTCCTCGGTCCGACCGGGGTGGGTAAAACTGAGCTTTGCAAGGCGCTGGCCAGTTTTCTCTACGACAGCGAAGAGGCCATGGTGCGCATCGACATGTCTGAGTTTATGGAGAAGCACTCCGTGGCCAGACTGATCGGTGCACCTCCCGGCTATGTCGGTTACGAGGAGGGCGGCTACCTCACCGAGGCCGTGCGCCGTCGCCCTTATTCACTGTTGTTACTCGACGAGGTGGAGAAGGCCCACCCCGATGTGTTCAATATTCTGCTGCAGGTGCTCGACGATGGCCGCTTGACTGACGGTCAGGGGCGCACCGTGGATTTCCGCAACACGGTGATCGTGATGACCTCTAACCTCGGCTCCGATGTGATTCAGGAGTTGACGCGCGGTGGCGGCGATTACAGCACCATGCGCAGTGCGGTGCTGGAAGTGGTGGCAGGGCATTTTCGCCCCGAGTTTATCAACCGGGTGGACGAGCTGGTGGTCTTCGAGCCCTTGGGTATGGAGGAAGTGCGGGCCATCGCTCATATCCAATTGGAAATCCTCAATCGGCGTCTGGCTGAGCGCGAACTGAGTTTGGTACTCAGCGATGCGGCGATGGACCGCCTCGCCCAGACGGGGTTCGACCCGGTGTATGGTGCGCGGCCGTTGAAGCGGGTTATTCAACAGGAGCTGGAAAACCCGCTGGCGCAGCGGCTGCTGAAAGGAGAGTTTGTGCCGGGCCAGCAGATCTGCGCTGATATTGATGGTGATCAATTGGCCTTTAGTGCCTCCCGCCTGCAATAATGGCGAGAGTTAACCCTCTCACATCGGCGCGGAGGTGCCTCCGGGTCGGTGTGGGGTGGCCTTGCGGTGCGCCCTCGCTTAGCGGCGGTGCACTTATTCGCAGTGAAGTTTGATGATTTCCTGAGCGCGCAGCTTCTGGATTTCGATTTCGTCGGGCGTTAGGTAGCGCACTTGACCATCTTTTCCGGTGGATTTAATGCGGGCGCCGGCAATACTCAGCGACTGCATATTGCCCTGGGCGCGCTGACAAAGCTCGGGGTCCTTTGGGGGCAGTACTTCCATTTTGCTGTCTGCCTCGGCTTCCACACTGTTGGCTTTTGTGCTGGCGCTGCGGCTGTCGTCGTCACTGACACTGCGCTTGCCGGTTTGGGTTTCGATAAACTCGTGGGGTTTGCCCGGTGGCGGCTTTTGAGTGAAGTGCACCTCGCCCTCGGCGTCTGTCCAGCGGTAGTAGCCGGCTTTAGCGGCGAGCAACTCGGTACTAATGCTAAGTAGGCCTAGGCTCAGGCAAGACATCAGCAGGAATTTTTTTATCATGGTTGGTCTTCGCTACAGCAGAATCAATCGGCTGATTATGGCAGATTCCGTTGGCGGAGGACAAAGCCCTGTCACAAATCCACAAAACTGGCAGATTGCCATAAAAAACGCGGCCTCAGCGCGGCTTTACCTTGACAAAAAACGGCTCAGGTTAAAAAATATGCGGCCTACTGGAAACGGTAGCGATGGCTGTTTTCCGCGCTGCTTACCTGCGGCCAATTTACAGAGTGTGACTAAAGCTGTTGCACTGCTACTCGATGTAGTTCCATTCACTCTGCAGACACATGACCTGTGTTGCGAGATTGCCCGCTTTGCGTACCCCGCGAAGCAAAGATAGCCGCAAGCGGCGGCATTAGGCGATTCGCCCGAACGCAAAGCGATTGTGTTCGGTAGGTATGTGTTTCGACATCACACGCGTTCACATTGGGTGTTTCTGGTTGGCAGCCGGAGGCGCGGCGACGGAATTTTAGTTTCAGACTGAAGCGAGGGTCTTTCAGTGGAGTTGTTATCAGGCGGCGAGATGGTCGCGCGGGCTTTGGAAGACGAGGGTGTTGAATTCATCTTCGGCTATCCCGGCGGTGCGGTACTACATATTTACGATGCACTTTTTAAAAGCTGCAAGGTGCCGCATATTTTGGTGCGCCATGAGCAGGCGGCCACCCATGCGGCAGATGGTTATGCACGGGCCACCGGTAAGCCCGGCGTGGTGCTCGTCACCTCGGGGCCAGGGGCGACCAATGCCATAACCGGCATTGCTACCGCCTACATGGACTCTATTCCGATGGTGGTGCTCTCGGGTCAGGTCATGAGCCACCTGATCGGTGAGGATGCCTTCCAGGAAACCGACATGCTAGGTATTTCACGCCCTATCGTGAAGCACAGTTTCCAGGTGACGAAAACCGAAGAAATTCCGGAGATGATCAAAAAGGCGTTTTACATCGCCTCCAGTGGTCGCCCCGGTCCGGTTGTTGTCGATCTGCCGAAGGATCTCACCAATCCGCACGACAAGTACGAGTATAACTACCCCAAGAAGGTCAAGTTGCGCTCTTACACCCCGGCCAGTCGCGGCCACAGTGGTCAGATTAAGAAGGCCGCCAGTCTGTTGTTGGCCGCCAAGCGCCCGGTTATCTACGCCGGCGGCGGTGTGGTGCAGGGCAATGCCTCGCCGCAGCTGCGTGAGTTGGCACAAGAGCTGAATTTCCCGGTTACCAATACCTTGATGGGCTTGGGTGCCTACCCCGGCAGCGATCGCCAATTCTTGGGTATGCTGGGCATGCACGGCTTTTACGAAGCTAACAACGCCATGCACCACAGCGACGTGATTCTGGCGGTGGGCGCGCGTTTTGATGATCGCGTAACCAACACCACCGGCAAGTTCTGCCCGGGCGCCAAAGTGATTCATATCGACATTGACCCGGCGGCGATCTCGAAAACGATTAATGCCGATGTGCCGATTGTCGGCCCAGTGGATTCAGTGCTGACCGAGTTGATCGCGCTGGTGCGAGAATTGCGCAGTGAGCAGCCGGAATTGCCCGATCAGAATGCATTGAAGCACTGGTGGCAGCAAATTGACGAATGGCGTGATCACCACGGACTGTGGACGGCGCCGCGCTACGACACCACCACGCCCTACATCAAACCTCAGCAAGTGATTGAAACGTTGTGCAAGGTCACTGGGGGCAAGGCGTATGTCACCTCCGATGTAGGCCAGCACCAGATGTTTGCTGCGCAGTATTACAAGTTCGACGAGCCGCGTCATTGGATCAACTCTGGCGGCTTGGGCACCATGGGCTTTGGTCTGCCGGCGGCGATGGGCGTCAAGCTGGCCTTCCCGGATGCCGATGTCGCCTGTGTGACCGGCGAGGGCAGTATCCAGATGAATATCCAGGAGCTGTCAACCTGCGCGCAATACAACATCCCGGTGAAAATTCTCAACCTGTATAACGGCTATCTGGGCATGGTGAAGCAGTGGCAAGACATGCAGTACGAAGGACGTTATTCCCAGAGTGTCTACGAAGATTCGCTGCCCGACTTCATCAAGCTGGCCGAGGCCTATCACCACCACGGTGTTAAGGTCACCCAGCTGAGCGATCTCGAAGAGGCCATGAAAGAAGTGTTTGCCCGCAAGAACGAGCTGGTATTCATGGACATTCATGTCGACCCCCACGAGCACGTATACCCCATGCATGTAGCCCCCAACGGCTCGATGCGTGATATGTGGCTGAGCAAAACGGAGCGGACCTAATGCGGCGGATTATTTCAGTATTGTTGGAAAATGAGCCCGGCGCACTGTCGCGTGTTGTTGGGCTGTTCTCACAGCGTGGCTACAACATCGAAACCCTTAACGTGGCGCCGACCGAAGACCCGACTATGTCACGTCTGACCTTGACCACGGTGGGTGACGATCACAAAATTGAACAGATCACCAAACACCTCAATCGCCTGATCGATGTGGTGAAACTGGTCGATCTGTCTGAGGGCGCGCATATCGAGCGCGAGCTAATGTTGGTGAAGGTGCGGGCGACCGGTGCCCAACGCGCTGAAATCAAGCGCTGCACCGATATCTTCCGCGGCCAGATTGTCGATGTGGGCCCCAGCGTCTATACCATTCAGGTGACTGGTGCGGCAGACAAACTCGACTCCTTCCTGGAGGCTGTGGGTGAAGCGGCGATTATGGAAGTGGTGCGCAGCGGTGTATCCGGTATTGCGCGTGGCGAGAAAATACTGAGTTTGTAAGCCCCTCGCGATTGTATTGTTAAGGCGCCCACTGGGCGCCTTTTTTGTTTTGGGGTGCTGGACATTGCGGCATTGCTTACGAAGGCATAAACACTCCTGAGCTTGTGGTAGTTGGGGGTGTTGAAAGCGGGGTACTAATATAGGTGCGGCGATACTATTGATGAATTTTAATGCTTAAGTGCGGGATAATTTTTTATTTTGTGTGTTTCTAGTTTTGGCCGTGCAGAATATATTTTTCTGGGTGCTGCGTTCGCAGATCCTTTTATGGTTTTACGGTCGGCGGTATTGCTGTATTAATATGTAATGAAATGCGGGTGGGTATGCAGCATCGCCTGCGAAGGCCGCGTTGTATACGGTATTTCTCCGATTGGTGGCTTTTTTGTTGGCGATTTTCTTTTAATACCCCGCTTTGAATTGCTTTATTGATATTTAATTAAATGCGTCCCCTTTTATTTTTATATTCTTAATATAAATTCGCGATTTTTAACTAATGTGCGTTTATTTACGTGCGCCACTTAACAGTTCTGTTAAGTGTCTTGTTTAGAATAATCGCACCGCCAATCACGGCGGGCATATTAAGAATAAGGGAAGGTGCACATGAATTTTGCGAAGCAGTTGGTGGCCGGAGCGCTAATGGTGACGGCTTCTGTCGGCAGTTTGGCAGCCGAATTTGACAAGGTTATCGGGTTTTCGACCAAGACCGGTTTTCGTGCCGTGTTTGCTTGGCAGGCGGATACTCGGGTAAGCGGTGTAGTGGAATATCAACTCGACGGTGGCGAGCTGAAAACGGCGCTGCCGCTGATAAATGTCGTGGATACTGCGCAAATGGCTGTTATCGATGGCGTTACGCCGGGCCAAATTGTCAGTTATCGGGTGCGTGATCAGATTAGTGGTGATCTTTCTGCGCAGTATACGTTCAAGGCGGGCAACGCCTACACGAATTGGAATGGTGGTAGCTACACTCTTAACGCGCTAGTGCAACTCGACGCCCCGGCGCTGCCCGATGATGTGCAGTGGGATCAGGGTGTGAAGGATCTTGCTGATGGTATGCAGATCGTTGCTGAGCGCCTGTACGACGCGATGGACGGCTACGCGCAGATGGGCAGCGTGCTGATTACTGATACCGTACTCAACTACCCATTAACAGTGCCCTTTGGGGCGCAGTATTTTGCACGTGATATTGATTCTTGCCGCACCCAAAATTTTGATGGTACCGGTGCGGTAGGGCAAACCCTAGCCGATTTTATTGTCGAGACCAGTATTCCCTTTGACAGCCACACATATAGCGGCTGGATGATCGACAATCCCTGTGTGGGCTTTTATATCGGCCGAGTTGGCCAGCTAGTCGTGCCCTGGCAGGATGATTTACATTTGGGATACACCATGACTCACGAGCTGATGCATTACGCCTTCAGTGCCCCCGACCTCTACAGCCTGAATAGTGACGCTGACTGCAGTAACCTCGACTGGGACGGCTCGCTAATGCACAACACCGGCGGTTGGAATGGGTCTAGCTGGGAGCTGACAGAGCTGGATCGCGATCCGCTGACAACGCCCTGTGCGCACGGAACGCAACCCTATACCTGGCAGGAATTACGCACCCGCTACACTAATGTACCCAGTAATGCGGCGCCCCAGCATGTGGTAGACACCCAAGCCCGCGGTAATCCTACTGGTGGCGAACTGGAAATTTGGGTGCTGGATCACGAGCCGGGCAACTCCCGACTGTGCCGCTACGGCAGCGCCGATTGCTTATAAAGTGTCATTGCGCCATCTAGTCATTGCTCGATGGCGTTTGTGCTTCTCTCTAGGCTTGAAATGGTGGTCGTTCTAGTTGTCGCCGGTCGGCCTTTGGCGAAAGGCCTGATGGTGGGAGCGGTTCATTGCATGGCGCTCAACAAGTATCTCGTTAGGAGTGCGCTAGGTTGTTCAAGACTTTGCGTGCAGGAGAAGAGGGGCTCTAGTGGGCTTAAACACTAACAAGGAAGCTTTGGATCCTTGTTAGTGTCGCTATGATTTTATAGCTCGACTACATGCCGCCGTGGGTAGAGTTTTTGCCCAGTGTAGACTCTGATGTCTCAATAGGTTCGTGATTCTTTTTTCGCATCGGAACGGTCACATTCATCGGGTACTCATAGAGTGAGCCTGTGCCGTGATCGATTAGGCAGCTGATCGTGCAAAAGTCCCACAAAAGGAAGTTGAGCGCCATATATCCAATGCTCGCGCTAGACTCGATAACGACTTCGCCTTCTTGCTCGTCGTTTTCGCAGCTAATGATCAGGTCGTGATAATCACGGCGGACCATTAGTGATTCTTTGTTATCTGTTGTCCAGCTGCCTTTAGAGTTACGTAGTGCGCACTCGGTGTCGCGCTTATCTATATCTCCCTGTGTGGAGAGAGTCATGGTTTGATTCTTTCCGTCAATGATGGAAGCACATCCTGTGATCGTTAATGCTGCAATCAGTGCAGCTATTTTGTTGGCCTTCATTCCATTCTCCGTGGCTTCTTATGGGTAAATTGTAGGGCTGCAGATAGTAAACGAATGGTATTTCGTTTTCTATTGCATGGATTTTTATTTTGTCTGCCTTTATTTAGGGCGGTTGAATAAGGCGTCGGCAAAATAAAAATATTGTGGTGGTGTCGTCTGTTTCGGTTTGCTAATTATTGCAAGCCCCAGTTAGCGCCCCGATATTGAGCGCTAACTGGGGCAAGGACTCTCCTGCTACGATCCCATATTCTCAGCGCCCCAGAAAGCGCGCATAGAAACTACCTTGCCGTCGGCGTTGAATTTAAAAATATCGATGACCTCGATGCTCATGCCGGGGGCTTTTACCTGAAAGGGGAAGGCCACTTCGTCGCCGGCGCAGCGCGGGGTGCCAGTGAGTGTGAGCTTCACGCCACTGCTCAGCGCGCCCTCGTAGAAAGCGACAATGGCGTCGATGCCATTGTGAATGTCGGTGCCAACGGGATCTTCGACGGTAGCGTCGGCGGCGTAGAGTTCTTTGATGATATTGATATCGGCGGTTTCGAAGGCTTCTACATAGCGGTGGACGGCGGCGATTTTGTCTTGGGTTTCCATGGCGGGCTCCTGTTGTGTGTCGGCCCAGTATAGTGATTGGCGGCGCGCCCGATAATGGCGAATGGGGTCAAGGCGCTGCTCAAGCGCGCGTGGCGCTGGGGAGTCTACTTGCGCCTGTGAGCGATATAGCCAGCTACTTGTGAGCGCATATTTTTGCGTTTATTGTCTCAGCGGATTTGCTTTGCGGTCATGGTTGGGTTTATCGCAGGCGCGGTGTGGGCAGCTTGAAAAGACACTGCGGCGCCCGTATATCTTGGTTATGAAGCGGCTTAAGGAATACATATGAAGAACGCCAGCGCATTGCAAATTATCTGCCCGGCCTGCGAGGCCATTAATCGCGTTGCCGCGGAAAAACTGGCCGACCAGCCGGTGTGCGGTAAGTGCCGGGCGGTGCTGTTGGACGGCGCGGTGGTTAACGCCAGCGATGCCAATTTCAGCCGCCATATCCAAAAAAGCAGCCTGCCGCTGGTGGTGGACTTCTGGGCGCCGTGGTGCGGCCCCTGTCAGTCCTTTGCGCCCGTTTTTGCGGAGGTGGCGGGGGAGCAGACGCGCCGGGCGCGATTTAT
>JBFKEA010000058.1:0-11459 GCA_041619375.1 Spongiibacter sp. | reverse complement strand
CTAAACAGCTTTCCGCTGCGCGTCACCGAAGCCTTTGTCGCCAAGATGAAAGCCGGCAACTGGAGCGATCCACTACTGCTGCAAATCTTGCCACAGGCGCAGGAAATGGACGCCCACCCCGGCTACAGCGACGACCCGCTAGCCGAGGCAGAGGCCAATCCCCTGCCCGGCCTGATCCACAAATACCACGGCCGACTGCTACTTATCACCAGTCCGGCCTGCGCGGTGCACTGCCGCTACTGCTTTCGCCGCGCCTTTCCCTACAGCGACAACCGCCCAGGCCACGCAGACTGGCAAGCCGCGCTAGACTATATCGCCCGCCACCCAGACATTCACGAAGTGATCCTCAGTGGCGGCGACCCGCTCTCCGCGCCAGATGCCTACCTGCAGCACTTGGTCGACCGCCTCGCCGAATTGCCGCAGCTGCGCACCCTGCGCCTGCACACCCGCATGCCAGTGGTACTGCCGGCGCGCATCACCTCGGCACTGATCCGCAGCCTTCAGCGGCCCAACTTGAACACGGTGGTTGTGCTGCACAGCAACCACGCCAACGAGCTGGACACACAGAGCGCACAGGCACTGCTAAACTTAAAAAATGCGGGCTTCACTCTGCTGAACCAGAGCGTGCTGTTGCACGATATCAATGATTCCGCGGAAGCTCTGACGGCGCTGAGCCACCGGCTATTTGCCTGCGGCGTGCTACCCTACTATTTGCACGTACTGGACAAAGTCAACGGAGCGGGGCATTTCCATGTCGATGACGCCCGGGCACAGCAACTCGCTCGCCAACTGCTGGCGGCGCTACCGGGGTATCTGGTACCGCGACTGGTGCGCGAGGAGCCGGGGGCCAACAGCAAAACGCCTCTTGCGCTAATATGAATAAACGCGTAAAAACATATACTTATTAGTCATCGCAGAAGTGATGTGTCGCGATTAACAAACGGGATGCCATGAACAGCACACCAAGCCTGCTGGTACCGCTGCCGGAGATTAACCGGCACCAACACAGCCTATTCGCTCTCAACGCCTCAGCCGTGGGCAAATGGTTGGAGACGCTGCCGCTCGCCAATTTGGGCGAAACCACCCGGCGACTGTACCAAGCCTTAAGTGAACTGAGTCACGTTCGCTGCAAAGGCCGGGAACGCTTTGACATCCTTGAGAAAATTCGCCCCCACGTACACTACATTACCAAGGGGCTTTCCCAGCACTACCTCAACAAACCGATAGTGCTGCCGGAAAAATCGGAAAAAATTGTCCAACTGGCCGACACCCTCAACACCCATCTCGCACTGGGCTACTGTCAGGCCTTTGTGAATCTCGAGCAGGAGTCGCGCCTACTAAAACCCAAGGATGCACTGGCCACCTGCCTGCACCGCGCGCTGACCGAATACAGTTGCATCCTGCTACGCAGCTACCAACTCTACCGCTCGCCGCCGCGCCGCTTTTGGCAAAATCTCCATCACATTTACCACAGTGCGCAGGTACAAAAACTCACTCGACTGCGAGTCAGCGATCGCGACCAGGGCAGCTGTACCGTCCAGCAAGCCTACCTGCGGCCCCTGGTATTCGCCTGCAGTCGCTGCTACCAAATGCCACAGCGCTATATCGAACAAATTTTTCTCGGCCTGCGCTACTGGACGGCAGAGATGGAGCTGCGCCACAAAGGCTTGGAGAGCTGTGTCTTTCTCCTCGACCCCGACCACGATACGCCGCCAACCTACCGGGAACTGGCCTCCAAGGCCCCCGGGCCTGGCTGGCTCGGCATCGACACCAAACCCCTTCAAGGCGGCGGCAGCAATCTGCTCAACCTCATCCCAGACAAAAAACTCAGCAGCGAATTTAAGGTACCCGAGACCCTACTGGCTCAACTGAGCATGGCTTGGAGCGCCGCCACAGCCCGCGCCGCTGAGCGCGTGCCCTGCAACGAAGCGGCGTTAATTACCGTGGGCATGAACCCTACGCATTTTTATGCAGCCAACCAAGTCGATTTCGAGCAGTTTCAGATAGAAGGCGACGAAGCCGCAGCGCGCCCCGACCCCTACAACGACAGCAAGCCAGCTGGCGATGTTTGGGCCCAGGGCAGCAGCCGCGACAGCCGCGACTACGACCGCGACAGCCAGTGGGGGCAGCACACCAACGGCAAAGAAGTCGAAAACATCGACTACAGCCTGCCACAAGACGCCAGCTCAACCGGCAAGGCCGATACGCAGTATCAGTATTTGCGCGCCCGACTGCTGGACAGTAGCAGCTCCGGCTACCGTATTGAATGGCCGGACACGATCGCCTCACGCATTCGCACCGGCGAAGTAATTGGCGTAAAAACCAGCGATTACGAAAGCTGGCGGATTGCCGTCGTGCGCTGGCTGCGCAGTGATGACAGCCATCAAATGGGCGTAGCCGTTGTCGCCAGTGCCGCCACCGCCTACAGTGCTCGCATTGTGCAATCGGGGTTGGCTGTCGACGAATTTCAACGCGCCCTGCTGCTACCCGGCGGCGACAAAAACAAGGGCCCGCTCATTATGCTCACAAGTATTACTGGCTTCGCCCAAGGACAGACCGTCGAGCTAGTTCGTCCCGGCCATGTGATGCGCATCAAACTTGAAGAGATTGTTGAGAGCTCAAATTCCTATAAACTGTTTAGCTATCGCGACCTACATCGCCAGCAACACACGCCCGTCGAAAAAGTCATTGCCCAGCGCGACGACAGCGGCGACAGTGATTTTAATAAGCTTTGGGATATTCTCTAAGGGAACTCTCACCTGCGGCGCTGGCTCGCTATTTTTGAGGCAATATGACCCGCAACTCCACCATTAAGCTGCTGTTTATCGGCATGTCCGATGACGACGCCGAAGATATTATTAGCACCTTCCGACGCGCCGGAAAAGTCGCCCATAGCCAAGTGGTTGTCGACGGCAGCGAGCTTCAAAAAAACATCGATGACGGCCGCTGGGACCTTATTTTCTTCGACGGCATGCGCGCCACACTGCCCATCGACCAATGCGGGAAAATCCTGCGCCACGCCAGCGCTGACGTCCCCATCATCTTCCTCAGTGACGACGAGAACATTCCCCTGCCCGACGAGTCAGTTAGCCTCGTTTTAAGCAGCCACAACCTTTCTCGCCTGTTTCTTTTTGCTCAACGCGAGCTACTGGCCTTAAACAGCCGTCGCGAATTAGCGGCCACTCAAGCCAGTCTATTAGAAGAGCAGCAACGCAACGCCTTGCTGCTTAACTCCCACCAAGAGGCCGTGGGCTATATCACTGACGGCATGATCATCTATGCCAATGAACTGTTCTGCCAGCGCATGGGGTACAGCGACCTCGACGGCTTTCCGATCGTCGACTTGATCAGCAACAAAGATCAGGAGCGCTTTAAAAACGCCCTAAAAAAACAACTCCAAAGCGACGAAGCCAGCACGCTGGAAATCAGCTTTATCTGCGCCGACGAAAGCGAGTTTAAAACGTCTATCAGCTGTAACAGCGCCCGATACGACGGCGAATCCTGCATTCAACTAACACTACACGAGAGCAGCACTGAAGCGGCCAGCGGCCACTTGGACGCCACCACCGGGCTTGCCAATCGCAAGCACTTCGTCAAACTGTTACAGGACTTTGTCGACTCACAGCGCAACAGCAACAGCTCGCTAATCGTGCTGCAGCTGGACAACTATCCCGAGCACCGCCGCGACCTGAGCCTACAAGGCATCGAACTGTTCAGCCAGGAGCTCAGCGAGCGCCTGCAGGCCCTGCTTCCGGCCCAACACTACGGCCGCATTGCCGACGACCTGTTCGCCGCTATCGCCCACCACGTTCCGAGCCAGCGCGCACTGGAATTGAGCCAGGAAGTGCTCAAAGGCGTCGAGTCTGAAATTATCGAGGTGCGCAAACAGTCGCGCCAATGTAGCCTTAGCGCGGCCATATTGCCGATCAATCACCTGACCGCCCCACACGCCCCAAGCCTGCTCGACCAGTGTTTTGAAACACTGCAAAAGCTTGCCGCTCAGGGCGGCAATCGGGTGGAGATCTACCACCGCGACCGTCAGCAGCTGCAAAGCAGTGCTGAGATCGGCAGTCTGATTGACGAGGCGTTTAGCGACCAGCGTCTGTGTATATTGTTTCAACCCATTATCAATCTCAGCGATGCCGAAGGTGATTACTACGAAGCTTATTTGGATATTCGCGACTGGAATGAGGGCGAAGTGACGGCCGGTGAGATGTTGCGCGTTATTGAAAAAGAGCCACAGAACAACCGCCTAGACCGCTGGATAGTCGTCGAAACCACCAAACAGCTCTCTAAAAAACGCGCCGCAGGCGACGACACCAAACTGACCATCAACCTCAGCGGAAATGTCTTCCACGACCCCGAGTTTTGCTCCTGGCTCAGCGTGGCCATAAAGGCCGCCGGCCTGCCCGGCAATGCCCTGACGCTGCAATTTGCCGAAGAGAGTATCGCCAACTCGCTCAAGCCCGCACTGGATTGTTGCCGGCAGTTGGCGTCGATGGGTGTCGGTTTGGCGGTGCGCAACTTTGGCCGTAACCAGGGGGGCAACAAGTTTCTGGAGCACATCAAGCCCACCTTGATCAAACCCGGCGTGCGCAAAACCGACAGCCTCAGCGCCGAAGACATTCGCGACATTATTGCCGGTGGCCGTCACCTAAACAGCCGCGTGCTGATCCCCAACGTCAGCAGCGCCGCCAACCTCGCAGTGCTGTGGCAGCTGGGCCCCGACTTTATTCAAGGCAGCTACGTGCAGGACCCCAGCCCGGAGATGTCCTACGAATTCGCCGCCTTCGGCTGAGTCGAGACACTGCTAAGGCGATCGCTGATCCCCAGCAAATAGAGAATACCGTCCAAGCCCAGCGTAGAAATAGACTGTTTGGCGTTTTCTCGAACGATGGGCTTGGCGCGAAAGGCGATACCCAACCCGGCGATACTGAGCATTGGCAGATCATTGGCGCCATCACCCACGGCGATAACTTGCTCCATATCAATGCCTTCACTGAGCGCAATTTCACGCAGCAGTTCCGCCTTGCGCTCGCCATCGACCACAATGCCAGAAACCTCACCGGTCACCCGGCCATTTTCAATGGCCAGCTCATTGGCATAGACGTAATCGATACCCAAGCGCTGCTGCAGATAGCGACCGAAATAGGTGAAACCGCCAGATAAAATCGCCGTTTTATAACCCAGCTTCTTCAGCGTAGAGACCAATCGCTCGGCACCCTCAGTGATCGGCAAACTCTGAGCGATCCCCTCCAACACCGATTCATCAAGGCCCTTAAGCAGGGCAACGCGCGCCGCAAAACTCTCTTTAAAGTCAATTTCACCGCGCATCGCCCTCTCGGTAATCTCGGCCACCTGCTCGCCCACGCCGGCGGCCCGCGCAAGCTCATCAATCACCTCGGCCTCGATCAAGGTCGAATCCATATCAAAGGCAACTAAACGGCGGGTGCGGCGGAACATACTGTCTTCTTGATAGGCGATGTCGATATCCATCTCACTGGCCAGATGGAGCAGTTCGCGGCGGAAGTCCGAGGCATCGCTCAAATTTCCACGCACCGACAATTCCGCCGAGGCCTTAGACTGCTCATCCACGCCCTCTAGCGGCACCCGCCCCGACAGGCGATCGATACGGTCGATATTCAAACCGTAACGCGACACAATTTCGGTGACATGAGCAATGTGGCGGGCACTGATTTTGCGCGCCAGCAAGGTCACGATATGGCGCTGCTTGCCCTGCCCGGCTACCCACTGCTCATAGCTGTCAGCCGTCACCGGCAGAAAGCGCACCTGCAGCGCCATTTCGTGGCAGCGAAACAGCACATCTTTGAGGATGCTCGCCGCTTCACTGCCCGGCGGCAGCGACACCAGCAGACCCAGCGACAAGCTATCGTGGATAACGGCTTGGCCAATATCCAGTACCGCCACATCGTGGTCGGCAAGAATACCGGTAATCGAGCTGGTCACGCCGGGGCGATCGTCGCCGGCGATATTGATCATGATGATTTCGTTCACACTGCCCCCTTGGTTTGGCGCTATTGTAGCGGTACTGCGCGATGCGCCCAAGCGCCGTGAGCATCGCTGGCCGACATTGCCCGCGCTCAGACCAGTAAGTAGAGATTATTATCGACGCTCAAACCACTGCCGAGGCAGCCTTGCTATACTCGCGTCCTGCACCTCCACCTTTCGGCTACGGACCAGCACAATGCTGAAACAGCTACTACGCCTGCCGCTATCAACCAAAAGTGGCCTGATTGCCGCCGTGATTTGCGGGCTGGCCGGCCTGACCCTGCTCGTCACCAGCATGACCGCAAGCAAGCAGATTTTACTGGAAACCACCCGCCTGATCGGCCAGCAGTGGGCCAACCAGTTGGCCTCGCAAAGCCAGCAAGCCCTGCTGCGCGACGACCGGGTCAGCCTGCAAGCCATACTGCAGGAGTATATGAACAGCCCGCTGACCGTTTACGGCAGTATTGAAAATGCCCGTGCAGAAACCGTCGCCGAAGCCGGCAGCTGGCAAGAACAGCAACTTCACTACCGCGCAGGGGTCGCCGCCGACGGCCGGCTGGGCCAGGTCAAGCTGTCGCTGAGCAGCGAGGTGATCGGCAACGAAATTCTCGCCCTAGGCAAAACCTTACTGCTGCTCACCGCCATCCTCTGCTGCCTCAGCTTTGCAATGCTGGCCGTACCCATGCGTGGCATCGAGCGCCACCTAGAGCGGGCGCGGGCACGGCTCGCCCAGCCCCAGACCGACGACCACAGCGACTACCCGGGACAAGATGCTCTGGGTCGACTGCTGGAAGAGATTCACAATCCGAAGATCCGCTTGATGCAGGCCGGCAGCAAACGCTACCGCGACTACTATGTCCTGCACTGCCACTGGCAGGCCTACGAAGATTTGCAGGAAAAAATGACCGCCGAGCGCTTTGAACAGCAATTGCAAACCGCATACGCCCGCAGCGAGGCCATTGCCCGCCTGTATCACGGCGAGTTACTGCTGCTGCGCCACAATGCGCTGACCTTGCGTTTTTTCGACTTAGACGACTGCGACCCACCGCTGTTTCGGGCGCTGTGCGCAGCAGAATTGCTACACAAACTGGACCGCAGCCTGAAAATAAGACCGGGTATTGCCCGGGTGTGCAGCGAGGGCAATGACTGGCACTGCCAGGCTAGCGAATGCGCGACCATCGAACGCCTGCACTGCGCTACCGCAGACGGCGAAGGCATTTGGCTGGATAATAATTGCAGCAATCACCCGCGCCTAGATGCCTGGACACGCCGTCGCGGACACCTCGTCAGCGCCCTGCAATCCCCCTACAGCGAATTGCTAGAGCGCCAACATATGCAGCTTAAAAGCCTCAACCTGGATCAGCTGCAACGCCGCCCCAACGGCGACAGCGAATAAGCTCAGCTCGCGCTGACAAGCTCGACACCGTCAACCTTCTGGAAGCCCCGCGGCAACTTGTGGCCGCGGCGACCGCGCTCGCCCAGATAGTGTTCAAGCTCCGCCAACTTGAGGGACAAGTGGCGCTTGCCCGACAGCACCTTGATACTGTCGGCCGAGCCCATTACCACCATCGCCACCAAATACTCTTCGCGACTGGCCACCCGCGCGCCGGGAATACCCATCAACTTATTGCCCTTGCCCCGCGCCATCACCGGCAAGTCAGCCACCGGGAACACCAACATGCGCCCCTCACTGCTAATAACCACCACGTAGTGCTCCTGCAGTGAGGCGACAGCCACCGGCGCCATCACTCGCCCGCCTTTTGGCAGCGTCAACGTGGCTTTGCCCGCCTTGTTTTTGCTGTGCAAATCGCCGAGCTTGGCGACAAAACCGTAACCGGCATCAGAGGCCAGCAAATAGTAGCGGTCATCGCTACCCATCATCATTCCCGAGAAGCTCACCCCCGACGGCGGATTAATGCGCCCAGTAAGGGGTTCACCCTGGCCCCGGGCCGAAGGCAGGTTGTGGGCCGCCACGCTGTAGCTGCGCCCGGTGCTATCCAGAATCAACACCGACTGATTACTGCGCCCGCGGGCCGCCAAATTAAAGCGATCACCCGATTTATAACTCAGTGTCGCGGGCTCGATATCGTGACCTTTGGCGGCGCGAATCCAGCCCATTTCCGACAATACAATGGTAACAGGCTCGGCAGACACAATATCTTCTTCGGCAAATGCCTTCGCCTCGCTGCGCTGCACAATGGGCGAGCGCCGCTCGTCGCCATACTCTTCAGCCGCCGCCAGCAATTCCTTGCGCACCAAGGTTTTCATTCTGCGCGTGGACCCAAGAGTCTGCTCCAGACGATCGCGTTCAGCGGCCAGCTCCTCCTGCTCACCGCGGATCTTCATTTCTTCGAGCTTAGCGAGGTGGCGCAGCTTCAACTCGAGAATTGCCTCCGCCTGGGTGTCACTTAGGCCAAAACGCTCCATCAGCACTGGCTTGGGCTTGTCCTCTTCGCGGATGATCGCAATCACCTCATCGATATTGAGAAAGGCCACCAACAGCCCGTCGAGAATATGCAGGCGCTTAAGCACCTTATCCAAACGGAATTCCAGGCGGCGGCGAGTGGTATTGGTGCGAAACTCCAGCCATTCACCCAACACTCGATCGAGGCTTTTGACCTGCGGGCGACCGTCGATGCCGATCATGTTCATATTGACGCGGTAGCTGCGCTCAAGGTCGGTACTGGCAAACAAATGGTTCATCAAGGCTTCGGTATTGACCCGGTTGGAGCGCGGCACAATCACCAGTCGAGTGGGGTTTTCATGGTCTGATTCGTCGCGCAAATCGACGACCATCGGCAATTTTTTCGCCTGCATTTGCTGAGCAATTTGCTCCAGCACTTTAGAGCCTGAAGTTTGATGCGGCAGCGCGGTGATCACGATGTCATCGTGCTCCTCCTGCCAGACCGCGCGCATACGCAACGACCCTCGGCCCGTCTGGTAAATTTTGCGAATTTCATCGGGTGGCGTAATCAACTCTGCATCGGTGGGAAAGTCCGGCCCCTTAATATGCTCGCAGAGATCCGCCACCGATGCGCTCGGCGTATCCAGCAAATGAATACAGGCACTGACCACCTCGCGCAGATTGTGCGGCGGAATATCGGTAGCCATACCCACGGCAATACCGGTGGTGCCGTTCAGCAAAATATTAGGCACCCGCGCCGGCAACATCGAGGGCTCATCCATGGCACCGTCGAAGTTCGGCACCCAGTCCACCGTCCCTTGGCCCAGTTCACTGAGCATCACTTCGGCATAGCGCGTCAATTTGGACTCGGTATAACGCATCGCCGCAAAGGATTTCGGGTCGTCGGGGGAGCCCCAGTTGCCCTGGCCGTCAATCAGCGGATAGCGATAGGAGAAGTCCTGAGACATCAGCACCATCGCCTCGTACACCGCGCTATCGCCGTGGGGGTGAAACTTACCAATAACATCGCCCACCGTGCGCGCCGATTTCTTGTACTTGGCGCTGGCCTTCAAGCCCAGTTCGCTCATTGCGTAGACAATACGGCGCTGCACCGGCTTTAAGCCGTCGGCGATATTCGGCAACGCCCGGTCGAGAATAACGTACATGGAATAATCCAGGTAGGCCTTCTCGGTATAGGACTTGAGCGGCATTTGCTCGACGCCATCGGCGCCAATCACAACATGTTCAGACATAAATTCAGTCAGTTCCTCAACGTTCCACTATTCCCGCAGATCGACCCATACGTGTAATTACGAAGCGCCGCGGCGATAGCCCCGACATATAATTCCCCCAGATGAACAGAGGGTTACGATATGGCAATGCCAAAAGTAGTCGCGCTATCTGAGTACCGGGAAAACACTCAGCAGATGCAGATCGACGACATTAGCGCACAGGCGTTCCTGTTTTTACAGGAACAGGCGAGCGAGAACAATGTTCCCATGAGAAAACTGCTCATGGAGCACCTGCTGGGCATTGCCTGCGTCATCAAAGCCGTGGAAGGCCGCGACGAAGCGCAGAATTGGCTGGCCTTGATCAGCGCCGAGCTGGACGACGACATCGCACACTAGCTCTCAGTGCGCCGTCGTTTTGCGTCGCCCGCAGCGCTCGCATATGTACACGCTTACCAGACGCCCCTGCTTGATATCAAATTGGCTGCTTTTCTCTATTTTCCATTTGTGATGTCCCTCCCGACACAGACTACTCTGTGCACGTGGCTTTCGCGGCGCAAACTTTACCACCTCTCCCATGGCACACTCTCCAGCCTTTTTTACTATCCCCGCCGGCCGGCGAGGCATACTATACGCCTCTGAAAAATCACCTATAGCCAAGCTATTATCGCAGGGGGAATGATGGAGATCGACAACAACAGTGTAGTGGCCTTTCACTATGAGCTGCGCGACAGCAGCGGCGCAATATTGGAAAGCAACTTCGGCGAAACCGCCAGCCTTTACCTACACGGTGCCAACAATATTATCCCCGGTCTAGAGAAAGAATTTGTCGGCCGCCAAGCCGGTCAAGACTTTGAGGTGACACTGCCGCCCGAGCAAGCCTACGGCGTGGTGCAGTCGGGGCAGCAGCAGCGTATTCCCGCCAAATACCTCAAACACGAGGGCAAGCTGAAAGTTGGTCAGGTTGTGCGCTTCAATACCGACAAAGGCAGCCGCAGCGCCACCGTGGTTAAGGTCGGCAAGTTCTCAGTCGATGTCGACACCAACCACCCGCTGGCAGGCAAAACCCTGACCTTCCGCGTCCATATTGAGTCGGTGCGCGCCGCCACCGCTGAAGAACGCGAACACGGCCACGCCCACGGCGAGGGCGGCCACCAGCACTAATCCACTATGCGGCCAGCTAGGCTGTCGGCAATAAAGTCCAACAGCCTCTGGCGCCCTGGCGGTTGCTGCAAGCTGGCGATATGACCACCGTCATAGAGGTACAAACGCTTGGGCGGCAGTGCCCGCTGGTACAAACGCTGAGCATGCTGCACGGCCACCACCGCATCCTGCCGGCCATGAACAATTAATAGCGGCGCGGCCGGTAACACCGGCAGCGCGTCAATGGCATCATAGCCCACCGGCATCACCCAGGCCGCGGGCTTTTGCAGCAGCCACGTCAACGGCGATTTAGCCGCCTGTTCACGAGCGATACCGGCGTAGTCACTAAACCCGGCCTCAAGCACCAAGCCTTTCAGCCGCCCAGCCAGCGCATCGCGCTCGCGGGCGACCGCCACCGCCATCAAACTCGCACCGAGGCTCTGCCCCAAGCCCAACAAGGGCAAGTCCGCAGCGTCCGGCTGCGTTAGCAGCCACCGCCAACTGGCGCGCAGGTCTGCGACTGCATTGGCTACCGTCGGGCGGCCGGGAGAGCGCCCAAACCCCCGGTAGTCGACCAGCAGCACATTGATGCCCTGCGCTGGCAGCCAGTACACACTGGCTAAATGAGTGCTGATATTTTCAGCATTGCCGTGGGCAAATAACAGCGTCGCGCG
>JBFKEA010000057.1:0-11571 GCA_041619375.1 Spongiibacter sp. | reverse complement strand
GCTGCAATACCAGTATCGAAGCGCTGGGCTACTGTCAGCGAGCCGGGGTGGCGCTGGGGGACGCGGTGGCCAGCATTGCCCTGCAGCGCGCCCACGCCATCTTGCCAGAGAGTGTGGTGATTGATGTCACCGCGCTCGACCGCCAGGGGCGGGTGGTCGGTTATGCCTGCGATGCGGGAGTCCGTCATGACTGAGCCGGCACTGCTAATTCAACAGCTGCACAAGGAGTATAAGGGGCGCGAAGCACTGCGCGGCGTCGACCTGCGTATTGATGCGGGGCAGTTCTTTGGCTTGCTGGGCCGCAATGGCGCCGGCAAAAGCACTTTGATTGGCCTGATCTGCTCGCTGCGCCGCATGCAGCGCGGCCGCATTGATGTGTTCGGTCACGATGTGCGCCGCCAGTCGGTGGCGGCGCGGCGCTGCATAGGCCTGCTCCCCCAAGAAGCCAATTTCAACAGCTTTGAGCCGCTGATCGAAATTGTTGCCAGTCAGGCGATGTACTACGGCCTGTCAAAACGCAGTGCCGAGCAGCGCGCCACCGAGGTGCTGGATATGCTGGGTTTGGCAGAGCGCCAGCACAACAAAGCCTGGGGGCTGTCCGGCGGCATGAAGCGCAAATTGATGCTGGCTCGGGCGCTGGTCCACAAGCCGAAGTTGCTGATACTCGACGAGCCTAGTGCCGGCCTCGATGTTGAGGCCCGGCTGGCGATGTGGGAAATGCTGAGGACGCTGAATCGCCCGGGCACGACGATATTGCTGACCAGCCACAATGTCGACGAAGTGGAGACCCTGTGTGATGACACCGCGATTATCGACGACGGCAAAATTATCGCCCGCAGCCCCCCGCATACTCTGCTGGCAGGCTTGGACTCGCGGCAGTTAACGCTGCATTTGGCGGCGCCGATTGCTGCGCCGCCAGTGCTCAGCGCGGCCGCGCTGCACGACTGGCAGCCGCTGCGATTGCAGTTGCAGTGGCCGCACCAGTGCGATCTGGCGCCGCTGTTTGCCGAGTTAGCGGCGCAGGGCGTGCAGGTGGTCAGTGTGCATGATGACGGCAAGCGCTTGGAAGCGCGCTTTTTGCAATTGCTGGCGGCTGGGGGCGAGGTATGACGGCGGTTTACTGGCACGCCTATCAAGGCCTGGTGATCAAGCAATTGCGCCGCTTTCTGCGCAGCTGGGTACAGAGTTTATTGCCCTCAGTAGTGACCGCTGGGGTGTTTATGCTGATCTTCGGTCATTTTGTCGGTCGTGAATTAGCCGCCGTACAGGGTCAGGCCTACGCCGACTTTATTATGCCGGGCTTGGTGATGTTTGCGGTGGTCAGCAATGCCTACAGCAATAGTTCGTTGGCGTTTTTTGGCGCGCGCTTACAGCGCCATATTGAAGAAATGCTGGTCGCGCCGATGCCGGCGTGGCTGATTGTCGCCGGGTTTGCCACCGCCAGTACCCTGCGCGGCTTGCTGGCCGGTGCGCTGGTGGCCTTGCTGGCGATGCCGTTTACCGCGATGCAGTTCCACCATGTGGGCGTGGGGCTGACGGTGGCGGTGTTTACCGCGTTGCTGTTCTCCTTGCTGGGGCTGATTAACGGCGTGTTTGCGCGGAACTTTGACGATACCTCGTTGATTTCAACCTTTGTGCTCACCCCGCTCACTTACCTCGGCGGTGTGTTCTATCCCGCCCAGTTATTGCCTGCGCCCTGGCAAAGCTGGTCGTTGGCCAATCCGATGATGCATATCGTTGAAGGCTTTCGATACGGCTTGCTGGATACCCCGGCGGTGAATTTGCCATTGACCTTTATTTTTTTGCCGCTGCTGACCGCCGTTGCCGCTGTGACGGCCTGGGCCTTAGTGGCGCGCGGTGTGCGCATTAAAGATTAGTACTTCGAGGTGTATTTAGGGAGAGGGTTTTGACAGAAGATTTGCACGATTACATTCGCGATGGCTCGGCAATCTACGCCGACTCGTTCGCGACCATTCGCCGCGAGGCCGACTTGACGGCGATTCCCGCTGACATGGAGGCCTGCGTTGTGCGGCTGATTCACGCCTGTGGCATGGTCGACCTCGTTGACGATATCGCCTTTTCTGCCGGTGCCGCGCAGGCGGCAAAAGCTGCATTGCGCGGCGGCAAGGCGATTCTTTGCGATGCCGAGATGGTGGCGCGCGGGGTCACCCGAGCGCGTTTGCCCGCCGAAAATCCGGTGATTTGTACGCTGCACGATCCGGCGGTGCCGGCGCTGGCAAAAACGCTGAAGAACACCCGCAGTGCGGCGGCCGTTGAGTTGTGGCGAGAACATATTGACGGGGCGGTGGTGGCCATCGGCAATGCGCCTACCGCTTTGTTTCATCTATTGAATCTGATTAATCGCGGCTGGCCCAAGCCGGCGGCCATTCTTGGTTTTCCGGTGGGCTTTATCGGTGCCGCCGAAAGCAAGGTGGCGCTGGCGATTAACCCCGATGTGGATTTTATAACGGTTAGCGGTCGTCGGGGAGGGAGCGCCATGGCTGCTGCCGCCGTCAATGCGCTGGCGAATGACAAGGAAATTTTACGGTGAATGCTCAAGTGGAAACAGGTCGTTTATACGGCATTGGGGTGGGTCCGGGTGACCCGGAACTGCTGACCCTGAAAGCAGTACGGCTGATAAAAGACAGTCCGGTCGTGGCGTATTTTTGCAAGCGTGGTGGTCGCGGTCGAGCGCGCAATAATTGTGCTGCACATATTCGCGATGACCACCGCGAATTAGCGCTGGAGTATCCAGTTACCACCGAGCTGCCTCATACGAGTGGAGAATATCGCGACAGCATTGAGGCATTTTTTGATGAGGCCGCCGAGGCGGTTGCTGGTGAGCTGGCAGCCGGGCGTTCGGTGGCGATGCTCAACGAGGGTGATGCATTTTTCTATGGTTCCTTTATGCATGTCTTTCTGCGTTTAAAGGATCGCTACCCGATTACCATTGTGCCGGGTGTCAACTCGATTATGGCCTGCAGCGCTCTGCTGCCCACGCCGCTAGTGATGCGCGACGATATGCTGAAGGTGGTGCCGGGCACCCTCGACGACCAGGCCCTGCGCGACAGCATGGCGGGGACTCAGGCGATGGCCATTATGAAGGTGGGCAGTAATTTGCCGCGCATCCGCCGCATCGCCAGTGAATTAGGGATTGCCGACCGCGCCTGGTATGTCGAAAAGGCCAGTTTGCCTGAGCAGCGAGTAATGCCCCTGTCGGAGCTTGGTGGGGTGCAGGCGCCGTACTTCTCTATGGTGTTGATTCCCGGTCGTGGAGAGCGCTTGTGAGTGGCCGCCTGTCCGTGATCGGCTGCGGTCCGGCGGGCGAGCACTGGCTCAGTCCGGAAACCGCGCAATTAATTGCGCGCGCCACTGACGCGGTGGGTTATGGACCCTATGTCCGGCGTATTGCCCGGCCGGGGATGCGCCTGCACATCTCCGACAATCGCGAGGAGCTGATGCGCGCGGTGCTGGCGCTTGAGCTCGCCGCGCAGGGGCGTGAGGTGGTAATTGTCAGCGGTGGTGATCCGGGCATTTTTGCCATGGCGGCGGCGGTGTGTGAATGCCTGAGCGAAGCGGATCAGCCGTGCTGGGACAATGTGGAACTGGGTATTTACCCGGGGATTTCGGCACTTCAGGCGGCGGCGGCCAAGATCGGTGCGCCGCTGGGACATGACTTCTGCGCCATCTCCTTATCCGACGTGCTCAAGCCCTGGTCATTGGTGTGCCGACGCCTGCGCTGCGCGGCGCAGGGCGATTTTGCCATGGCGTTCTACAATCCGCGTTCCCGCCATCGCCCATGGCAGCTGGGCGCCGCGCTGGATATTTTGCGCGAGGAGCAGCCGCCACAGACGCCGGTGGTGTTTGCCCGCGCCATTGGCCGAGACGACGAGGCGCTGCACTACACCACGCTGGCCGAGGCCGACCCTGAGTGGGTCGATATGCGCACTTTGGTGATCGTGGGTAATTCCCAAGCGCGCTACTTTGACCACGGCCAGCGGCGCTGGATGTACAGCCCGCGCAGCTACCCGGTTATTGAGAACTGACCGCAGTCGCTAGCCGCGTCTGTAACCACTGCAGCACCGAAGGGCTGTCGAACAGCTCGGCATCTGCCGGGGCAATGTCGGGGCGGTCGACCATGATGACCTCAATGCCGAGTTCTCTGGCCGCCAGCAGTTTTGCCTGTGCGGCCTTGCCGCCGGAATTTTTGCAAACAATGGTATCGATACGCTGCTCGCGCAGCAGCCTGCGTTCATCGTCGAGCTGAAACGGCCCGCGATCTTCGATCAGCGACCAGCTGGCAAAGCGCGGTGGTGGCTGGGGCGGATCGACGCAGCGCACGGCGAAGTGGCGGTCGTGTATATGGTCGAAGTGATGCAGGGTGCTGCCGCCGGTGGCCAGTAGTATGCGTTGCCCGGGCTGGCCGTGGCTGATAAGCCGCTGAGCGGCGGCGCTGAGGCTCGCACAGTGCTGCCAGTTATCGCCATCGCCGGCGACCCAGGGCTCGCGGCCGAAACGCACCAGTGGTAGGTCCAGCGCGCGGCAGGCTTGCAGCGCATGGGCTGACATTTGCGCGGCAAAGGGGTGGGTGGCATCGACAACCGCTGCTACATGGTGCGCGCTCAGCCACTGCTGCAGGCCGCTAACACCGCCAAAACCACCGCGGCGGGTAGGCAGCGCAGCGGGCAGCGGGCGGCGCGTGCGCCCGGCAAGAGAATAGGTGGCAGTGAACTGGGGGGCGGCCAGTAGCAGGTCGGCCAGATTCATCGCGTCGCGGGTGCCGCCGAGGATTAGTACATGCATAGATCTCACAGGGGTGCCCTGTTGCGGGGCTACCGGCAGAAAATAAATGGGAGCGGGATTCTACAATGAATGGGCAGTTCAGGTCTTTGTCCGGTCAGTTGCCGTGGTTGACCTTGGTGGGACTAGACGAGTCCGGTTGGCAGGGCTTGGGGGCGCAGGCACGAGAGGCGATTGCGGCGGCTGAGCTGCTGGTTGGCGGGCGGCGGCACCTTAACCATATTCCCGTGAGCGAGGGTCAGCAGCGCCTGTGTTGGCCCTCGCCGATCGCCGATGGCATCGCCGAGATCCAGCAGTGGCGGGGGCGGCGGGTGTGTGTGCTGGCCAGCGGCGATCCCTTTAGTTACGGCGTTGGCTCAACGCTGAGCCGACATATTGCGGCGGCGGAAATGCATTGCCTGCCGGCGCCGTCGGCGTTTTCGCTGGCGGCGGCGCGACTGGGCTGGGCCCTTCAGCAGTGCCACTGTTGCTCGGTGTTAGCGCGCGATGTCGACAATTTGCACGCGGTGTTGGGCGATGGCCGGCAGCTGCTGATACTGAGTGAAAACGGTGACAGCCCGGCGCAAGTCGCCAAGTTGCTGTGTGAGGCCGGTTTTTCTCGCAGTGCTATGCATGTTTTCGAGGCGCTGGGTGGGGCCGAGGAGAGGCAGTATTGCGCGCCGGCCGTTGAGTGGACAGCGCGCCGCGCCGCTGGGCTGAATACAGTCGCTGTTGCCTGTGTGGCGGATGCGCCGGGAGCGGGGCCGGTGCGCAGTGCTGGTCGCGATGAGGCGGGGTTTCTTCACGACGGTCAAATTTCCAAGCGCGAGGTGCGGGCCGCTATTTTGGCGCTGCTGGCGCCGCGCGGCGGCGAGCTGTTGTGGGACCTAGGGGCAGGCTCAGGGGCTGTGTCAGTGGAGTGGCTGCTCAGCGATGCCGCGAATCGCGCCATTGCCGTTGAGCGCCACCCCGCCCGAATCGCGAATATTCGCGGTAATGCCCGCCGTTACGGTGTTAGTCATTTACAGTGTGTACAGGGCTGCAGCGGTGAGCAGCTTGGCCGGCTGGAGCGGCCGCAGGCAATTTTTATCGGCGGCGGCCTCACGGTGCCGGGACTGTTAGACGATTGTTGGCGGGCGCTACCCGCGGGCGGTCGGCTGGTTGCCAGCGCAGTGACGCTGGAGGGCGAGGCGGCGCTGTGGCAAGCCAGCCAGCGCTACGGCGGCGAGTTGTGTCGGATTAGTGTTGAGCGTTGCGAGAGTTTGGGAAGCTTTAACGGTTGGCGGCCGCTGCGGCCGGTGACCTTGTGGGCAGTGCAGCGCGGCCCCGCTAGTGAGGAAACATCATGACCATTCATTTTATTGGCGCCGGGCCCGGCGCGGCGGATTTATTGACCCTGCGCGGGCGCGACTTACTGGCCAGTTGCGCGGTGTGTATGTACGCCGGTTCAATTATTCCCGAGGCACTGTTGGCGCACTGCCCCGCGCAAACCCAGCTGATTAATACCGCGACGATGACGCTGGATGAGATTACGGCTGAATTTGTCGCCGCCCATCGACGCGGTCTGGCGGTGGCGCGACTGCAATCGGGCGACCTATCGATTTATTCGGCGCTGGCCGAGCAGCTGCGCAGGCTGCGTGAGCTGGGAATTCCCTACAGTTTAACGCCAGGCGTACCGGCATTTGCCGCTGCGGCGGCGGCACTGGGACAGGAGCTGACGTTGCCGGGTACGGCGCAGTCGCTAGTGCTGACGCGCACTCAGGGGCGCGCTTCGAGTATGCCGTCGGGGGAAACCCTGGAGGCCTTTGCTGCCACCGGCAGCACCTTGGCGATACACCTGTCGGTGCAGGTGATTGACAGTGTGGTGGCGCGGCTCAGTCCGCTATACGGTGATGAGTGCCCGGTCGCGGTGGTATTTCGCGCCAGCCACGCCGACGAAATGGTGCTGCGCGGCTGCCTGAGCAATATTGCGGCGCAAGTGGCGGCACTGCCGGAAAAACGCAGCGCCTTGATATTGGTTGGGCCAGCGCTGGGGGAGTCCAACTTCTGCAATAGCGCCCTGTATAACGGCGAACATCAGCGGATGTTTCGCCGCAGCGTTTAAGGCTCGTCGGCGCGCAGCAGCTTGCCGTTGACGTGAGCCAGGGTGGTGCTTAGGGACTCGTCGCCGCGCCGCAGGCGGTGCAAGCGCTCGTTGAGTTGACGCAGGGTGTCGCTCATTTGATGAGGGCTGATTTGCCCGGTGAACAGCGCCGAGGCGTCGTCGCTGTCGGCCCGGTCGTTGACGATGACATCGTAGCGGCCGGCATTGGCTCGCAGGGTCAGCGGGCTTGCCCGCGGGTAGGCGCAGCCTTTGGCGCAGCCGGAAACATGAACCTGCAGGTCGCCATTGAACAGCTCGGGCAGTGCTGCGGCCCAGCGCAGCGCATCGCCGCGGGTGTCGCTGCTGCCGCTGCGGCAGGCCGGCGCGCCGGGGCAGCTGGTGATTGATAGCCGTGGGTCATCGGCGCAGTTGATTAAGCCCAGTTGCTTAACGGCGGGGGCGACCGCCGCAGCGGCGCCGGGCAGCAGTATCTGTTTGCCGGGGCACAGGCGCAGCTGGCCGTCTGAAAAGCGGTCGGCGAGGTCGGCGAGGGCATTGGCGGTGCTGGTATTCATCACGCCCAGCGCTGGGGCGCAGCCATACCAGTTGTGCTGAGCGCCGAGAAGAGCCCGGTGAGAGGGGCTTGTGTCGCAAGCAGCCGGCGGCGGGGTCAGCTCGCTGAGCTGCAGCTCGCGACGCAATGCGGCGAGTGCGCGGCTGTCCGGGTGCTTGGCGATCTCCTGTGCAGAGGGCCCGTTAGGTTTGCTCAAGGCAATAACGCCCTGCATCAAGGCGAGGAGGTTGGCAGGCAGTTGTTGCGCTGTACTCAGTCCCAGTGGCAGCGCCTGCTCGGCATTACCGCCGATACTCAGGCGGTAGCAGGTGCCCTCTGCAGCGGCGACGGCATCGGCGCGTATATCGCCGTAGTGCTGCGACAGTGAGGTGAGTCCTCCCCCATTTAACACGATGCGGAATTTACTGGGCAGCGACCACAATGTCGGCGTGTTGCGCAAGGTCATATCCAGTGCCTGAGCGATTGGCCACGGGTCGCTCAGTGCGCAGCTGTCGAGGTCGGCAGCGGCGCTGCACAGGAGTTTGCGCGCCGCCTCTGCGGCGGCCGGCGCGGCGGCAAGACCCTCGGCAATCAAGTGCTGGCTGAAGGCCGCTTCCGCCGCTGCGTTAAAGCCGCGCAGCTGCAGATTGCCGCGTTGCGTCAATTCAAGTTGGGGCGAACAGTAGCGCTCGGCCAAGTCGGCGATCAGGCGCAGTTGTTGGCTGCTCAGTCGGCCGCCGACCAGCTGCACGCGGCTCAGTAAGCCGTCGCCACTGGCCAGCGGTGAACCGGCGCTGGGACAGTGGCCGCGGCGCATTCCGGGCTTGCTCATCGGGCGTAGTGCTCATGTTGATGGGAGGCGCTATGCTAGTCGGCTGTTTGACTTAGGTAAACCGGCGGGCGGTCAATTTCTGTGGCCGGCTTGTCAGGGCAAACGCCATCCAGTGGGGATGGCGTTAATACAATAAGGGAGCACAATGGCTCGATTCGAGAATAAGGTAGTAATGATCACCGGCGCGTCGTCGGGGATTGGCGCGGCAACGGCGCTGCGGATTGCCGGCGAGGGCGGCAAAATTTTTGGTCTGGGGCGTGATGCCGAGCGGCTGGCGGCGACCGAGGCCAAGGTGGCCGCCGGCGGCGGAGAGATGATCAGTTGGGTGACCGATATTGCCCAGCCGGCCCAGTGCCGCGAGGCGGTGGCCCAGTGTGTGGCGCAGTGCGGCCAACTGGATGCGTTGATTAATTGCGCGGGCGGGCATATTTTCCGCGCCCTGCACGAAATTACCGAGGACAACTGGCTGCAAGACATCGCCAATAATCTCGGCGGCAGTCTGTTCCTCTGCCAGGCGGCGGTGCCGCAGCTGCTGAAAACCGCCGGCAATATTGTCAATATTGGCTCGCTGGCCAGTGTTGAAGGCCAGCCCTACTCCGCGACTTACTGCAGTGCCAAGCACGGTATTATCGGCCTGACCAAGTCGCTGGCGCTGGAGTTTATTGACCAGCCGATTCGCATCAATGCGGTCTGTCCCGGCGGCACCAATACCCCGCAGTTGGCGAAGGTGGGAATGCCCGATGGCGCTGACTTCGATTTAATTATGACCACCGCCGCTAAGCGCGGCCTCGCCGACGCCGAGGACATTGCCGCGGTGATCGCCTTTATTGCCTCGAGCGATGCCAAGGCCGTTCACGGCGCGGTTTATATGGCCGATATGGGAAAAACCATTTAGTCACCCAGCGCGGTGGCTGAGGGGGGAGATTGACATTGAGAAAGGGATTGCTGGCGCTGCTCACCAGTGTGCTGGCGGCTTGCAGTGTGCAGCTTGAACGAGCGGCCCTACCGGCCGATTGGCGGGGCGAAAGCGGCCGCCAGTTAGCGGTCGCGGGATCTGGCGACTGGGCGCGGCTGCGCGGCCAGCCGCTGCGCATTGGCGACTACGTTACCGGCCAGCTGGATTACTCGCTGTGGGCGACTGCGCCGACGATCAGTCGCAGCAGTGTCGGTAGCGGCGATGACGGCATAGAGCTCGGCAGTGTCGATGACGACAACGATTCCCGCTACGGTTTTTCGCTGTACCGGGCGGGCGTAGCGCTGGCGGCGGTGCGTTGTCGTCAGTATCGCCGCGGCCGAGGCTGGTATTTGCGGGTGGCCGACGAGGACTCGCAGCAGGCCCTGGAATTGCAGGGCGATGATAGCTTTGTCGCGGGGCTCAGTTGCAGTGCCGAGGCGCTGACCCAGGGCTGGCTGCCCTGGCAGTTGGAGTTGCGCGCCACCCACCGCCAACCCTTTGCCGGATTGATTCAGCTCGGTGGTCGGGCGCTGACGGTCGCGGGCAGCACCCGAGGGCGCAGTGTCGAGCTGCCGGAGACGGTGAGCATCGCGATACGCGACGGCGGGCATAGCGTCGCCATGCTTGACTTGCTCAACGGCGGGGCGCTGCACCTTCACCCGCAGCTGCAGCGGGAGCTGGAACCGGCGGTAGTGGTCGCGGCGATGGCCTTATTACTGGCTAACGACCCGCTGGCCGCGGAGTAACAAGCCCTGACGGCGGGTTGTTGCAGGAGCGAGCGCCGCCAGCTGACTAGGGGTATCTGCTCATTACACGTAGTCTTGGCGCTGGGTAGGGTTGTTAGCGTGGGAGATTGTTTTCGAGTGATTTCCCTGCGGGGTCTTTTGGGGCCAATGCAATGCGGCAACGGGGTTCACGCTCGATGGTAAATTCCAATGAATTTCTCGGCAAGGTACTCGATAACATGGCTGACCATGTGGTGGTGGTCGACCGCAGCGGTCAAATTCTTTATGTAAATCGCCGCTGGTGCGAATTTGCCGAGGACAATAATTGCGGTATTACCGACAGCTGGGCCGGGGTCAATTATTTGCAGGAATGCGATCGCGCGGCGGCGCAAGGCGATGCATTGGGCTTGCAGGCGGCGCAGAGTATTCGCGATTTTATGGCGTCTAAAAAGTCGCATTGCTACCTAGAATATCCCTGTCACAGCCCGGAAAAAAAGCGCTGGTTTATGATGAGCGTGTCGCGATTTGCGCTGAATCGTCGCCAATATTATGTGATTACTCATCACGATATTACCCAGCGCAAGCTCGCCGAAGAAAAGGTCAGCAAGATGGCGCTGATCGACAGTCTGACCGGCATTCCTAATCGCCGCTATTTTGATACGTTTTTCCTGCAAGAGTGGCGGCGCTCGCGGCGCCTAAAGTCGCCGCTGTCGCTGGCGATTATCGATATTGATTATTTTAAATTACTCAACGATCGCTATGGCCATCAAGCCGGGGATGAATGCTTGCGCAAAATCGGACGCCTGCTGAAGGACTTCGTTCGGCGCCCGGGCGACCTCTGTGCCCGTTATGGCGGCGAAGAGTTTGCGCTGGTTTACGGCAACACCGATGAGGATGAGGCGCGGCACTTGCTGGCGGACTTGAGCGAGGCGATACGGCAGCTGGCTATTCCCAATGAAGCATCGACGGTGGCGCCCTATCTTACGGTCAGTGCTGGCCTAGCGACGGCCCGGCCTGATGATTCGAGCGACAGCCCCTACCAGCTGATCGCCAAGGCTGACCGGCAGCTCTATCTTGCCAAGGATGGTGGTCGCAATTGCACAGCAGTGGCCAGTTAAGGTTGATGCTTGAAAGACGCCGTGGGGGGAATGCATGATCACAATTACCATTGTGAATGTATATTGATTTATAAAATAAATTAGCATGATGCTGTGTCGGCGCCTAAGGTAGGAGCTCTACTTATAGAGGAGCCCCGATATGGACTTCAGTCTCAGCCCCCGCGCCCAAGCGCTGCGCGATCAACTCCGCCATTTTATCGACAGCGAAATCATGCCGGTCGAAGAAGTCGTTTTGCCCCGGCTGATGCTCGGCAACAAGGGCGGCGACTGGACCCAGTGGACGGTATTGCCCGAGGTTGAGGCGCTCAAAGCCAAGGCCCGCGAATTGGGTCTGTGGAATTTGTTTTTGCCCGATCCCGACTTGGGGGCTGGCCTGACGGTAGGTGAATACGCGGTGCTGGCCGAGCAGATGGGCCGCTCGCATTTTGCCCCCGAGGTGTTTAACTGCAACGCTCCGGATACCGGCAATATGGAAGTGCTGTGGAAATACGGCAGCGAGGCGCAAAAACAGCGCTGGCTGGGGCCT
>JBFKEA010000056.1:0-11578 GCA_041619375.1 Spongiibacter sp. | reverse complement strand
GGTACTGGTTAAAGAAGGCGGCTTGCTGGATCACGAGGGCGCCACCCAGATCTTTGTGCACACCCCCTCGCGCAAAGGCACCTTTGCGCTGCTGGCCGGCGCACTGGAGCAATTGGACCTGAGCATTCAGGATGCGCGGATTTATAACGCCGGTACCGGCTATACCCTGGACACCTTCTACGTACTGGGTGTAGACGGCGAGCCGATTGGCGACAACCCCGAGCGCATCCGCGAAATTGTCGACTTTGTCACTCAGCAGCTGGAGCGCCCCGAGGATTCACAGGAGCTGGTCAATCGCCGCATGCCCCGGCAAATGCGCCTGTTCTCCACGCCGACCCGCACCAGCATGGCAACCGACCTCAATAAGGGTCACACCGTGCTGGAGGTGATCACCCCCGACCGCCCAGGCCTGCTGGCGCGACTAGCGCGCATATTTAACGACTATGGCGTGCGCCTGCAAAATGCCAAAATCGCCACCCTTGGCGAGCGCGTCGAAGACGTGTTCTTTGTCACCGACGAGGATAATCGGCCGATCAATGATCCCCAGCTTTGCGAGCAGATTCAGCTGGCAATCTGTCGGGAACTGGACGAAAAAGCGAGCAAACAAGCGAAATGAACCCGCGTTTAAATACACTCCACGCCTACCCCTTTGAAAAGCTGCGCGCGCTGCTCGGCGACAGCCAGAGCAGCCTGTCGCCAATCCCACTATCGATAGGCGAACCCCGCCACCCGGCGCCGCAATTTGTCGCCGACACCTTGGCTGGAGAATTGGGAAAACTCAGCAACTACCCAACAACCAAGGGCATTGCGGAACTGCGCCAAAGCATCGCCGACTGGGCGACGCGACGCTTTGCGCTCTCCGCGCTCGACCCAGACAGTCAAGTATTGCCCGTCAATGGCACCCGCGAGGCGCTGTTTGCCTTCGCCCAAGCGGTGGTCTCCCCCGCCGATGACGCCTTGGTATGCAGCCCCAACCCCTTTTATCAAATCTATGAGGGTGCCGCCCTGCTGGCCGGTGCGCATCCGCACTTTCTGCCCTGCACCGCCGACAACGGCTTTATTCCCGACTACGACGCCGTACCGGCCCAGATTTGGCAACGCTGCCAATTGCTCTACCTGTGCAGCCCCGGCAACCCCAGCGGGGCCGTTACCGACATTGCCACCTTACAAAAACTGATCCGTCTGGCCGATCAATATGATTTCGTCCTGGCCAGCGACGAGTGCTACTCAGAACTGTACTTTGACGAGCAGGCGCCACCAGCTGGCCTGCTGCAAGCCTGCGCCGAGATGGGCCGCAACGACTACCAACGCTGCGTGGTCTTTCACAGCCTGTCCAAGCGATCAAACCTGCCGGGCCTTCGCTCAGGTTTTGTCGCCGGCGACGCGGAAATACTCGCCGACTTTTTGCTCTACCGCACCTATCACGGCTGCGCCATGCCGATACAACACCAGCTAGCCAGCGCCGCGGCCTGGAGCGACGAGCAACATGTTAAAGACAACCGCGACCGCTACCGCGAGAAATTTGCGCGCGTACTGGCCGAGCTAGACGGCTGCCTGGACGTCAGCCAGCCCGAGGCTTCGTTCTATCTGTGGGCAAAAACCCCCATTGCCGACACCGACTTTGCTCAACAGCTATTCGCCCAGCAGCACGTCACGGTATTGCCCGGCTCCTACTTATCGCGCGAGATAGGCGGCAGCAATCCCGGCAGCGGCTATGTGCGCATGGCACTGGTTGCCGAACAAGAAAACTGCATAGAGGCCGCCGCCCGCATTCGCCGTTTTGTCGAGAGCCTGTAGGCAATGTGCAGTAAGCAGCCGCCGCGAAATCTGCTCAAGGCTGAGCGCGTTGATTACATACTGCAGCGCCTCAACGAGCTCTACCCCGAGCAGCCTATTCCACTGGACCACAAAGATCCCTATACCCTGCTGGTCGCCGTGCTACTGTCGGCGCAGTGCACCGACGAGCGCGTGAATCAGGTCACCCCGGCGCTGTTTACCTTGGCCGACAACCCCTTCGATATGGCCAGACAACGTGTCGACGACATCCGTGCCATTATCCGCCCCTGCGGCCTGTCACCACAGAAATCTAAAGCCATTCAGCGGCTGTCTGAAATTTTAGTCGAGGACTACAACGGCATCGTGCCCGAAGATATGGCAGCACTGGAAACCCTGCCCGGCGTCGGCCATAAAACTGCTAGCGTGGTCATGTCCCAGGCTTTCGGCGTACCGGCCTTTCCGGTAGACACCCACATCCACCGGCTCGCCCAACGCTGGGGCCTAAGCAGCGGCAAAAACGTCACTCAAACCGAAAAAGACCTAAAACGGCTATTCCCCCGCGAACACTGGAATGCATTGCATCTGCAAATCATCTACTACGGACGGGAATACTGCAGCGCCCGCGGTTGCGACGGCACCGTCTGTGAAATTTGCACAACTTGCTACCCGCTACGCAAACAGCCCAAGAAAACCCGCAAGGCCTGAGACCAGCGCCGCCGTGAACCTCCGGCGGCTTTTTGCTATGATAGGCCGCTTTCCGCAAGCAGACCTAGACCATGAGCAGCACACTATACGGAATTAAAAACTGCGATACCGTGCGCGCCGCGCGCCGCTGGCTGGAGCAGCACAATATCGACTACCACTTTCACGATGTGCGCGACCAGCCGCTCGACAGCAGCCAGCTGCGCCACTGGTTGAACGAGCTCGGCCGCGACAAATTGGTCAACAAACGCAGCACCACCTGGAAACAGCTCGATGCCGAGCAGCGCGACAATTTGGACGACGACAGCGCCCTAGAACTACTGCTTGAACACCCGACATTAATGAAACGGCCGCTGCTGGACACCGGCAGCAGCCTGACACTCGGCTTTAAAGCTGAGCACTATCAGAGTTTATTTACCCACCACACGCTTTAAGCCTGCAAGAGAGAGTTATCAATGAGCGAGACATTATTCAGCCTAGGCATCGGCCTTGGCAGCCAAAACAGCAAAGGCGAATGGCTGGACGTTTTCTACCCCATACCGCTGATGCAGCCCGCTGCATCACTGTGCACCGCCATCGCCAGTATTGTTGACTACAAAGGTGGCAATGCCGCTATTGGCGTTAACAGTGAGCAAATGAGCCGTTTGGCCGAATCAATCAAAGCCGCCGGCGACAGCAGCCAAGCCGACATCGCCGCTCAGCTGGCCACCAGTAACCAGCCTCTGGTCGTCACCCTGCTGGCCGAGGATGCGGCACCCAGTTCGGTGCCCGAGGGCTATTTAAAACTGCACCTGTTATCACACCGCCTCGCCAAACCCCACACGCTGGATTTGAGCGGCCTATTTGGCGTGCTCCCCAATGTTGCTTGGACCAATCGCGGCGCTATCGACCTGCGCGAACTGCCCCAGCGCCAGCTTGAGGCTCGCCTGAATGGTGAGCTCCTGGAAGTTATGTCGGTAGACAAGTTCCCCAAAATGACCAACTACGTGATGCCTTCCGGCGTGCGAATCGCCCACACTGCACGAGTACGCCTGGGCGCGTACCTCGGCGAAGGCACCACTATCATGCACGAGGGCTTCGTCAATTTTAATGCCGGTACCGAAGGCCCGGGCATGATTGAAGGTCGCATCTCCGCTGGTGTCATGGTTGGTTCTGGCTCCGACCTCGGCGGTGGCTGCTCAACAATGGGCACGCTGTCGGGCGGCAATAACATTATTATCTCCATCGGCAAAGAGTGTCTGATTGGCGCCAATGCCGGTGTCGGCATTCCACTGGGCGACCGCTGCACTATCGAAGCCGGCCTGTATATCACCGCAGGCTCTGTCGTCAGTATGATCGATGAAAAAGGCGAATCCGCCGGCACTGCCAAGGCGCGCGACCTCGCCGGTCAGTCCGACCTGTTATTCCGCCGCAATTCGAAAAACGGTGCCATTGAAGTGCTGACCAACAAATCGGCCATTGCCCTGAATGAGATGCTGCACGCCCACAACTAAAAAGCCGTGGACAGTCCACCAGCTCAATGAAAGCCGCCCCATTGTGGGCGGCTTTTTTATGGCTGGTGAACTCTAGTGCGACAAACTACTCTTAGTTAGCACCCGAGTGACGTTTCTCATGAGAAAACAGCCAGGGAGTATACGATGGAGTTACAAATTACCGGGCTACTAGGCCTGCTGGTCTTTATTGCCGACATCTGGGCAATCCTCAACATTGTACAAAGCCGCAATAGCTCGGGCAGCAAGCTGGTATGGATACTCCTCATCCTGCTTCTGCCAGTTGTGGGACTGATTATCTGGTGGTTGTTCGGCCCCCGAGAGCCCCGCATATAAAACATGCCGATTATTCTAGACATCGACTGGCCATTAGTGGGCCACCACCTTTTCCAGCTCACCATCGCCTACTTTCTGGCGATACCGATAGGCTGGAACTGTGAAGTCGAATCGCGCGGCGTTGGCCTGCGCACCTTTCCGCTCGTTGCCATTGCCTGCTGTGCCTACCTGCTTATCGGCCGCGACGTCCTCGAGGGCTCAGAATCCCACGCCCGACTGATGTACGGCCTGATGAGTGGAATAGGCTTTATCGGCGGTGGTGCCATTCTTAAGCAAGCCAGCACGGTCACCGGTACGGCCACCGCCGCGGCGATCTGGTCCACCGGTGCCATCGGCACCGCTGTTGCTTGGCAGCGCTACGAAATTGCCGTGGTTGTCAGCCTCATTACCTTCCTGACACTCGGCGCTCTACTACCAGTGAAACGCTGGGCAAACAAAGATTGAATAAAATGACTGACCAACACCCGACTAGGCCCTCGGACTGGGCGATGCCGCTGCTGGCAGTTTTAGCGGTCCTCTACACCCTGCGGCTCGCCCGCGATGTGATGCTGCCCATTACGTTGGCGCTGATCTTTGCACTGCTGCTAGCACCCGCAGTTAGCCGGCTACAGCAGTGGCGACTACCGCGAAGCGCGGCAGCACTGCTGATCTTGGCGGCCGGTATTAGTAGCGTCGGCGCCGGCTTCTACGCACTGGCCTCGCCCGCCAGTGAATGGCTGCAGCGTGCACCGGAAGCGGTAGAGGTAATGCGCGAACAATTGCACGCGGTCAACCGCGACCGCAGTGAAGTTGACGCGGCGACTGCCAGCATCGACAGCCTAGCCAGAGAGTTTGCCAGCCCCGCCGATCCTCAAATCAACAAAGTCATCATTGCCGATGCCGGCTGGCGCAGCGAAATATGGCAAATTGTGCGCAATTTTGGCGTCTACGGGACGCTGAGCATTATCCTGTTATTCTTTTTGCTCAGCTCAGGAGAGGCGCTGATGCAACGCTTTGTGCAAAGCCTGCCCAGCAAACGCGACAAAGCCGCAGTCATTCAACTGGCTACCCACGCGCAGCAACAAATGTCGCGTTACCTGATGACGATTACCCTAGTGAATGCCGCCGTCGGCACTGCCACCGCCCTCTGCCTCTGGTTGATAGACTTTCCCGATCCAGCCCTGTGGGGGGCACTAGCGGCGCTACTGCGCTATATCCCCTACCTCGGCGTAAGTATCACTGTCATGCTGTTGACGATTGTCAGCGCCGTCAGCTTCGAAACCGCAGCGACGATCCTACTCGCGCCGGTCGGCTACGCCCTTTTCACCGCCCTCGTCGGCCAGCTTGTCGACCCATTCATTCACGGTATGCGGTTCAGTCTAAACCCGATCATAGTGTTTCTATGGATCTTTTTTTGGGGTTGGTTATGGGGGGCACCGGGCGTATTGCTGGCGGTGCCACTACTGACACTGTTCCAAGTTTTGTGCAAACACGTAGAGAGACTCGGCCTGATTGCGAAAATTATTGGAGATGATACTGATGAACCCCAAACACCCTGACTATCGTGCCGGCTTGTGGCCTCTGCCACCGCTGCGCAATACCGAGCACGGCACAGAGCGACGACTCGGCGTTGAAATAGAGTTCACCGGGCTGGACATGGAACCCATTGCCGCTGCCATCGCCGAGTGCTTTGGCGGCGAAGTTCAGCGCGAGTCCGATTATGAGTATTTTGTGCGCAACACCGAGTTTGGCGACTTCGGCGTCGAGCTCGATTCTGCCTACATTAAAAAGCTGGGGCGTGAACGCGAGGAAGCCGGCAGCACCAATGACTTAGAGGAACTCACCGAATCACTGGTTGGCCTAGTTGCCAAGCAGCTGGTGCCCTTTGAAATTGTTGCACCCCCCATCGCCATCAGCCAGCTGTGGCGACTGGAAGACCTGTTTCGCAAGTTGCGCGAAGCAGGCGCGAAGGGCACCGAGGCCTCGGCAAAAAATGCTTTTGGCCTGCATCTCAACCCCGAAATGCCCGACTGCTCTGCCACTACCGTATTAAACTACTTTCGCGCCTTTGTCTGCCTGTATGACTGGTTAAAACAGCGCAGCCAAGTCGACCTCAGCCGGCGCATTACCAGTTATATCGACCCCTTTAAGCGAGACTACGTACAGCATATTCTCGCCGCTGACTACCAACCCAATGCCGGCGAATTGATCGACGACTACATTCACTTCAACCCAACCCGCAACCGCGCGTTGGATATGCTGCCACTATTTGCCCATATGGATGAAGCAAGGCTGCGGCGACAGATTGATGACCCGCGAGTAAAGGCGCGTCCAACCCTGCACTACCGATTGCCCAATAGCTTAATCGACGAACCACAGTGGGCACTGGTTCACCCCTGGCGTGACTGGCTGCAGGTAGATGCCCTGGCCTGTGATCCAGAACGCCTTGAATCGGTTTGTAGCGCCTACCGCAAACACTTGACGAGCACGACAAGCAGTCTGTTTAAAGACTGGTCTCAAAATGTCACCCGCTGGTTAATTCCAGAACTACTGTAAACAAGAGGAAGGTAGCTATCAGTCACCATCGTTTCAATAACTCGCGCCCTGTCATCGCCGTCACCGGTGAAGATCGGCGCTTCCCGGTGTCTTGGTGGTTTATTCGCTGGGCGCTGCACCGCGCCGGCGCCGAGGCCATACACCTGACGCCGGAGCACCGCGACATTCCCAGTCACGTAGACGGCATTATTATCAGTGGCGGCGACGATATCGACCAAGGGCTTTATCTTCCCGACGCGCCGGAAATTGCGCCGATGAACCCGCGCCGAGATCGCTTTGAAATCCGCGCGCTGGAAAAACTGCTGCCTACCGGCATCCCCATCCTCGGCATCTGTCGAGGCGCACAGCTGCTTAACGTCGTGCTCGGTGGCAGCCTTCACGTTGACCTGCGAACCCTGCGTCAACGCACCAGCAACCGGCGCATGCTGCTGCCGCACAAGACCCTACACATTGACACCAACAGCCATTTATTCAACATTCTCGGCGAATCGCAGTGCCGTATTAATAGCCTTCACCACCAGGCGATCGACCGACTCGGTGAGGGCATGCTCATCAGCGCTAGAGATCTGGACAATATCACCCAGGCGGTGGAAGATCCTCAACATCGCTTTCGCCTTGGTGTGCAGTGGCACCCCGAATATCTGCCACTGCAGGCCCGCCAGCGGCGCCTGTTTGACGAATTATGTGAGGCCGCTTCACAATGATTGGCAGCCTGTTATTGCTGTTTGCCGCCTCCTTTGGCGCCGCGACCTTATTGCCCTTTTATTCCGAAATCCTGCTGATTGCCCAGCTCGACGCCGGCTTGCCGGCTCTTTGGCTGTGGCTAGTTGCCAGTAGCGGCAACACCCTCGGCGCCGGGGTCAACTGGTGGCTGGGCAGCAAACTCAGTCACTATGCCGACCGGCGCTGGTTCCCTGCCCGCAAAAAAGATCTGGAGCGAGCGCAAAACTGGTTTGGACGCTATGGCAAATGGACGCTACTGATGTCCTGGCTGCCCATCGGCGGCGATGCCCTTACCGTCGTTGGCGGCATTATGCGGGTGCCGGCCTTCAGTTTTTTCACACTGGTTGCCATCGGCAAAAGTCTGCGCTACGCCATGCTGATACTCGGGTACAATGCCGCGGTCTAACCACATAAGGCGGCCAACATGGCTCTGAGCGCGAGTATTTTCAAAGCTGACATCGACATCAGCGACCTGCGGCGTCACTACTACCAAAGCCACCAGCTCACGCTGGCCCGCCACCCCTCTGAAACCGACGAGCGGATGATGCTGCGCCTGCTGGCCTTTGCCTTGTTCGCCGACGAACAACTGAGCTTTACCCGCGGCCTCAGCAACGACGACGAGCCGGATCTGTGGCAGCGCAGTCTCAGCGGCGAAATCGACCTGTGGCTGGAGCTCGGCCAGCCCAGCGACAAGCGACTGCGCCGCGCCCGCTCGCAATCGCCCAGGGTCGTCATTATGACCCACGGCGGCCGCCCCGCCGCCCAGTGGTGGCTGGAACAGGGCGAGCAGCTCGGCAAGCAGGCGTGGCTGACCGTCGTCGATATTCCCAGCGAACAATCCCAGGCCCTAGCCAGCCTTGCCCAGCGCAATATGCAGCTGCAAATCACCGTCGACGAAGACAGTATCTGGGTCTCCAGCGACACGGAAAACCTGCAAATCTGCCCTGTGCTACGCTGTGGCGAGTTACTGAAAAGCGATTAGGAGGCGATATGATTTCAATTCGCGGCCTCGACCATATTGTCCTGCGCACCAACTGCCTAGACGCCATGCTGGCGTTTTACCAACAGCACCTTGGCTGCCGGCTGGAGCGCGAGGAAAGCGACATCGGCCTTTACCAATTGCGCGCGGGCGATCACCTTATCGACCTTGTCCCCACGGACAAACCCCTGGGCGCTCAAGGCGGCCCCGCGCCCGGCAGCGCCGGCCACAACGTCGACCACCTGTGCCTGACCCTGACACATTTCGATGGCGACGCCCTCATTCGCTATCTAGACCGCGCGGGCATCGCCCACAGTACGATAGAGCGCCGTTACGGCGCCGAGGGCTTCGGGCCATCGATTTACATTGAAGACCCCCAGGGAAATCGCATCGAACTCAAGGGCCCCGCCGAAGCGGGCAGTTGCCTGCGGTGATTCCCTGGGCACATCGCGGCCAGCGAAACGCCTGCCGGCACGCTGCCGCAATTGATCGCCGCTAAGCCAACAGCGACTCCACTTCTCTGATGCAGTAATGACGCAATGCGCAAAACCGACAAGAAACGTGAACAACTGATCGTCGACACCCTCAATGCGGTGTGCGAAGAGGCGCTCGGTAGCCAGCTGGCCGGTTTTCGCTGGCTCACCCATCTGGTGGACTATCAGCGCTATCCGCAGAGCTTACAGGTGCTGTGTATCGTGGACGGCGACCACCCCGACAGCGAACACTGGCTGCGCGAGCGGGTCACCCAGGCGCTGCGTGCACAGGGCATTGCTATCAGCGCCGCCCAGTGCCAATGCCTCAGTGAAGCCACCTATCGACGCCGCGCGCGCTCTCACTGAGCCGGCGCGCCGCCCTCTACACATGGCCAAGGAAACCCCAGTCATGAGCACGATCGAAATTGAACGCAAGTTTTTGCTCGCCAGCGACGACTGGCGGCAACAGGCTGAACAACAGGGCATCGCCGGGCAGACAATGGTACAGGGCTACCTCAACCGCGACCCGGCGCGCAGCGTGCGCGTGCGCATGGCCGGTCAGGCCGCCTGGCTGACCATTAAAGGCATCAGCCACGGGGCCAGCCGCGCCGAGTTCGAATACCCTATTCCCAGTGATCAGGCCGAGCAATTACTGCGCCTGTGCGAGGGGCCGGTGATCAATAAAAAACGCTTTCGCCTGCCTATTGCCGGCGACGACCGCCATTGGGAGATCGATGAGTTTTTCGGCGACAATGCCGGCTTGATTGTCGCCGAGATCGAACTCAGCGATGAACAGCAAGCCCTGCCCCACGCCGACTGGCTGGGCCGAGAAGTGACCGGCGACAAACGCTATTACAACAGCAGCCTCAGCCAGCGGCCGTTTTGCCAGTGGTCGGCCAGCGAGCGATTACAGCATTTCGACAAACGCTAAGCTGCTGGCCCGCACGCTGCGATGAGGCTTCAGCTCAGGGCCATCGAGCTGCTGGATACGCCCGCCCTTGTTCAAAAACTCCTCGACTTGCCGTGACAGCTCAGTGCGCAGCTGGCGCTGCTGGAAATCAGACGGCGGCGGCGCGCTTTTGTAGTAACGATACATTGCAAGGTTCTCCGTATCTGCCGATATTGTCAGCCATGAGCTGCCGGCAAGCACTAGACTAGGCCGCCGCTGTGACAATACCGCGATACTTTTGTGACATTCCCGCACAACGTCGCCGCCGCATCAGCCGGTATTGCAGGCAAAAAAAAGGGCCGCAGTAGCGGCCCTTTAACAGCTTTGTCCTGCTCTATACCGCCGGCATTTCGTCCGCCATTTCCCGCAGTTTGTTTTTGGCGACTTTTTCCAGCGTCGCCCGAGGGAGTTCATCGACGAAGTACACCGCTCGCGGCACCTTGAAATCGGCCAGATTCGCCTTGCAGTGATCGATAATCGCCTGGGCAAAGGCCGCATCGTCTTCCGGTGCGCCCCAACCTTTAATGACAAAGGCAACTGGCACCATATCGAGCATATCGTGAGATTTGGCGACCACCGCCGACTCGCCAATGCCGCCACCCGGCACTTGCATAATCACTTCTTCGACTTGACGGGCCGATACGTTTTCCCCACCAACCTTCAGCGCATCTTTGTCGCGGTCGGTAAAGTAGAAGTGGCCCTCAGCGCCAACATGGACCATATCCCCGGTTTTAAACCAGCCGTTATCGGTAAACGACTTGGCCATCGCCTCGGGGTTGTTGTAGTACTCTAAAAAGAGGTTCACCCCGCGTACACCGTGTACCCACAGCTCACCGATCTCGCCTTGCTTACAGGGCTCACCGGTTTCCGGGTTGACCACCGCCAGATGGTAACCGGGAGTCGGCTTGCCAATACTGCCCTGCGGCCACTCCTGCACAAAGTCAGAGCGCGTGGCGTGGGTGACCGTTTCAGTCATCCCCCAGCTGGCAAACGGCTTGGCCTTCAACCAGCCTTCAATCTCCTTCCAGATAATGCCCATCGGCATCACTTGCAGGCTGTGCGTCTCCGGCACCGGCTGCATGCCGATGGCTTTAAACACAAAGGGAATCATCGAGCAGTGCGTCACCTGATACTTGTCGATAATTTCCCAGAAACGGCTGGCGGAAAACTTCGGCATCAGCACCGCGGTACCGCCCACGCCCAGTGAGCCCCAAAACGCCCAGCTTTGGCAGTTAACATGGAAAAATGGCAGAAAACCCAAGTAGACACTGTCGCGGTTCATATTCATGCTCTGCGAACCCATGGTGCCCGACCACAGCGCATTGGCATGGGTATGCACCACCGCCTTGGGCAGCGAGGTGGTGCCCGAGGTAAACATAATGCCCGCGGGCAACATCGGCTCGGCCGGCCGTTCGGGGACAGTGCTGGCATCGCCATAAAGGGTTTCAAATAGCGGCTGCTCGTGCTGTTGAGCGGCCTCGGCAGGCTCGCCGGAATTGTCCTCGGTCACCACAATCCACTGCACATTCTTGGCGTTCTTCGCAATTTCCGCCACAAATTTTGGTTGGGTGATGACCCCCACCGCTTCAGTGTGCTCGGCAAAGTATTCGATCTC
>JBFKEA010000055.1:0-11924 GCA_041619375.1 Spongiibacter sp. | reverse complement strand
CCGAATACGCCGCGCCGCACATCTTTCGACAGCGCCACGATCGGCCCACCGGTAATCCCGCCCTGCGAATTGCCGTCGTAGAAAATTTCGCGGTTATCAAACAGCGGCTCGCCGTCGGCATCGCGAAACTCTGGCGCCGCGCCAAAACCCTCTGGGTGGCGCAGCGCGCGCGCCAGATAAAGAAAATTCAGCAAGCCCTGCTGCGAGGCATCGGGGATCACCGCAAAATTCGACAGGTCGACCAGCGCCGCCAGCACATTGGGTACATCGCCGGTGGCAAAACCAAACAGATCAACCCCGCAGAACAGGAAATTGTAGTCGCGGCTAAAGTTCGGCACATGGTCGTAGTTAACCGCCTGGTGGCCGTCCAGCAAGCCGTGGCCATAAATACCGGCGCGCGCCGGGTTGTCGGTACTCGCCTGCTCGGGAATCTGACAGCTGAAACGGGTGGTCATCTCACCACTCTGATCCGGCAGGCCATCGCCATAGGCGAAACCGTCGGCATCGGCGCTGGGCGCATCCGCCGGATTAAAGTACAGGCGATTGGGCGGCACCGAGCCGCCGTCGGCAATGCCCACAACCTCAAACATATCCTGACAACCCTCGCGCATGGGCTCGGGTGCGCTGGCGCAGAGTTGTTCGGCTTGAATACTGAGCTGGTCCAGCGGCGCCGGGTCGACCGGCAGCACAAAGCTCGGTACCGTTATCGTGCCTTCAATAACGCGCGCGATGCCCTGCTTGGGCTGCTCGACAACCTTGTCGATGGTAAATTCTGGCGCGCGGCCCAGCTCGAGGATGTTGCCGTTTTGATCCTCAATCTGGCCCAGCTGTTCAAATGCGCGGTCGCGCATATGTCGCAAGCGGCCAATATTATTTTCGGCGCTGGCCACGGTGAAGTCCCAGGCGAGATAGAGGCCATCGCCGGTGGCCACGCCAGCACGCTCCAGCACCGGGCGCACCTGGCTATCCCAAGCAACGCAGCGATCGGCCAGTACCGGCGTCTCCGCCGCCCGCTGATCGCGACAGGCAGCAAACGCCGCCTGGGCAGGCAGCACACTGCCGGGAACTGCCGCAGCGGGCAGATTCTTCAACACCACCACATAGCGCTGGCCCTCGTCAAAATTTTTCGCAGGGCGAATCAGTAGTGCCGGGCGCGTTTGCGCCAGAGGGTTGTCGTTTTTTATCCCCGAGCCGGGCAGCAGCAGGCCGGCATTCAAGTTGCTCTCAGCCCACACAGGGTGAGGCTGGCCGGTGTCGGCATTAAGCACCAACACCGAACTGTTGACGACATCCAGCGACTCCGACAGATGAGTAAGACGCGGTGCACCGGGCACCGTGCCGTCGGTATTACTGGCCAGCCCCGGCACATAGGTCATGATTAACTGGCCCGGCGAGAAACCGTCACTGCGGTTCCACTCGCGCGGATCAATGGCCTTACCCGCGGTATTGCGCGGCATCGCCAGCGGCTTGAAATTTACCCGCCGACCGCTGCCACCGCGCGCCCTGGATTGAATGCTGCCGCCGCTGGCCGCCACCGTAAAATGGTCGCTGGGAAAGGGGAACAGGCAGTGCGACGGATCGAGCAGGTCGCAGCCGCGCGCCGCCGCGTCGATCAACTCAGTGAGCGGCGGCAGGTCGCTGCCCCCCGTGTCGCCGCCATCCTCGCCCAATACCGCGCACACACCGGCCGGCAGACCACTGTCGATACAGCTGTCGTAGAGCGGGATATCGGGGTCAATTTGACGGCACAGCGGCTCGGCATCGCCGCCGCCCTGCTCGCGACAACGGGCGGCATATTCGCGCTGAATATAGTCAACGCGAAAGCCCGCCATGCTGAACAGGCAATTGCTGGAATCAACGCCTTCGGTTTGACAGGCCGCTAAATAAGGCGGTAGATACGCCTCGGGCTGCTCCCCCTTGCCAAATAACGGCAAGTAACCCTGCATACGCAGCAGCGGCGCGGTGAGCGGTCCCAATGACACCATTTCTTCGTAGCCGGTAAACGGCACTACCAAGCCAGCGTCCCCTGAGGGATCGAGGTAACTAAATTCCTCTTCGGGAATGATGTAACCAAAGCTGTTTTGTGTCAGCCCCAGCAACATGGTATGCGCACCTGGCGCGACCAGCGAGCGAATAAACTCGCCAAAGGTGCCCGTCGCCTCGCCGGGAATGGTGACGATTTCCAATCCGTTCTGTTCACCGCCCAGTGTGATACGCGTGACCTCGGTGCTGGTATAGGGTGTGGCCTGGGGCAGGTACTGGGCCTGCGCGCCCAGCGCTGGCGGCAACTGATTGTTGACGCCGGTGAAATCGTAATACTGATTAAATGCACCGAGCGCCCCCGCGGCGACAAATACCGGATTCGTCACCGGCAGCACAACGCTTTGGTTCTTCACACTCAGGCCACGGGCAATTTCACGATCTGCGGTAACGGTTTGCAGCGCAGCCGCCATGCCCTCACCCTTGCAGTGAACCCGGCCATAGTCTGGCGCGGCGTCACCATAACCCTCGGGCTCGCAGTTCGGGCGACTGCCCGCGGCCGAGGCATCGGCAATTGGGCCGTTAAAATACAGCGCCGTGCCGCCCTCTTGTTCGAGCCAATCGGTGACGCCCAGCGGATAATCGGGGTGGGGAATACGCGGATCTTCATTGATCGCCGTGGGATGGGCGTTGAACTGCATGATATAGCCGACATTAGTGCCGCGACGGGCGTCGATCGCCGTCAACAAGGTCGCCAGCGTATCGCTGTCGACACCGGGGTCCGTCTGGCGGGGCCGGCGGTAGTTGTTGAACTCGGCGAGCTCGGCCGTTTTAACTACCAGGCCCACCTCAGTCGCGGCCTGCTTGGCCGCACGTGCCGCCTGCGCCGCCTGGACGTAGAGCACATTCTGTATCCAGTCTTGTGGCACCCCGCCCCACAAGCCTTGCAAATCAGCGCCGGCGTGAGTGTGAGTCTGGCCAAACACAATCTGCGCCGCAGACAGTCCGGTGGCGGCAATCACGGCCTCGCGCATGCCCTGTTGAATCACATTGCCGGCCCCCACAGCGTCGACCACCAGGAACAACACCTGCTCGGCAGCTTGCTCGCCGTCTTCGGGCTGTTCGACGTACATCGCCCGCACCCAGCTGCGCTCTTTGCACTGTTCGGCGTTAAAGTTTTGTGGATCGTAGCTGCCTTGCTCGGCCAGCAAACAGGGCTGCTCAGCCGGCTGGGTCAGGCTGTCACCGAAACCACCAAAGGGCTCCGGTTGATTTTGCAGCGGGTCGACGCCGAAGCCGCCGAGATTAAATTTCTGCCGATGACTGCTGCCAGCAATACGCGGCTCATCGACCCCGTTAATATGCTCAACACTGGGGTCAATCGCCCGCTTGGCAGCGCCCACTCGCAGTCGGCCCCGCAGATATTCGTCGTCGTAAATGGTGGCAATGGCAGCGCCGTCGCTGACATGCGCAAAATGCGACTCAGTCAGCGTAACGCTAAATTGCTCGTGCTGCTCAAGCACGGCATCATCAACAAGCGACACCGCTACGGCGGTTTCGGTCACCCCCGCAGGAATCGTAATCAGCTGTGGCTGGTGATTAAAATCCTGGCTATCGGTGTCGACGTCGGTAAAACTCGCCAGCACTTGCACTTCAACCGGGCTAGCCGCAGACAACCGAAGCGGCAATAGCAACTGGCCGCTGTTTTCGTCAGCTGCAGCATCAAGAATACGCAGTTGTGGTCGCTGACTATCCGAGCAGCCGCTCACCGGACTGCCGTCATCGGCAGGCGTTGCCGGGCAGACATCGTCGGTATCTAGGGTGCCATCGTTGTCGTCGTCATTGTCGGCGTTGTCACCCTGACCGTCACCATCGGCATCACGACTCTCGCCGGCATCATCGGGGAAGGCGTCATCACTATTATCCACGCCATCGCCATCGCGATCGGCATCGCCGTTATCGCCCTGGCCATCGCCATCTAGATCATTCCACTCACTGCCGTCCAGTGGGAAATGATCACTGCCATCGGCCACGCCATCGTCATCGCTATCGGCATCGCGCGGGTCGCTGCCGGCCGCCAACTCATCGTCGTCACTGATGCCGTCGTTGTCGTCATCGCTGTCGCAGGCATCGCCGTCGCCGTCAAGGTCGTTGTCCTGCTGGTCGCGATTGCTATGCGCCGGACAATTGTCCTGGCTATCAATCACACCATCGCCATCGCGGTCTTGCTGTCCCTCCTTTTGCGCACAGCCTTGATCATCCACGGCTTGCTCAGGAGCGCTATCCGGGCAACGATCGCGACCATTGCTGACACCATCACCGTCATCATCGCCCGCCACATCGTGATCGTACTGGCCGTCGGCGATATCGCGCTCGGAAGCCTCGACATGCTGGCGAGCCAACTCAGCACTGACCAACACGCGCTCACTATCGCCATTGGCGCGGCGGGCAAACGTCGCCAGCCCCCCTGCTGTAAAATCTTCGACGCCGAAATCTGCCACCGTGGCCACAACATTTTCGGCAGCTAGGCGCACTGTTTGGCTAATGTTTATGCCGTTGGACGGATCACCGTCGGCATCCAAAGTCAGGAAGAATCGCGCCAAGTTCACCATTGTCGGCTCATCGCCGGCAGCCAAATCGCGAAGCGTGACAAACCGCCCACCGTCAACCTCGCCCAGTTGGACATTCCCTAGCGCAAACCGCAATGATTCACCCTGGCGATAGAGAAAGCCGCCGTCATCGCCGGTGGTAAACCACCCAGACGAGCGCTGCGTCGAACGCTGATAAGCCACTCCGGCTATCGGTGAGTCAATCAGCTGGCCCTGCAGGTCTCGAGAGGGCGCTGAGGTCGAGGGGCTCTCTGAACTGCCACCACAACCAGCGAGAACAGCAATACACACAGCCACAAAGGCACCGCGAAAATTTGGCATAGAAACTCCAGGATAGGATGCGGCGAAAACACCGCCGTTTGTCAGTCACCGGCAAAGGTCGACGACAACACCGGCGGCGCTAACTCAGCTTTATTATTATCGTTCACCGACACACTCTGCTCAGTCGCAGTGGTAACAATGATTATTGACGGCTGTAAACATACTGGCAGCGCAATAGTCTGCACAAGAGAGCCAAGGCTGAAGGGTTAAGCACTAAAACACAAAAATCCCGGCAATATGACATAACTTTCAAGCGTTTACCGCGTAAACGCCGATCACGGCCGCCGGGCAGCGCCTTAACAATTGTGTATAGAGGTTTATTATATTAAACCACGCTCTTACCAAGTCGCTAACGCGCAAAGCGCGTGCAAAATACTTCGCCACGCGCTTACCATATCGCAACGCATTATGAGAACCACTCGCCTAGGCTATTAAAAATCCTAATAAAAACAATAGTTTATCTTTTCCCCACCAGTGGCACGTGGATTGCAATTCAGAATGCAAAGACCGGGGAAGCAATAGGGCAGCCGCGGTCACACACGACAGCCTCGGGAGGGCATCACGTGGACTTATCAAAAACGGCTTTGCTATTGATTGGATTTCAAAAAGACTATTTTGCCGCCGACGGCGTTCTGCACGCGGTGATCGAGGAGTCATCGCGAGTGAGTGGCGTTTTAGAAAACACTTTGCAGCTGCTGGAGACTGCGGGAACGCGCTTTGGCCGAGTGATTTCCACGCCGATCCACTTTACCGAAAATTACGAAGAACTCGACAACCCGGTCGGGATTCTTAAGACGGTGAAAGACGTCGGAGCCTTTCGCGCCGGCACTGTCGGTGCAGAGACCATTGATGAGTTTTCAACCTTTCAACACCTCATTACCGAAGTCCCCGGCAAACGCGGGCTCGACGCCTTTTCAAACACCGAGCTGGAAACACTGTTGAGACAAAACCAGATCGAGCATATTGTACTTGCAGGCACGGTGACTTCCATTTGCATTGATTCGACGGGTCGCCACGCGGCAGAACTGGGCTTCCAGGTGAGCGTACTGTCCGACTGCACCTCGAGCCGCACGGTGTTTGAGCAAGAGTTTTATTGCAACAATGTTTTTCCCTTGTATGGCCAGGTTGTCGATATTCAGCGACTGCTTGCCGCCTGACACGGGGTCGGGAGTTACGTCATGGGACCGTCTGATAAAGAGCTTCAGCTGCTGCTGCAAAACCGTATGGTGGAAGAGTTGGCCACCAAGCAGCAAGACTTTGAGCTGCTCACCGACATGCTGGAGGAAGTGGTCTTTCGCTGCGACCAGTACGGCGTTTTTAAAGTGCTCAATAAAGCTTGGGAGCGCAAGACCGGCTGGCCAGTCAATGCCAGTGTAGGCAGTGAGTTCATAGCCTATCTGGATGACCCAAGCGCTATCAAGGCGTTGCGCGCAGGGCTGTGCAGCAACGACGATTTAGATTTTGACTTAAAGATGACCAGCCGCTTTGGCGACCTGCGCTATTTCAGCCTGCGCGCGAAAAAACGCGGCTCGGACTGGTACGGCTCGCTCTTTGATATCACCCAGCAGCGCCATACGATGACTGCGCTGGAAAACAGCCGCGAGCAGGCCCGCAAATTATCACTGGTGGCGAGCCGCACCGACAACCTAGTCATCATCACCGACGCCCAAGGCAAGGTTGAATGGGTCAACCAGAGCTTTGAGAAAGTCACCGGCTACCGCCTGCACGAAATGCGCGGGCAATCTCCCGGCAGTTTTCTGCAGGGCCCAAACACCAATCCCGATACCGTCGCGACAATGCGGCAGGGCCTAGCCAATGGCCGGGGGTTTAATGTCGAGATTATCAATTACAACCGTCAGGGAGTGCCTTACTGGCTGGCCATCGACTGCACACCGGTCGTGAATGAACAGGGCGAACTGGTCAATTTCATTGCCATCGAACGGGAAATCAGTGAGCGCAAGGAGAGCGAACAGCGGCTGCGCGACAGTGAGAAACATTTCCGCGGCATTCTCAACTCGGTGAGTGAGGCGATTTTCTATGCTGACGAACACCTTAACATGCAGTATGCCAACCCAGCCTGGAGCGGTATGACCGGGCACTACTTTAACACCGGCAGTCACTGCAATTTATTGGATTTTATTCATAGCGACGATGTGGCGCTGCTGCTGAAAACCCGCGTTCAAGCCCACGACATAGGCCAAACGACCCGCCAAGAGCTGCGTTTGCGCGACTACAACGGCGAGTGGCGAAGGGTCGAGCTGCTGCTCTCCCGCGTTAACCAACAGCGCGATTTTACCGGCGCCCTCATTGATATTGACGAGCGCTGGCAGGCCACGCAGGCAATCCTGCGCGCCAAACAAGAGGCGGAAGAGCTTTCGGTGGCCCGCACCCGCTTTGTCGCCAATATGTCGCATGAAATACGCACGCCGCTCAATGCCATCATCGGCATGAGCTCGGTGCTGGAAACGACTCGTCTCGACGACGAACAGCGCCTTTGCTTAGATACCATTAGCAATGGTGGCAAGGCACTGCTATCGGTGATCAACGACGTACTCGATTTGGCGCGCTTGGACAGTCAGGCCGTTGAATTGGAAAACCGCGATTTTCAATTGCTGGAGGTCTGCGAGGAAGCGCTGGATCTGGTGGCGATGAAAGCAGCGGAAAAGAACCTAGAGCTGGCAATTAGTTGCGAAGCACCCCTGCCCCATACTCTGCGCGGCGACAGCCATAAAATTCGTCAATTGCTAATCAATTTGCTGACCAATGCCGTGAAATTTACCGCCAAAGGGCAAGTCACCGTGGCGCTGTCCTGGCAAAACAGCGGCGGCAAGCACGGCGCGCTGCAGATCGCCGTACAAGACTCTGGTATAGGTATTCCCGAGGACCGCCTGCCATCGTTATTTGACGCATTTACCCAAGCCGACCCGTCGACAACACGGCAGTTCGGCGGCTCCGGTCTGGGTCTGGCCATTTGCCAGCAGATTTGCACTGCAATGGGGGGCAAGATTTCTGCCACCAGCGTCCCCGGCGAAGGCTCTTGCTTTACCTGTAGCCTCAAATTAGACGTTATTGAGCGCGACGCGCCAAGCGCCTCGGGCACGCTGTCAGTCAACAGCGATAGTGAATTGCTGATCAAGGCGGCCCAGTGGCTGGCCCAGCACAAAGGCCTGGAGCTTCAAGCTGGCGATCACGGCACTGGCGGCGCCGCTGTGATTTTAAGCAGTGCCGACGGCTCGACACGGTCACTAAGCCACGACGAGCTGCCGACAGTGCTAAGCCCTTTGCGGCTGTGGCGGCAGCTCAGCCCCTCGCAAAGCCACAGCGTGCAAGCCCGCAAACCGGAAGAAAGCGCCCAGCTCAGCATTCTTATCGCCGAGGACACCGTGCCCAATCAGCTGGTCGTCGCGGCAATGCTGAAGCAATTGGGTCACTCCAACTACACCATCACCAACAACGGCGAAGAAGCTCTACAGGCGATGTCGGAAAGGCACTACGACCTAGTTCTTCTCGATATTCACATGCCGGTGATGGACGGCCTGACGGCAGCGAAAGAGATTCGCCGTAACCCCGACTATCAGCACACCGCGATTATCGCCGCATCCGCCGATGTGACAACCGACGCCAAAGAAGCCGCTGACAACGTCGGTTTTGATAGCTGGCTGGCGAAACCCTTTACACGGCGCAGCCTCGAGGAGTTGCTGAACCAGCACCACCCCATCGACCCACAAACCGTTAACTGCCGCTAAATTCCTCGTTGGTACGGCGGCCATCGCCGTCAGCCTGTAGGTAATCGCCGCTGTCTACCCAGCCCTGATCGGTATAGAAGCCCCAGCGCCGAATCTTGGGCCCGGTTATAAACAGTGTCAGACTGTCATCCGATTGCAGGGCCAAGCGATGGGGCGCGCGTGACACCCGCGCCGTCACCGAGCCCTGCTCCAACAGGCGCTGGCCGCGCCCCAGCGTTTCCTCGATACGCCCGCGCAACACGATCGAACAATTAAACAACCAAGGGTGGTCATGTAACTTGTCATCGGGGTCGTCCGCCTGGACGTGATGGAGGTAGATATTAAACAGGCGATTTTTCGGCAACACATGCCAGCGGGTCAGATAACACTCGCCAATACGCTTGGCAGGTGGTCGCCGCATCAGCGATTCCGCGCGGCGCTGAAGGACGGATAAAAGACGCTCGGGTAATCTCATATTTGCACAACCAGACCAGCAAAACCCCGCCAGTATAGCAGTGCCCGAGCCTGTTCAGACAGTGTCGAGCGCCATTAGCAAGGGCACCAACGCAGCACTGCTGTCGTAGTCACGGCGCTCACCGCGCATCAGCGCCGCCTCGGTTAACGCGGCCAACAACATGCGCGCATAGAGCTCTCTGTCCGCATCCGATAACGGCCTCTCCGGCCACATCTCATCAAACCGGCGCTGCGCTTCGCGCACCACCGCGCTGCGGCGCAAGCGCTCTCGCCCCAATACATGAGGAGCATCCAATAACACCACCTGAACAAAGCCCGGGGTGTCGCACAGCGCCATAAATCGCTGCCAGGATTCCGCGATGCCGGCGGCAGTGCCCTGCGCTGTCGGCGCTTGTAATGCACTGAGCAGTTCCGCCTCAAAGGATTCCGTCACCGCCTCGAAAAGCGCTTCTTTATTGCCAAAATAATGGTAAATCGGCCGAATGGTGCTGCCGGCATCGCGGGCGATATCCTCAATAGCGGTGGCGGCGTAGCCCTGCTGGCCAAAGCGATGGCGTGCGCAAGCCAAGACCCGGGCGCGGGTTTCCTCGCGGCGCTGAGCCTGTGTTCGTCGCTGTGTGTTGCTCAAGTCTGCCCTCCCCCGTTTTCAGCGCACAGTCTAACTTGCTTTTTTACAGGATGATATGTAGCGTGGTTACACAAAATAAAAGCCATCCCACTCCGAGAATTGCCATGACTGCTAGCCTGCCCGCTCAGCGGCGCCAACAGGCGCTGGATAAATGTTTCTCCCCGGCGAAAATCAATCGCCTGGAGCTAAAAAACCGCTTAATCAAGGCCGGCACCTTCGAGAATATGAGCCCGGGAGGGCAGCCCTCCAACGCCCTGCGGCAGTTTCACGGGCGCCTCGCCGATGGCGGCGTGGCAATGACAACGATTGGTTATTGCGCCGTCGCCGCAGACGGCCGCCTCAACGAAAATATGCTGTATATGCACGAGGGTATACGCAGTGAGCTGACCGAGCTCGTCGCCGACATACACCGTCGCGGCAGCAAGGTCTCCGGGCAAATGGGACACTGTGGCGGCTTTTCAAAAAATCGCCAGCTGCAGGCCCGACGACCCAAGGGGCCAAGTTTTGCCATCAATGGCTTGGGCATTGCCCACGGCATGTTTTTCGCGGGCGCGATGAGCCATAAGGACATCGATCTCATGGTCGAGCAATACCGTCAAGCCGCGGCATTTATGCAGTCGGTGGGCTTTGATGCCCTGGAGATTCACCTTGGACACGGATACGGTCTGTGCCAATTTATCAGCCCGAAAACCAATCGACGCAAAGATCAATACGGCGGCTCTCTGGAAAACCGTATGCGCTTGCCACTGCGGGTGATCGCCGCAGTGCGCGACGCCGTCGGCGACGACTTCCCGATTCTCGCGAAAATCAGCATGACCGAAGGAGTGCGCGGCGGCATTCATTACGATGATGCGGTAGAGATTAGCCGTATGCTCGACCACGCCGGTATCGACGCCATTGTCTGCAGCGGTGGCACCAGCACCATGAATCCAATGATCATGTTTCGCGGCGACAATATTCTGCCGACCATGCTCGCCAGCGAAAAAAATATGTTGATGCGCCTGATCCTGAAGTTGGCCGGCAAGGCCATGTTCCGCGACTACCCCTACAAGGATCTTTATTTCCTTGAGCAGGCCAAACGCATTCGCGAGGCCGTTAACTGCCAGCTGGTGTATATCGGTGGCGCCACCAGCTGTGACAATTTTGCTGAGCTGATGGATGCCGGCTTTGACTTTGTCCAGTTGGGTCGCAGCTTACTCAGCGACCCCGAGCTGCCCAATCGCAGCGCCCGCGATGCCGGCTTTCGCAGCCGCTGCCTGCATTGCAATGAGTGCGTTGGCACTATCGAAAGCCCGCAAGGAATTTACTGCACCCGCTTTTAAGCCCCTTCGCGCCGATTGGCCACCAAGGCGTATATAAAGATTGGCAGCGCCACTATCGGCAAGGTGCCGGGGATATAAAAGCCGTAGACAATAAGCGTCTCTAGCGCGGTTTCCGGCACCACAAGGCGCTTGCCGACCAACAGCGCATTGAGCAAGGGGCCGATAATATTGGCATAGCAACCAATAAGAAGCAGCCAGCGCGCCACCGACAGCACTCGTCCAGCGCGATAGATATGTGGCCAGCCCGACGCGATAGCAATCACCAGCAAACCGTTGAGCAAACCTTCCATATGGGCAAAGCGCCAGGCGCCGTAAGCCGGTGCATCTGTTGGACCGGCAGCGGCAATGGAGAAGCCGATACCCGCGAGCATCCCCAAAAACAGGATAATTAATCCGTGGCAAAGCAATTGTGGCTGCTGCTGTGTGGTCACACTCATAGTCGTAACACCCTATTATTGTTTTGGTAGTAAAAATATTAATAGCGTGAAAAGACTACAACTAATTCAACAGCGCCGGGATCGTCCGAACTCAGGGCAAAACGCCGATAACACTCCCGGCTGATCAGTGATCTTTGAGAAGGCCAGCGCGATTGACACGCGCTACTCGGCAAAAAACACATCCAAACGGAATGTCACACTGGCTTGAGCGTCCCAACCGTCCTCTCTTGCGAAGAAAAGCTCGGGACTGATGGTAAAGAAGACCCAGTCTTCGTAAATCCGGTTGCGGTAATTGGCGCCTACAAAATAACTCGTCACGCGACTTCGATACTCGTTATTGGCAAAACCGCCGACGCGGTATTCCATCGACTCGCGGTCATTAAAATTGTGCGTCAAAGACAGGATTTGAACATTTTCAAAGTAATCGT
>JBFKEA010000054.1:0-12133 GCA_041619375.1 Spongiibacter sp. | reverse complement strand
CGAGATCGCTTACACGCGCTCGATAATCGTGCTGATACCCTGACCCATACCGATACACATGGTCGCCAGACCAATGCTGGTATCTTTCTGCTCCATCACATTCAGCAGCGTGCCGATGATGCGCGTACCAGAACAGCCAAACGGGTGACCCAGTGCAATGGCGCCGCCATTGAGGTTCACCTTGTCGTCCATTTTGTCCAGTAGACCAAGATCCTTCAGCACCGGCAAGGCTTGCGCGGCAAAGGCCTCGTTCAGCTCAACCGTATCGATATCATCCATGGTCAGGCCGACGCGCTTCAGCGCCTTCTGCGTAGACGGCACCGGGCCGTAACCCATGATTGACGGATCGACACCGGCAACGGCCATGCTGCGCACCTTGGCGCGCGGGCTCAGACCGAGATCCATGGCGCGCTGACCGGACATGACGATCATCGCCGAAGCGCCGTCGGCAATTTGCGAGCTGGTGCCGGCGGTGACCGTGCCATTTTTGGGGTCAAAGGCTGGGCGCAATTGCGACAGACTTTCCAGTGTGGTCTCAGGGCGCACGGTGGTATCGGCTTTCACAAGAATTTTACGGCCGGCTTCGTCGTGGCCTTCAATGGCCATGATTTCTTTGTCAAACAGGCCCTGCTCCTGAGCCGCAGCAGCGCGCAGGTGCGAACGCAAGCCAAACTCGTCTTGCTGCTGGCGGCTGATGCCGTGCAGCATGCCCAACGCCTCGGCCGTCATGCCCATCATACCCGCCGCACGCGCAACGTATTTGCTGGCCTGGGGATTAGGGTCAACACCGTGGTTCATCGCCAGATGGCCCATGTGTTCAACACCACCGACCAGGAAGGTATCACCCAAGCCAGCAGTGATCGACGCAGCCGCCGTGTGCAGTGCCGACATTGAAGAACCACACAGGCGGCTGACGGTTTGACCGGCAACCTCGTGGGGCAACTTAGTCATCACCGACATCATGCGAGCAATGTTCCAGCCCTGCTCGTTGGTTTGGTTAACACAGCCCCAAATCACGTCTTCGAAAGACGCCGGATCGACACCGGGGTTACGCGCCAGCAGCGCATCTACCAACGCCGCTGACATATTTTCTGCACGTACATTGCGAAAAACGCCATTTTTAGAGCGCCCCATCGCGGTACGGGCGCAATCTACAATCACTACATCATTTGCTTTGAAGTTCATGTTCCAGTCTCCGCCCGATTATTTAAAGAAAGATTCGCCTTTGGCAGCCATGTCGCGCAGGCTGTCAGTTACCTGGTAGAGCTTGCCAAGGTCAGCGTAGCGATCGGCCATTTCAACAAAAGCCTTCACGCCCATTTGGTCGATGTAGCGCAGTGCGCCACCGCGGAATACCGGGAAGCCAATACCCATTACCAGGCCCATGTCCGCATCGGCGGGGTCGCGAACAATACCTTCATCCAGGCAGCGAACGGTTTCCACACACATTGGGATCATCATACGAGCCAGGATATCGTCGTCGGAGATCTCCTGCTTCTGCTGCTGAGCCTCGGCGGCCATTGCCAGCGCGGTTTCGTCTTCAGCTTTCTTGGGCTTGCCGCGCTTGTCTTCTTCGTATTTGTAGAAGCCGAGACCGTTCTTCTGGCCGTAGCGATTCGCCTCAAACATCATCTGCGAGATGCCTTTGAAGTCGTGGCGCATGCGATCCGGGAAGCCCTCTGCCATCACCTCAGCGGCGTGGAAACCGGTGTCGATACCGACAACGTCCATCAGGTAGGCAGGACCCATTGGCATACCGAAACCTTCCATCACTTTATCAACGTGGCGGAAATCGGCACCATCGCGCACCAACATGTCAAAGCCAGCAAAGTACGGGAACAGCACGCGGTTCACAAAGAACCCGGGGCAGTCGTTAACCACGATGGGCGTCTTGCCCATTTGCAGGGCGTACTTCACTGTCCGCGCCACGGTCGCTTCGCTGGTTTTTTCACCGCGAATAACTTCTACCAGAGGCATAGCGTGCACCGGGTTGAAAAAGTGCATACCACAGAAATTTTCTGGCCTTTCAAGAGCTTCCGCAAGATAGGTAATAGAAATTGTAGAAGTATTCGAGGCCAAAACCGCATCTTCGCGAATGTGCTTTTCGGTTTCCGCCAGCACCGCGTGCTTCACTTTGGGGTTTTCCACCACGGCTTCAACGATGACATCAGCCGCCTCAAAACCATCGTAGTTCAAGGTCGGACGAATGCTGCTCAGTACCGCGGCCATTTTGTCCGGGGTCATGCGACCGCGCGCCACACGCTTGGACAACAACTTACCCGCTTCCTTCAGGCCCAATTCCAGACCGGCTTCAGCGATATCCTTCATCAGGATAGGCGTACCCTTGTAGGCCGACTGGTAAGCAATACCGCCGCCCATAATACCGGCACCCAACACCGCGCCCTGCTTAACGTCACCGCCCGCTTTGGCGGCCGCTTTGGCAGTTTTACTAACGCTCTGCTCGTTCAGGAACAGTCCTACCAGCGCGTTGGATTGCGGCGTGCGCACCAGCTTGATGAAGTGATCAATTTCGACTTCAATCGCCTCGTCGCGGCTCAATGTCGCGTTGCGCTCCATCGACTTCACTGCCGTTACCGGCGCTGGCATGTTTTTGCCCGCCTGCTGCGCGACCATCGCCTTACCCGTGGTAAAGGCCATCATGCGCTCGATATCGTTCAGTTTAACCGGAGATTTCTTCTCGTCGCGGCGCGCCTGGTAATCAAACTCGCCAGCAATGGTTTTCTTCAGCAGGTCAATCGCTGCTTCTTTCAGCAATTCCGGCGCAACCACCGCATCGACACCGCCATCTTTCAGCGCGGCATCGGGTTTTTGCTGGTTACCGGTGGCCACCCACAAGTTGGCATTGTCGCAGCCGATAACCCGCGGCAGGCGCACGGTGCCGCCAAAGCCGGGGTTGATGCCCAGCTTCACTTCAGGCAGACCAACGACGGCACTGCTGGACATCACGCGGAAGTCGCAGGCCAGACACATTTCATAACCGCCACCCAGGGCGACACCATTGATAGCTGCCACCGTGGGCACGGGGAGGTCTTCAAAGGCGTTAAATACGTCGTTGGCTTGTGAACACCACTGGCGCAACTCTTCGTCCGGCAGCTTGAACAGTTCGGTAAACTCAGTGATGTCGGCACCGACAATAAACACGGACTTACCACTGGTTACCACAACGCCTTTCAGGCCAGACTCAGCGGCCAAAGCTTTAGTCGCCTCGCCCAGCTCTTCCAGCGTGATGCGGTTGAATTTATTTACAGAATCGCCCTGGAGGTCGAAGCATAGCTCCGCAATACCATCTTCCAGAAAGCTTGCGCTTAACGCCTTGCCTTGATAAATCATTGTTTTCCCTCTATTCGAGTTCTCTAGTCGAGATGTTGGCGGCGGCATTTGCCTGAAGCAACATGTTTACCATGTAAACATTCGGGTGCTAAAGCTACCGGAAAGCGCTATTTATGGCAAGCCACCAAGTAAAATCCCTAGCCTGACTCATTACTCCGTCAGACAATCGGGGTCAAATCGGTACTCCTCTCTCAGCCAGGCCGCCAGTTCGGCCGCCGCGGGATGATTGATTGCCGCGCTGCTGTGTGCCAAAAGCTGTTTTTCTGTCGGCGACATTTCATCGAGCCCCTGGTACTGAAAAGCCTCGGCATGCCGACTTAAAATCGCCGCCAATGGCGCCGGCAAGGTTGCCAGAGCATCCTCAAAGCGCTCTTCGCGACTCCGTGACGACTCAGTATAGACACCCGCCAAGCTCATCAAGGGTAGCAGTGACAGGTGGTACTGGTTCATAGGGTTGACGTAATGCCCGCGACACCATTGGGCCAGCTCCGGCGGGCGCCCCTTAAAAGGCAAGGTGTTGAGAAAGCGACTGCTTTTGCGTCCATCGTTAACTGGGTAGTTGTCCCACAGCAGCGGTTTTCTGCCGAGTATCGCCGCGGCGCGGTGCATATCTGCGGCGCTGTAGCTCGGCGATATCACCTTCGCCCCGGTCCACAAGATATCGACATCATCCGCCAACCCCGCATTTAGCGCAGAAAAATAATCGGCGGGACAGGCGCCAAATAACTCCTCGAGAACGGGGTCTTCACTGTAATAACTGGGGCACATCGCAAGCGGCAAGTCCGGCAGCTGCTGGCGCACCGCATCGATAACTTCCAACTGCCGGGCGGCGAGCTGGGGCACCCCGGCGGGCAGATCATCGAATAAAATCCATAGCGACGCCGGCTTCAAGGCCGCGATCTGCTCGACCTTGCGCGACAAGTCCCGGCGATCATCCGGGCCAAACTTTGTCTGCAGGCCCGCCGGCGACAACCCCAGTCCCCAGGCAATCCCCGCTTCAGACGCCGTATCGGACAAATGCCTTAACTGAGAAAAATGCTCTTTATCAAAGTCATCACGCCAGCGACTGCGCAAACTGCTGTCGCCCTTGGGCGCATAGATATAGCTCGTATAGCCCCAACGTGCGAGCTCAGAGGGCAGCGCATTGCGCTGATCCCAGCGCCATTGACGGCCGTAAAACCCCTCGATAATTCCCAGCGAAAAAGTCGGCATCAGCCGCGGTAATAGCGCTGGGGAACAAAGCTACCACTGCGCAGAGCCACCGGTATCCGCTTGCCCCGCAATTCGGCAAACAAATCGGCGCCGGCGTCAACTGCCGCGACACTGACATAGGCCATGGCCAGTGGACCACCGATGGTTGGGCCAAATCCGCCGCTGCAAACTTCACCGACGCGTTCACCACCGGCGTCTACAATTGCACTGTGCTCCCGAACAGGGGCGCGACCGTCGACATTTAATAATACGCGTTTTTCAGCCACTCCCACGTCCAGCTGATGCGCGATGACATCCGCGCCGATGTAGCCACCCGCGCGCTCGCCACCGGGGCGCCGACATTTTTGAATCGCCCACAACAAATTGGCCTCTATAGGACTGCGCCCGCTGTCCATGTCGTGGCCATACAGGCACAAACCTGCCTCCAGACGCAGCGAATCGCGCGCGCCGAGGCCAATCGCCTCAACATCTGCCTCAGCAAGCAGGGCCTTGGCCAGCGCAATCGCGTCTTTATTGGCGACAGAAATTTCAAAACCATCCTCACCACTGTAACCGGAACAGCTCAGCCAGCAGTCCAGTCCGGCGACAGAAACAAAACCGGTATCCATAAACTGCATCGTCGCGGTGCTTGGTGCCAGCCGTTGCATCACCGCTCTTGCCTGTGGCCCCTGCAAGGCGAGAAGCGCGCGATCCAACTGCAGCTCTACTGCAATGCTGTCAGGCAAGTGCTTGCGCAACCAGGCTGCATCCTGCTCTTTGCACGCCGCGTTGACCACCAACAGAAAGTCGTCACCGCGGTTGGCAATCATCAAATCGTCGAGGATGCCACCGCGCTCATTCAGCAACATGCCGTAACGCTGACGCCCCTCGGCTAGGCCGCAGACATCCTGCGGAAGGACCCTCTCCAGCTCAGCAGCAATATTGTCACCGCGCAACTGGATCTGCCCCATATGAGAGACATCGAACAGCCCCGCTGCGTTGCGAGTATGCAAATGTTCTTTTTTGACCCCAAGGGGATACTGCACCGGCATATCGTAGCCGGCAAAGGGAACCATCTTGGCGCCGAGTTCGAGGTGTAAGCTGTGTAGGGCCGTGCGCTTGCAATTGGAATCGCTCAATGTCTATCTCCACTCATAGTGTCGCGAGGGGGCTCACGAAAATTTAAAAAGCCTGTCAAAGTTAGCGGTAGTTTGCGCGGCGACCTCCGCCAGCGACAAGCCTTTCAACTCCGCCACACACTCGGCTACCTCCCGCACATATTTGGGCTCATTTTTTTTGCCGCGGTAAGGAACTGGCGCCAGATAGGGCGAGTCCGTCTCAACCAGCAGCCTATCCATTGGCACGCGCTTAACAACGTCGCGCAGCTCCGCGGCATTTTTAAAAGTGATGATTCCCGAGAAAGAAATGTAGTACCCCATATCCATCGCCGCACTGGCCATCTCCCATGACTCAGTAAAGCAATGCAGCACTCCGGCAACAGCCGGGTCCCCGTGTTCGGCAATCAACGACAGCGTGTCCTCGCGGGCATCGCGGGTGTGAACAATCACCGGCTTTCCACAACGGCTGGCCGCCTGGAGGTGATTGGCAAAACTGCGCTGCTGCTCGGCCTGCTTTTCTGCGCTGTAATAATAATCCAAGCCGGTTTCGCCAATCGCTACCACTTTGGGCTGCGCGGCGAGTTGAACAAGGGTATCTACCGCACAAATCTCATCACTGATATCCAGAGGATGAACGCCAACCGACGCATAAATATTGTCGAACTGCTGGGCGATACTCACCACAGCAGGGGCATTGCCCAAATCGATACCAATACACAACATACGGTCAACGCCGCGCTCTTTAGCAGCAGCGACCGCGGCGGCTAAGCTGCCGTCATAGGGGGAAAGATCGATACGATCGAGATGACAGTGGCTGTCTACCAACATAGCAGCAGGGCTTCCAAGTAGTGATAATAATGGTGGGAATTACATGGTGTGGGTCGGCTTTTCCGACTCGATGATGCCGGCGAGATGATTCTGTATTTTCTGGTGCGCGGTCTGATCTTCGCCAATAAACTGCACACCGATACCGGCTGCACGATTGCTCTGTGCGCCGCGAGGAGTAATCCAGACCACCTTACCCGCTACTGGAATCTTTTCAGCCTCATCCATCAGCGTTAGCAGCATAAACACTTCATCCCCCACCTTGTAAGGCTTGGTGGTGGGCACAAACAAGCCGCCATCGCGCACGAAGGGCATATACGCGGCGTACAACACAGCCTTGTCACGAATGGTCAACGACAGAATCCCATTGCGAGCCCCCTGCGGTCCACTCATTTAACAACCCTCTCCAACGTAGGCGCAGCGCCTTGATAATCTTTGTAAAACACTAGGCTCACTATATCAATATGTCGCTTGCGGCGCACGACCGCTGGCACACGCAAACCAATCGAGTAACAATTTTTCCAGCAGTAAGCGTTTATTCAACGCCGCTCCGCGCAATAGCGTTGCCCGCAGCGACAAGGCCTGCTCGTACAACATATAGAGTTGCGGCAACGGAATATTGCAAAAGGCCCGCCAACTATCCGGCAGTGGCTGCGCGGCACAGAGATGCCTGATCAGCTCGCCCTGGCGGCGCAACCACCAATCGAGAATCTCTAACACCTCGCGATCCTGCCAGTCATCGACCAATTGCAGAGCCGTTTTGCGCCCGGCCAGCACAGCATTCAGCCCGGCATCCTGGGCCTCCCACAGCGCCAAGCCGTCGTCCTCAAATAAGGCCTGAGCCGACAGCGGCCGACCGCCCGCCTCGTCTAATAATGTTTCAGCACTGCCGGCATCGCCAATCTGCGTGCGCAGCCAACGCAGCGCAGACTCACGCTCGGGCAGCGGAAACTTCATCTGCAGGCAGCGCGAGCGAATCGTGGCTAACAACTGGCTGGGCGAGTGGCTAAGCAGCACCAGCACCGTGTCCCCCGCCGGTTCTTCAAGCGTTTTTAGCAGCGCATTCGCGGTATAGGGGTTCATCGCCTCGGCAGGGTGAATCAACACTAACTTTCGACCACCGCTGCGGTGGGCACTCTGCGCGGTGAATTGCTGTAGAGCACGCACCTGATCCACGGCGATCTGACGCTTACCCTCCTCTGGGGCCAATTCCCGCACATCGGGATGAGCGCCGCTTTTGTGCAGCTGACAGGCACCACACTGACCACAGGCTAAAAAGGCACGTGGCTGCTCGCAAAGCAAACTGGCCAACAGGGCTCGACCAAAGCGCAATTTGCCGATACCTTGCGGGCCACATAGCAGCAGCGCGTGCGGCAGGCGACCACTTTCGTGCAAGGCCGCCAACTGCTGCCATTGCGGCATCTGCCACGGATAACTCAGAGGTATCTCGCTCACGAAGCCCGGCTCCCATCAAGCAGGGGCTGTAACACCGCAGCAATATCTGCCTGCACTTTGCCCAGTGTTTGCTGCGCATCGATTACCCGGTAGCGCTCGGGTTGGGCCTGGGCCTGACGAAGATAGTCGTTGCGCACCCGCTCAAAAAACTCGCGCTGCTCGCGCTCAAAGCGATCGAGTTCACCGCGCTGCCCCGCCCTTGCCATGCCGACATCGACCGGCGCATCCAACAGCAGGGTTAAATCAGGCTGCAAATCACCCTGCACCATCATTTGCAACTGCGCGATGACATCGAGTGACAAGCCGCGCCCCGCCCCCTGATAGGCAATGGTGGCGTCAGTAAAACGGTCACAAAGCACCCAGGTGTCGGCGGCCAATGCCGGTAAAATTTTGGTCTGCAGATGTTGAGCGCGGGCGGCAAATACCAATAACAGTTCACTCAACTCGCTCATCACCTCTTCGCGAGGCGTTAGCAATAAACCGCGAATCGCCTCAGCCAGTTCAGTACCACCGGGCTCGCGCGTCTGGATATAGGGAATACCAAAGCGGCTAAGCTGCTCGCAAATAAAGGCCATATTGCTGGATTTACCAACCCCTTCACCCCCTTCAAGAGTGATAAAACGCGCACTGCGACTCAATGCTGCTCTCCCGATTTTTTAGGACTGGAACGGTAATCACTGCGGCGGCGTAATTGATAACGCCGCACCGCCGCCTCGTGTTCGGCAAGCGTGGCTGAAAACTGATGGCTGCCGTCGCCTTTAGCCACGAAAAACAGACTGTCGCCCGCCACCGGATGGAGCGCCGCATGGATTGCCTCGCGGCCGGCCAGTGCAATCGGCGTCGGCGGCAAGCCATTAATGCGGTAGGTATTATAGGGGTTACTGGCATCGCGAAGGTCACGACTGCGGATATTGCCGCGGTAGTCTTCACCCATTCCGTAAATCACTGTTGGGTCGGTTTGCAGGCGCATGCCTCGCTGCAAACGGCGCACAAACACCCCGGCGATTTCCCCGCGCTCACTTGGCACGCCCGTTTCCTTTTCAATAATTGACGCCATGATTAACGCATCATACGGACTTTCATAGGGCAGCCCCAGCTGCCGGCTCTGCCATTCTTCTTCCAGTACGGCGATCAATCGCTGATACGCCCGGCGCAGCAACATCGCCGGGCTATCGCCTCGCTGAAAATCGTAAGTATCGGGAAAAAACAATCCCTCCGGCTGCGCCGCCAAGGGCTGCTCAACACCAATCGCAGACCAAAGGGCTGGACCCGCTGCCACTGGCTGCTCGGCCAGCAATGGATGATTATTGAGAATGTCTAACAGCTGACCAACGGTCGACCCCTCTACAAACGTCAGCTGATGACTCACCGTTTCTCCGTCGCGTAGCATTTTCAGCCACTGCCCGACACGGGTACCGGCCACCACCCGATATTCACCGGCACGAATCGCCGATTTTTCGGGAAAAATACGCCCGTAAACTTTTAATACCTGCGGATTTGACAACCAACCGAGATCGGCCGCCTGATTTACTGCCGCCGAAAATCCTGTTCCCCTACTGAGCAAAAAGGTTTCGGCAGGTGACGATAATTGCAGCTCACGATTGAGGTGATACTGAAGATAAGCTGCTGCCAGCAGCAGCGCAATCAGCGCTGGAAACAGCAGTGCGATTAACGCACGAAAAATTTTATACATGAAACTGCGACATGAAATGGTTCTGTAATTGACGACATAGCGGGCCAGGCGACATTTGCACACAGCCCACCGCCGTCACTGGCCACAAACCGAAAACACTATTACAGAGAAAAACTTCATCGGCCCTAGCCAATACGCTTGGCCCAACACTTCTCTCAACACAATCAACAGCGTGACTAGCGGCCCACTGCATCACTTTCTCGCGCATGATACCGGCAATGCCACAGCTTTGTAGTGACGGAGTCAGCAGGCGACCGCGCTTAACGATAAAGACATTACTGCGAGTCCCCTCGATAATTCGCCCTGATTGGTCCAACATCAAACCTTCATCACAGCCAGAATCGCGCAGTTCAGCCGCCGCCAACACCTGCTCAAGCCGATTCCCATGTTTCAGGCCAGCTAACTGGGGGTTATTGCCAAGGCGGGTATTGCACAGCAGAAGTTTAGCCCCGCGCTGCCAACAGTCACTTGCGGGAGCCGGCCACAGCGACAACAAGCGCTGCGTGTTGTTGTCGGCAGCCTGATAGCCGCGACCGCCGCTGCGGCGGTAGCAATGAATCTTCAGCACTTGGCGACCACTGGCTGCGGCGATCGCATCGTCACACTCACTGCGCAGGGCCGCCATGTCAATGTGCATCTGCAAGCGCCGAGCGCCGAGTTCCAGTCGCGTGAGATGCTCATCCAACCACAGCGGCCGACCATCGCGTAACAACAGCGTTTCAAACAGGCTGTCACCATAGGCCTGCGCGCGATTAGCCGCCAACGTATCGGAGCAGCGCTGTCCATTAAGCAGCGCCATGGGCACTCCCGGCAATACGCCGCTCAACCATCAAAGCGACTAAACAACAGACTGCCATTGGTACCGCCAAAGCCAAAGGAATTGGACATTGCATAGTCAATCGGGCGCGCTTGGGCATGGTGAGGGACGTAGTTCAAGGTGCAGCCCTCGTCGGGCTCATCAAGATTGATCGTCGGTGGCGCCACCTGGTCGCGAATAGCCAATACCGTAAAAATGGCCTCAACCGCACCAGAGGCCCCGAGCAAGTGGCCAACCATCGACTTTGTCGAACTCACCGCCAAAGACTCGGTAGCGCTTCCCATTAAGTCCTCAATCGCACGGCTTTCCGCCACATCTCCAGCCACCGTCGAAGTGCCGTGAGCATTTATATAGCCCACCGCGGCGGCATCGACTTCGGCATCGTTTAACGCAGCTTGCATCGCCGCACGAGCGCCGCGACCATCTTCCGGCGGCGAAGTCATATGAAAGGCATCGCAACTCATGCCAAAACCCTTAAGTTCGGCATAAATCCGCGCGCCGCGCTTGCGGGCCACCTCCAGCTCTTCAAGTACTAACATGCCCGCACCGTCCCCCAGTACGAAGCCATCACGCTGCTTATCCCAGGGCCGACTGGCAGCCTGGGGGTCGTCATTGCGAGTCGACATTGCACGCGCCGCCGAAAAGCCACCCAGACCAACAGGCGTTGTCGCTTTCTCAGCACCACCCACCAACATCGCATCCGCATCACCGTAGGCAATCATCCGCGCGGCCATACCGATATTGTGGGTGCCGGTAGTACAGGCCGTTGCAATGGCGATACTTGGCCCCTGAAGATTGTGACGGATCGCCATTATCCCAGCGATCATATTTATGATAGCGCCGGGGACGGTAAACGGTGACAGCTTGCGCGGGCCACTGTTCTCCAGAATCATCCTGCTGCTCTCAATCAAGCCGATTCCGCCAATGCCCGAGCCAATGGCAGTACCCACACGCCCAGCGTTGCTCTCATCAATCTGCAGGCCGGCATCTGCCAGAGCCTGTTCTGCAGCGGCAACACCATAGTGAAGAAAAGGATCAAAGCGCTTGGCTTCCTTGGCGGACATATACTCGTCCACCGCAAAATTCTTTACACCCGCGCCAATTCGGGTCGCGAACGCTGATACGTCAAAACTTTCAATCGCCGCCACCCCGCTGCGGCCATCGAGGATCTGCTGCCAGCTTTCCGCTACTGAATTGCCAAGCGGGCTAATCATCCCCATTCCGGTGACGACAACTCTACGCTTTGACATGCTCTCCTCCTGATCTTCTCTCTGCCTGCGACGCTACCGACCCGCAGCTGCCTTGCCAATAATTTACCGGCAGAATACTAACGCAATCCGCCACAAACTTTATCACCGGGCATAAAAAAAGCCGCTCTATTTTCATAGAAACGGCTTTTTATAACGGCTAGGCCGTTATCTATGCTTACTGCAGATTTTCTTTGATGTAATCGATAGCCAGTTTCACTGTGGTGATCTTCTCGGCTTCTTCATCGGGAATCTCGGTTTCGAATTCCTCTTCAAGGGCCATTACCAGCTCAACGGTATCCAGAGAATCTGCGCCCAGATCTTCTACAAAAGAGGCAGACTCCTGCACGTCGTCTTCCTTAACACCGAGTTGCTCTGCCACAATTTTCTTGACGCGTTCTTCAATGCTACTCATGGTCCTAAATGACTCCTAATT
>JBFKEA010000053.1:0-12179 GCA_041619375.1 Spongiibacter sp. | reverse complement strand
GTTGCTGCACGCAGCCACCAGCAATACCCCTAGCGGCAGAGAAAGTCTCAGCAATCGCATCACGACCCATCCCCCATCTCTTTGTAGCGATAGGTCTTGGCCGTTATCGACATTTTTTGGCTGCCAAGATCTTTATTGGTAGTAATTTTATAGTCGTGCAGCGTCACGATCCGCGGCAAACTCGCGATACCGCTGACAAAAGCCGCCAGATCGTGATAGCCGCCCTCCACCTCAATGGCGATGGGCAGCTCAATATAGAACTCCTGCGAACGCTCAGGCTGCAATTTGATACTGGCGATCTCCAAGCCATTATCGACCGCCTTTTCCGTCATATCCTCGAGCAGCCCCGGCACCTCGGTATCCGCCGGCAACTGCCCGAGCAAAATCCCAAAGGATTCTTCCATCTCGGCCATCTGTTTTTTCAAAGGCTCGAGCTTCGCGGCCTTAAACGCCTTGCGCTCAAACTCCGCCTTTAACTGACTTTCCTTGGCCTCGGCAGCGGCCAGGTCAACCCGCAGATCGGCGATCACATAAAAGTAACCGACAGCTATTGCCACAACGAAGGCCAGCACCCACAGCGCGGCGCGCACCAGCACTGGCCAGGCGCCAATATTGCCGTCGTTGATATCGTTAATATCAAACTGCTTAAGCTCATCTATCCATTCCTGCCAAGCCACAGCCATCTCCTATTCTTCGCTCTCAGGCGTCGGCGCACTGATACGAAAAGACAGGGTAAACTCACTCGCCTGCTCACCGTATTTTTCAGCCGCCTTCACCGCAGTGAGATTGGGCTGAGAGAACCAAGCAGAGGCGTCGAGCTTACGCATCAAGCTCGACACCCGGTTGTTGGATTCAGCAATACCTTCGACACTAATCTGATTATCAGAACGAACGACCGAGGTAAAAAACAAACCATCGGGAAGCGTGCGCGCCATTTCATCAAACACCCGCACAATCAGCGGCCTCGTTCCCTGCAGACTCTGAATAATCGCCATCCGATCCAGCAACTGCTGGCGTCGCGCCTCCAAGTCACGAATCTCCGCGACCTCACGGTTAATCTGGTTGATATGCCCCTGCAGATAGGCATTGCGCCCCTCTTGATTACTGATAGCACGATTAACCATGCTCATCGCCAGCAGCACGATCACTGCGGCCAACAGTACGACGCCGCCCAGCACCACTAAAAACTGCTGCTTAATTAGCTGTCGCCGCTCTTCGCGCCACGGCAATAAGTTGATATTTGCCATCAGTCAAAACTCCTCAGCGCCAGCCCGCAGGCAATCAACATAGCCGGCGCATCATCACTCAAGCGCATGGCATCTACGCCCGAGGCGATCGACATATTGGCAAAGGGGTTGGCAACCACGGTATTTACCGCCAGTCGCTCCTGCACCATTTCGGCAAGCCCCTGCATGGCCGCCACACCGCCGGCCAGCAAAATCGTATCCACAGCACTGTACTGACTGGCTGAAAAGAAAAACTGCAACGACCGCGACACCTGCTGGATCACCGCTTCTTTAAAGGGCGCTAACACCTCACTATCGTAGTCGTCTGACAAGCCGCCCTGCTTCTTAGCCAGGCCCGCCTCCTCCACACTGAGGCCATAGCGACGCTGAATTTCCTCGGTGAGCTGACGACCACCAAACAACTGGTCGCGGGTATACACCGTTTCATTATCCACAATAACGCTGAGTGACGTCATGCTGGCGCCGATATCGACGATGGCCACCACCGTATTCTCGTCCACGCCCAGCTGCTCAGCCAACAACCCGTAGCTGCGCTCTACCGCATAGGCCTCAACATCCATCACCTTCGGATCCAGACCGCCTAACTCCAGCGCCTCAACTCGGCTATCGACATTATCGCGGCGACAGGCCACCAGCATGACCTCAACTTGCTCGGGCGCATCTTCGGCAACGTCAAGCACTTCGAAATCTAGGGCAACTTCATCGAGGGGGTAGGGGATATATTGATCCGCCTCTAGGGAGATCTGCGCCTCCATGGCGTTGTCGTTCATATCGGCGGGCATACGTAGCATTTTGGTGATCACCGCCGACCCGGGCACGGCCACCGCCGCCCGGGTTAGCTTGCTGCGACAGCGGCTGTGAACCGCCTTGACGATTTCGCCAACGGCCTCCACCTCAACGACATTTTTTTCAACGACAGACTGCGGCGGCAATGACATCACCGCATAGCTTTCTACGCGCAGCTTTTCGCCACTGCGACTCAATTCAAGCATTTTGACGGCGCTGGAACTGATATCAACGCCGAGCAAGCTGCGGGATTTTTGACCGCCTAACAAGCCATCTAGCACTGTTATTTTCCTATTTACATCGTGGACTTAGGGCGAATTCTTATATGCAAGATTAAATACCAGTGTATACCATTGCGCAAATAGTTATGAAAAAAATACCCCGATAATTTCACAGATTTGGGTATCCTAGTCCCCGCGTTTTGATAGCCCTTTGGCATAACTGGATAAATATGGCTCGCACTGTTTCGCTACTACGTTTCTTTGGCCTACTGGCCCTCATTTCTGCCGCTGGCGCTGTGATGATTTTCTGCGCGGCATTCCTGTATATCGCCCCACAACTCCCCGAAGTCGATCAACTTCGCGACGTGCAGCTGCAAACGCCTCTTCGTATATATAGCAGAGATGGACAGATTATCGGCGAGTTTGGCGAAAAACGTCGTTCGCCGGTGAGCATACAAGAGGTGCCCAAAACCTTTGTTGACGCATTTCTCGCTGCCGAAGACGACCGCTACTACCAACACCGAGGCGTCGACCTCACCAGCCTGCTCCGCGCCGCCTCGCAATTGATCACCAGCGGCAGCATACAAACCGGCGGCTCCACCATCACCATGCAGGTCGCCAAGAACTACTTCCTCAGTCAGGAGCGCACCTTTACCCGCAAATTCACCGAAATTTTTCTAGCCATCGAAATCGAACGCAAACTCAGCAAGGGCGACATCCTCGAGCTCTACTTGAACAAAATCTTCCTCGGCAACCACTCTTACGGCATCGAAGCCGCCGCACAAACCTATTACGGCAAAACCATCAAAGACCTTAATCTAGCGCAAATGGCGATGATCGCCGGCCTGCCCAAAGCGCCATCTGCCTACAATCCCATTGCCAACCCCAGCCGCGCTCGCATCCGCCGCAACTGGATACTGCGACGCATGCGCGCCCTTGGTTACGTCAACGAGGATGAATTTAAGGAAGCGATCGAGCAACCGATCAGCGCACGCCGACACGGCAGCCAGCTCGATGTCAACGCCGCCTACGCCGCCGAAATGGTCCGCCTAGAAATGCTGCACCGCTTCGGCCGCGATGCCTACGAAAATGGCTACAGCGTCATCACCACCGTCGACAGCACGCTACAAGCCGCCGCAAGAAATGCCGTCGTAAATGGCGTCAGTGAGTACGACCGCCGCCACGGTTACCGAGGCCCCGAGCAGCAGTGGACACTGCCCACCGAACTCGACACCCAGACCCTTGAAAAACTCGCTGACAAGCTGCGCGACATCGGCAGCATCGAGCCCTGGCACCCGGCTCTAGTACTGAGCATTGAAAGCAAGCGCGCCACCGTATTACTGGCCTCCGGACAACAGACCACCCTGGAATGGCAGCAGGGCTTCGCCGGCACCGTGCGCTATATCAACGAAGACCGAAACAGCTACGAAGCAGAATCCGTAGATGAACTTGTCGCCCCCGGCGACGTCATCCGCCTGCGCGTCGCCAACGGCAACTGGCAATTTTCACAACTACCCGCCATTCAGGGTGCACTGGTCTCGCTCGATGCCGACAGCGGCGCCATCCTCAGCCTGGTGGGCGGCTATAGCTATGAGCGCAGCTCATTTAACCGCGTCACCCAGGCGGCCAGACAGCCCGGCTCGGCCTTCAAGCCATTTATCTACACCGCAGCGCTAGCAAATGGCTTTACCGCCGCCAGCATTATCAACGACGCCCCCATTGTTTTTGACGACGCATCGCTAGGGGGTACCTGGCGCCCCAGCAATTCAAACGGCAAATTTAACGGCCCAATGCGCCTGCGCAAGGCCCTCTACCTGTCCCGCAACCTAGTATCAATTCGCCTGCTGCGCGAGCTCGGCATCAGCACCGCCATCGACTATGTGGCGCGCTTCGGTTTCGATGACAGCAAATTACCGCGCGACCTGTCACTTGCTCTCGGCAGCCACTCACTAACACCACTAGACGTCGTTACCGGCTATGCGACCTTCGCCAACGGCGGCTATAAAGTATCCCCTTGGCTTATCGAGCAAATCATCGACCGCGACGGCAACACCATCTATCGCGCCGACCCCGCCATCGCCTGCCGCGACTGCAGCGACCTCAACAATGAAAGTGGCGATATCGGCAACCGGGAGGCCGATTCACTGGACGACCTGCGCGTAGACAGCGCCGAGTACCAGCCGCGCCAAGCCGAGCGTGTCGTCGATGAAGAAGTTGTATTTCTCATCGACAGCATCCTCAAAGATGTCATCACCCGTGGCACCGGGCGCAAAGCCCTGACTCTGAAGCGCAGCGACGCGGCCGGCAAAACCGGCACCACCAACGGCCCAACCGACGCCTGGTTCTCGGGCTACAGCAGCGGCGTCGTTACCTCTACCTGGGTCGGCTTCGACCAAAACCAAAAATTGGGGCGCCGCGAGTTTGGCGGGTCCGTCGCCCTACCTATCTGGATTGACTACATGGGCATCGCCCTAGAGGGCCGCCAAGAGCGCCACCTCAAACAACCCGAGGGCATTGTAACGGTGCGCATCGACCCGGAAACCGGCGAGCTCGCCGCGCCCGGTCAAAATAATGCCATCTTTGAATACTTCCGCGTCGGCAACGCGCCCAGTACCATCAGCGACAGCACCGGCACCACGCCCTTCGAAGAAGATGGCGGAGAACCCATCGAGCTGTTTTAAGCAGCCGCCGGCGGCTCTGCGCTACATAGCCTCAATGGCTTCTGCCAGAGTACTGACCGCGACCACCTCCATGCCAATGCCGCCGCGCGGCGCATTGGCCTTGGGCACAATGGCGCGACTGAAACCGTGCTTGCGAGCCTCCTGCAATCGCTCCTGACCACTGGGTACCGGGCGAATCTCCCCCGACAAGCCCACCTCGCCAAAGACCACTAAATCTTCCGCCAATGGCCGATCGCGAAAGCTTGACACGATGGCAAATAGCAGCGCCAGATCCGCCCCGGTCTCCAGCACCTTTACGCCACCCACAACATTCACAAACACATCCTGATCGCCGAGCTGCAGACCACCGTGGCGATGCAGTACCGCCAGTAGCATCGCCAGGCGATTCTGCTCCAAACCCACCGCCACACGCCGGGGGTTGCCGTAATTACTTTCGTCCACCAGTGCCTGTATCTCTACCAACAGTGGCCGGGTCCCCTCCCAGACCACCATCACCACGCTGCCAGCAGCCTGCACTTCGCTGCGATTGAGAAAAATCGCGGAAGGGTTGCGCACCTCCTTCAAGCCCAGCTCCGTCATTGCAAAGACCCCTAGCTCATTCACCGCACCAAAGCGATTTTTGTGTCCGCGCAGCGTGCGATAACGGCTGTCACTACCGCCCTCGAACATAATTGAGCAATCGATAATGTGCTCCAGCACTTTGGGGCCCGCCAGTGCGCCATCCTTGGTGACATGCCCCACCATGATCAACACTGTATTACTCTGCTTGGCGAAGCGGGTCAGCGCCGCGGCGCACTCGCGCACCTGCGACACACTGCCCGGTGCCGAGCTTGCCTGCTCACTGTGCAGCACCTGAATAGAGTCCACCACCAGTACTGCCGGACGGTGCTTTAAGGCCTGCGCCAGAATCGCCTCCAAACTGGTCTCCGAATACAGTTGCAGCTCGTCGGCCGACAAACCCAGCCGCCGCGCGCGCAGCGCCACCTGCTGCAGCGACTCCTCCCCGGTGACATACAGGCACTTGCGCGCCGCCGCTAGCCGGCACAACACCTGCAACAGCAAGGTACTCTTCCCCGCGCCGGGATGGCCGCCCAGCAGCACTGCCGAGCCCGGCACAAAGCCGCCGCCAAGCACTCGGTCCAGCTCCTCAAAGCCGCTGGCAATACGCGGCAAATCCTCTATTTGCACACTGGCCAAACTTTGCAGCTCACCTACCGCACCCGCATAACCTTGGCGAGCGGGCGCCACCGTCATCGGCACACCCGCCCCCAGGCGAACTTCACTGAGCGTATTCCAGGCACCGCAATCCTGGCACTGCCCCTGCCATTTGCGGTGATCCGAACCACAGTCATTGCAGACATAGGCAGTTTTGTTTTTGACCATTGCGTTGTGCTCCGCTGTTTTGCTGACAGGGTGGGCACCCAGCCCGTACAATACTCTGTCACCTGAGGATAATGTTTGATGTCGGCGCCAATATTAGAAAGACCCCTGCTGGTATCGCCTACTCTGGCCGCCACCATCGGCCTGGAGGGCGCACTGTTGTACCAGCTATTGGCTGAGTGGCAACCCCTATTGGAATCCCGGCCGCGCCAGGGGCAAGCCTGGTACCTGCTCGACCGCCAACGACTTGAAGAACAGCTGCCGTTCTGGCAAAGCAGCGACATAGACCGTATCTTGCAACAACTTCACGATCAGGGGCTCATTATTATCGGCGGCGCGCTGATCAGCAACGCCCGCAATATCCGCTTTGCCCTACCCGGCCGCCCGTCATTGGCAACACCTGCGGCGGCGCCCGCGCCACGCACAACAACCGCTGCGCCAACGCCGCAGCGCGCGCAATCGCGCAGCGCACACCCGCAGCAACCCGTACCCGGCCGCCAGCTCATTAACGCCGACTGGCGACCCGACCCGGCATCCATTGAATACTTAACGCGTTTCGGCCGCATCAGCAGCGACTTTATCGACGCCTGCCTGCCGGAATTCATTGCCCACTACCGCGAGAGCGGAGAAGCACGCAGCTCCTGGAGCAGCACTTTCAGCCAATATGTCAGCCGGCGCTGGAAAAAACAGCAATACGCCGATATTGAACAGGCAAAAAACCAACCAATCGACAGCGACTGGCGCCCCAGCCGAGACGCACTGGAGATTTTACTGCGCGACAACATCAGCCAGCACTTTATTGAAGACGCCATCCCCGAATTCATCCTCTACTGGCGCGAGCGCGGTACCCTGGACAGCAACTGGAACTCGCGTTTTTTACAACATATTCGCCTGCAGTGGGCGCGCTACACCAACGCCGTCAGTCACGAGCAAGCCTTTGTGCCGATCAGCAATAACTGGCAGCCTAGCCCCGAGGTATTCGAAATACTGCGCATGGCGCGCATCGACGCCGATTTTGCCCGCCAACAAGTGCCGGAATTCATTTTATTCTGGCGCGACAGCGGTCAGGCACAGCGCTCCTGGAACACCAAGTTTTTGCAGCATGTAAAATACCGCTGGGCACACAGCCACCAACTGGACAAACACGATGCGAGACAGCAAAGAGCTTCTGGATCAAGCCAAACAGCAACTGGCTTCATCGAAAAACACACCGACCGCAGCTGGGCAGACGGCCTCTGAGCCACTGCCCGACAAGGGCGCGGTGATCGACGCCATCAACCGCATGTTCGCGGAGTTTGAGCTGGTTTATCACAACCAGTACAACAAGGCGTTTGCCAACAGCGAGAAACTGTCCTACGCAAAAAAACTCTGGTACAGCAATCTCTGCCATATCCAGCCAGAACACATTACCGCCGCCTGCCACCGCGCCATTCGCGAATCGGAGTTCCTGCCCACCATCAAAGGCATACTCAAATACTGTGAGCCCGACGACCGCGAGCTGGGTCTGCCCGACCCGCACAGCGCCTATGTGGAAGCCTGCCGCGCGCCCTCGCCGAAAAATGACTACGGCTGGTCCCACCCCGCGGTGTACCACGCCGGCCGCCAGAGCGACTGGTACTTTCTGGCCAACAACAGCGAGCAGCAGGCCTTCCCGGTCTTCCGCCGCCACTACCAAGCCCTCTGCGAGCAAGTCCGCAAGGGCCAGACACTTGAACCGCCGCGCCCCGACGCCCTGCCCAAGCCCGACCCCCGCCCCCTGGAACGGGATGAACAGCGCAGGCGAATGAGAGAACTGCGCAGCAAACTCGATATCTGACGCGCAACCGTGCAGGCCGCCGTCCCAACAGATACAATAAGGCCGCCTCACGGCAGCAGCGCCCAATTCAGCCCCGCGGAACACAATTATGGCAGACGACAAAACCACCCACTTCGGCTTTAAAACGGTCAATCGAGGCGACAAGGTCAATATGGTGGCCGGCGTCTTTCACTCCGTGGCCGGCAAATACGACCTAATGAACGATTTGATGTCCGGCGGCATCCACCGCCTGTGGAAGCGTTTCACCATCGAATTGTCCGGCGTACGTCGCGGCAATGCGGTACTCGACATCGCCGGCGGCACTGGCGACCTGGCCGCCAAATTCAGCCGCATCGTCGGCAGCGAAGGCAAAGTGGTGCTGGCCGACATCAACGACTCAATGCTCAAAGTTGGCCGCGAAAAGCTCACCAACCGCGGCATTGTCGGCAATATAGAGTACGTGCAGGCCAATGCCGAATGCCTGCCGTTTCCGGACAACAGCTTCGACTGCATAACCATCGCCTTTGGGCTGCGCAATGTCACCGACAAAGACGCCGCCCTGCGCTCCATGCTGCGGGTACTCAAGCCCGGCGGCCGACTGCTGGTACTAGAATTCTCCAAGCCAACCAACGAGCTGATGGGCAAGGTCTACGACCGCTACTCCTTCGATATTTTGCCGCGCATGGGCAAACTCATCACCAATGACGAAGACAGTTATCGCTACCTAGCCGAAAGCATTCGCATGCATCCCGACCAGGAAACGCTGAAAGACATGATGACCGAGGCCGGCTTTGCCCAGGTGCGCTATCACAATATGACCGCCGGCGTCGTGGCCGTGCACCGAGGCGTCAAACCTTGATACCGCCGATCCTCAGCAGTGCAGCACTGGCTAGGCTGGAAGACGTCGTCAACCGCGCCCTGCAGCTAGACCCCAGCAGCGGCGCCAAATTGGCCCAACTCGACGGCGAGCGTTTCAGCCTGGAACTGCTCGAGCCCAATCTCAGTCTCGGCCTGGCGGTTAACGGCCAGCAGCTGAAATTAATACTGGGCGCAGTCAGCAAGCCCAGTACCGCGCTGCGCGGCCGCTGGAGCGAATTTGCCGCGGTCGCCACCGCCAGAGACCCCGCCGCCGCGCTGATCAATGGCGACATACAGGTCAGCGGTGACACCGCGCCGCTACTGGCGCTGCGCAAACTGCTGGCCGAGCTGCAGCTCGACTGGGAACAACCGCTGGCCGAGGCCTTTGGCGATATCGCCGCCCACCAGATTGGCCGGGGCCTTCGCGCCGGCCACAAATGGCTGCAACACACCGGCAAAAACCTGCGCCGTCAACTCGGCGACTTTTTGCTGGAAGAAAGTCGACTACTGCCGCACCCCCTACAAGCCGAGGCCCTGTATCGCGACATCGATGAACTCAGCGCCCGCAGCGAGCGCCTGGAAGCCAAGCTCCGCCGCCTTCAACAGCGCCTGAAGCCCCAATAAGAGTAAGGAACACGCCATGGGCCTGCGACGCTTGTTCGCCATCCTCATCACCGTCTGCCGCTACCGTATCGATTTGCTGATCCCCCAGGAGCAGTTGCCACTGCGCGCGCGCCTGCTGCTGCGCTGCGGCCCCTGGCGACTGTGTCCGCCCCCCGCTCTTAGTCGCGGCCAGCGACTGCGCCTGGCGCTGGAGTCGCTGGGCCCCATTTTCATTAAGTTTGGCCAGCTGCTCTCCACCCGCCGCGACCTGTTGCCCGACGACATTGCCGATGAGCTGGCCCACCTCCAGGACCGCGTTCCACCCTTTCCAAGCGAGCAGGCCGTTGCGGTAATAGAAAAAGCCCTGGGCCAAAGTGTTGACGCGATATTCGCCGACTTCGACCGCGAAGCGCTGGCCTCAGCCTCCATTGCCCAAGTCCATTGCGCAACACTGAAATCAGGCCAACAGGTGGTGGTCAAAGTCGTCCGCCCCGGCATCAAGCACACTATCAGCGAAGACATTAAGCTGCTGCAAAGTATCGCCCGCTTGGTCCACCGCCATCTGCCGGACGGCCGACGCCTGCGCCCGGAGGAAGTCGTCGAAGACTACCGCCACACCATCTACGACGAACTCGATCTGCAGCGCGAAGGCGCCAACACCTCGCAACTGCGCCGCAATTTCGCCGACTCCGAAGTCCTCTATGTGCCCGAGGTACACTGGGATTACACCCGGCGCAATGTCTTGGTAATGGAGCGCATTCACGGCACCCCGGTTACCGATATCGACACCCTGAAGGCCCAGGGCACCGACATGAAGAAACTCGCCGAGCGCGGCGTCGAAATTTTCTTCACTCAGGTATTTCGCGACAGCTTCTTCCACGCCGATATGCACCCCGGCAATATTTTTGTTGCCGAGGGCCGTCCGCAATCGCCGCAATATATCGCCATCGACTGCGCCATCATCGGCAGCCTCAGCGACTTCGACCAGTATTATTTAGCGCGCAATCTACTGGCGATCTTTCAGCGCAATTACCGGGAGGTCGCCGAATTGCACGTTGAGTGCGGCTGGGTTCCCGCCCAAACCAAAGTCCACGAATTTGAAGCGGCCATCCGCAGCGTCAGCGAACCGATATTTGAGAAACCGCTGGCGGACATCTCCTTTGGCCAGCTGCTGGTTTACCTGTTTCAAACCGCGCGACGCTTTGATATGGAAATACAACCGTCGCTGGTGCTACTGCAGAAAACCCTGCTCAATATCGAGGGACTGGGGCGTCAGCTCTATCCCCAGCTCGACCTGTGGGCAACCGCCATGCCGTTCCTGGAGCGCTGGGTGCGCGACCGCTACTCGCCACAAAGCATGCTAAAGCGCGTCAGTCACCGTCTACCCGGTTGGCTGGAACAGCTGCCTCAGCTGCCCGAGGCGCTGCTTGAGCGCGGCCACCTCCCTCAACAAGACCCGCAGGAGGCGTTCCGACAACAGCTTCAGCACAGCGAACAACAGGCCGCGCTGCGCGAACGCCGCGCTCGCAACCAGCGGCTGGCAATTGTCACCCTGCTTGCCGCTGCGCTGCTGGCCGACCCAGAGATCAGCCTGAACCTGCAAAACCTGCCAAGTAGCAGCTTGGCACTGGCAGCCGCCGGCTTGTATTTCTTAATTCGCTCCCGCTGAGTTAAAGTAAGCGGCTTGTAATACTAACCGGATACTGTGTGATGCCCGCGCCCAACAGCAAGCACTGGCTAGATGAAGTAAAGTGGAACAACGACGGTCTTGTCGCGGCCATTGCGCAAGATGTACACAGCGGCCGCGTACTCATGATGGCGTGGATGAATCGCGAAGCACTGACGCTAACGGTGCGCGAGCAGCGCGCCATTTACTGGTCGCGCTCCCGCCAGGCGCTGTGGCGCAAGGGCGAAAGCTCGGGCCACGTGCAACAACTGCACGATATCGCCTTGGACTGTGACGGTGACGCGCTGCTGCTACAGGTTGAACAGATTGGCGGCATCGCCTGCCACACCGGCCGCCAAAGTTGTTTTTTTCGCGGCCTCGAAGACCAGCAGTGGCAAAGCCGCGAAGCCGTACTCAAAGACCCGGATCAAATTTATGACAAATAAGCCCCACAGCGACACCCTGCTCGCCCAACTTGACGCCGTACTGGCCGAGCGCAAACAGGCGGATGCCGACAGCTCCTATGTGGCCAGCCTGTACCACAAGGGGCTGAACAAAATTTTGGAAAAAGTCGGTGAAGAGGCCGTCGAAACCGTCATCGCCGCCAAGGATGCCGAGCGCAGTGGCGAGCTTAGCGAGGTGATCTACGAAACCGCCGACCTGTGGTTTCACAGCATGGTGATGTTGCAGCAGCTTGGCGGCGACCACCGCGATGTCCTGAATGAACTGGCGCGGCGCTTTGGCCTTTCCGGCCACGACGAAAAAGCGCAGCGCACTAGCAACGACAATTAAACGAGGTAGAAACCATGCTCAGTGGCATAAGTGTTACTCAACTGCTGATTATCCTGGCAATCGTCGTATTACTGTTTGGCACGAAAAAGCTGAAGAATATTGGCAGCGACCTCGGCGGCGCGGTGAAGGGCTTCAAAGACAGCCTTGATG
>JBFKEA010000052.1:0-12188 GCA_041619375.1 Spongiibacter sp. | reverse complement strand
GTTGACGGCGGTGGGGCGGCTGTCAGCTAAGGCCTGACGAGCGGGTGCGAGGACTTGTGTCCATGCGGCGACACTGGCCTGCGCTGTGCACCGGGCGGCGGCGAGCGCCATGCCGTAGGCAGCGGTAATGCCGATGGCGGGGGCGCCGCGGACGACCATGTCGCGGATGGCCGCAGCTACGGCCAGTGGCTCGTCGAAGTGCAGGTAACTCACCTGATTGGGCAGCAGGCGTTGATCGAGTAATTCCAGGCTGTCCTGGTTCCAGCGAATGGCATCGGGCGTAGACACGGCGGGCCTCCGGTTTTAGGGGGCGCCATTATAAAGCAGGGTGTTGTCAGCCGATAGCGGTTAAAATGGCGACTTTGACAGAGTGGTATCGGGGGAGATATGAATCAGTTTTGGCCTTGGTTGGTGGCCGCGGGGGTAATTATTTTACCGCTGGCCAGTTATGCGGCCGTTTTGTTACTGCGCCTGCGCAGAGTGTCGAAGGCCGCCGGCGGCGCTGACAGCCAGCCTGTTGAGGCGGTAGGTGAATTTGTGCCGCCGAGCGCCGAGAGCCGGTTGGGCGCGCGCGAAAGTATCCGGGTGTTAGCGCGTTGTTATCTCGATGGCCAGGTCGGTGGCAGCGAACTGTGCTTGAGGTTGGCGGTGTTGCTGGATCAGCCGTCGCTGGATGAGCGCTTGCGCGAGCAGGGCGCGGTGTTTATCCGCGTCGCCGCAGAATTGGCCGAGGTGCCGACCCATCAGGCTTGGAAAGCGCTCAGTCGCAGTGAGCGCCAGGCCTATCGCAAGCAAATGGAGCAGCTAGAAAGTGATCACCGAGATGCCATGCGCACGGCGGCCGAGCAGCTGGCGGTTTAGCCTTTCTTTGTAAAGGGCAGCAGGCGGTTAAAGCCGTCAACCATATCGTTTTGCAGTTGTAGCTGGGCTTCAAGCTGCTTGGGCTCCATTGGGTCGATGCCAAAAATGGATTGGTGCAGCGGCGCCAGTGTTACATAGCCGAGAATCATGCAGTGAAAGGCCATCGCTGTCGGCGCGTGTATCCACTCGACATCGGGGTCATTGACGCCGTCGCTGAGAAAGGCAAACAGCTTTCGGTACCAGCGTTCGCTGAGCAGGGTGAGGGTCTCATCTTGCGCCAGAGTCGCGTGTTGAACCAGCCGCGCAATATTGGGCTTGGCACTCAAGTCGCTGATTAGGGTGTGCAGCTGTTCGCGAATTTCGTCAAAGTTGGCTGCGGCGTGCAGTTTGGTCGAGGTCTCGACGATGGGGGCCATCAAGCGTTCGCAGACCTCCTCATAGATCGCCAATTTATTGCTGAAGTGCTTGTAAATACCTGGGCTACTGATGCCTACCTGCACCGCTATCTCGCTGATAGAGGTGGCTGCGAAGCCCTGCTTGGCGAAAAGTTCTTCGGCAACTTGAAGTATTCGTTCACGGGTATTGCGCCGCGTTGTCATATTGCTTTCCTATGCTGCGCTTTGCTGCAGTAATAGCCACGCTAGGCCGGCGGCACTGCCAAGGCTGAAAAGTAGCCAGGCCAGTGACTGCCAGCGGTAGCGTCGACTCAATGATTCGGGTTCCGAGGTGGCGATGATAAACGGTTGTTGCCGGCTGGGCGAATAACTCAGGGTATTGACGGCCTGTGGGCTGTCGCTGCGACGGTTTTCACGCTCGGCTTTACGCAGCGCTTCGCGGCGGACCAATTCCCATTCCTGCAGGTCGATATCACCATCTCCGTTGCGGTCAAAGCGGGCGATCAGGCGGTCGTAATCCTGTTTCCACTCGCTGAGAATTTCCATCATACGCGCGTTGTTACGCTCGCCGTCGCTGGGTGGGTGTCGGGTCTCGAACAGGCCGATAGCGTATAGCAGGTCGCCGGGGCAAAGCAGCTCCTCGGTATAGCGATAGCGGCGGCCCATTAGGCCGCTGCCTTCGCCGGGGTTGGGGTAGCGGCTGTTGCCGTACCAGCTGCGCTTGCGGTGACTGCTGACATCTGCCCGGTCGGGGTAGATGTAGCAGTGGCCGGTGCCATCATTAAGCACAAAAGGCCGCTCGCTGGTGCTGCCTTCAATTTTCCGCCAGTGACTATTTTTGCCGCTGCGCTCGTAGCGCTCAATGCGATAGCGGAACCACAGGCAGGGCTGCTGGCTGAGCTTGCTGAGCAGTGGTGTTTGACCGCTGGCTAATTCTGCGCCGCCAATTAATTCGACGTAGCCCTGATGTGCTGAGCGTATTTTTGAGGTCGGGGTGTCTTCGATAATGCGCGCGCGTCGCAGTCGCGACACACTGGCCACGGCGCTGATCAGCGAAAGGGCAGCGAGAAGAACCGATGGAAAATAATCGTTCACGGCGCCCCTAATCGCTAAACAGCGATTTGATATTCACATCGCTCAGCTCAGCTTTGTCAAACTGCAGCAGCTCGAAGGCAGTGAAATTAAAACTGCGGGCGATGAATAGATCGGGGAATTGCTCGATGCGAACATTGTTGTTGTTAACGGCTTCGTTGTAGATTTCGCGGCGATCGGCGATGGCGTTTTCCAGAGCTGAAATGCGCGTATGTAAATTCTGAAACACGCTGTCGGCCTTGAGCTCAGGGTAGTTTTCCGCCAGGGCAAATAGATTGCCAAGGCTGCTGCGCAAACCGCTTTCGGCTTGGCCTAGGGCCTTCATGTCGTGGCTGGCCTGTGCGCTGGCAACGTTCTGGCGGGCGCGGATGACGTTCTCTAAGGTGTCCTGTTCGTATTGCATGTACTGCTTGCAGGTTTCGACCAACTTGGGCAGTTCGTCGTGGCGTTGCTTGAGGAGTACGTCGATGTTGGCCAAGTGTTTGGCAACGTTGTGTTTTAGGTTTACCAAGCCGTTGTAGACCATGATGATGTACAGCAAGGTAAACACTGCAAGCGCCAGCAGAATCAATGTGCCGATTTCCATGACATAAGTCCTTTGCAAAATACTTGTGCGGCAAATACAGCTGCCGCGCTAAAGTCAGTAAAACGTTATTGTTAGGCGGTGCAGCTGGGCGCTACGTTTAATTAACCATCCAGTCTGGCGCCGGCAAGCCCATGTTTTCTAAAAAAACGGGGTTGTAGAGCTTGCTTTTGTAGCGATCACCGTAGTCACACAAAATGGTAACGATGGTATGGCCGGGGCCGAGTTGGCGCGCGAGTTTGACCGCGCCAGCAATATTGATGGCCGAGGAGCCACCTAGGCACAGTCCTTCATGGCGCAACAAGTTAAAGATATAGGGCAGGGCCTCGGCATCACTGACTTCGAACGCGCTGTCGACCTCGGCTAGGCGCAGGTTGTCGGTAATAAGGCTGATGCCAATGCCTTCGGCAATGGAGCGTCCCTCGCCCTGCAGCTCGCCATGGCTGTAGTAATTGTAGAGGGCTGAGCCCTGGGGGTCGGCGAGGCCGATTTGAACGTCCTTGTTGTGTGCCTTGAGGGCGCGGCTGACGCCGCCCAGAGTGCCGCCGGTACCGACCGCGCAGATAAAGCCGTCGATATTGCCCTCGGTCTGCTGCCAGATTTCCTCACCGGTGGTTTGCTGGTGAATATTGGCATTGGCGATATTGTCGAACTGCCGGGCCCAGATGGCGCCGTTGGGCTCGCTGTCATTGAGGCTTTCCGCCAGCCGCCGCGCGGTGTGGATGTAGTGGTTAGGGTCGCTGTAGCTGGTGGCTTGAACCAGTCGCAGGTCGGCGCCGTAGAGGTCGAGCAGCTCAATTTTTTCGCGGCTCTGGCTCTGTGGCATCACCACGACGCTTTTGTAGCCCAGTGCGTTGGCAATCAGAGTCAGGCCTATTCCAGTATTGCCGGCGGTACCTTCAACGACGGTGCCGCCGGGCCGAAGACTGCCGTCGCGCTCGGCCGCGCGGATAATGCCCAATGCGGTGCGGTCTTTTACCGAACCGCCGGGGTTGAGAAATTCAGCTTTGCCAAGAATGGTACAGCCGGTCAGCTCCGACACCTGTTTGAGTTTTATCAAGGGGGTGTTGCCGATTAACTCCGGCATGCTTTTGTAGGTCATTAATGCTTCTCCACCACGTATGGACTCATGTTAGCGAGGCCTGACCCCGCTAACAAGCACTGCTGTGTGATGTGGCGTTTTAGCGAAAAATTGCGTGGCAGTACTTGATGCTTGCCGGGGCTGCTATGGTTATTAAGTTGAGTGGAGGAATAGCGCGGTGAAAATAATTATTTGCGTGTTGATATGCCTGTTTTTTTTGGCGGGTGGGGCCACCCATTTTTTGTTCGCCGAGGATTTTGTCACCATTGTTCCACCATTTTTGCCTCTGCCGCTGTGGATCGTATGGTTCACGGGGGTGGTGGAGTTGGTAATGGCGCCGCTGGTGTTGGTGCCACGCTGGCGGCAGCAGGTCGGCCAGCTTATGGCGCTGTACTGTATTGCGGTATTGCCTGCCAATATTTATCAGGCTATTTCCGGCGCGCCGGGGGTGGGCGGCGAATTATCGGACAGTATGTTGTGGCTGCGTATTCCATTACAGTTTGTGCTGATTGCCGCGATATTATGGGCAACCTCTGATTCGCCGGGTGGACTGATCCAGCGTGCAGATGCGGACGTACAACAGGCTGGAAGAGGACAGTAGATGGCAGATGAAGCCAGAAAAGTAGAGCGCAACGGCGCTTTTTGGGCTGACTGCATGGTGAAAGTGGCGGAGCAGCGGGACAAGCACAGTTTTATGCTGTTGTTTGACCATTTTTCGCCCCGCGTAAATGCCTATTTGCTGGGGCAGGGAGCGGCGTCATCGATAGCTGAGGATTTGACTCAGGAGGCCTTGCTGGCGTTGTGGAACAAGGCACATCTGTACCGCCGGGAAAAAGCCGCTGTTAGTACCTGGCTGTTTCGGGTGGCGCGAAATTTGTGGATTGACCGTTTGCGCAAGCAGCGTGGCATTGCCTATGAGTCCGATGATAATTTGGCCGAGACGGTGAGCTCAGAGCCCAGTTTAGATGCAGATGGTGAGCGATTGATGGCGGTTATAGCGGGCTTGCCCAACAATCAAGCCCAGGTGATTTACAAGTCCTACTACGAGGGTAAGAGCCACAGTGAAATTGCCTTGGAAACAGGGATGCCGCTGGGCAGTGTAAAATCGAGTTTACGGCTGGCGATACGGGCATTCCGCCAGCACTTTGGAGAACTGCAGTAATGGCGGCTATTGAACATCATCCTAGCGACGAGACCGTTTTCAGTTATACAGCGGGCGCACTGCCTGCTGCACTGGCACTGGTGGTCGGCTGCCATTTGCAATATTGCGGGCGCTGCCGAGCGCTGGCGGCAAGGGGGGAGGAACTCGGTGGCAGTTTGCTGGCAGGCTTGGAGGCGCGGCCGCTGTCTGCTGGCCGCCGTGAGTCGATGATGGCCCTGTTAGACCGGCCTGTGGCAGTGGCACCGGCGCCGAAGGTGTCCACTGCGGACTCGGGCCAATTGCCGACTTTATTGCGCAAGCTAGTGGAGCAAGACAGTTATGACGCCCTAGCTTGGAAGAGCATTGTGCCGGGGGTCAAGCGCATAGATTTACAGTGTGGCGAGGGCGAGGCCATGTTATTGCGGATTGGTGCAGGCAAGAAAATGCCGGTTCACAGTCATCGCGGCCAGGAGATGACGCTGATTTTGCGCGGTGGTTACCGCGACCTTGTAGGCCAATTTAATACGGGTGACTTTGCCGATCTCGATGGCTCGACAGAGCATCAGCCTGTCGCCGATGCCGACGAGGACTGTATTTGTCTGGCGGGCCTAGATGCGCCGCTAAAATTTAAAGGCCTTATTGCTAGGGCTCTGCAACCTTTTTTCGGTATTTAATTCGACGATGTCACCCACGAAAAAGGCAGCCATAGGCTGCCTTTTTTCTGTGGTCCCGCCCTGACACATTGCGCGTTGGCGGGGTGGAGGCTTGCTTAAAACTCGTAGATGATATCGACACCGTAGGTACGCGGCTCTCCCCAAATCACGGCGCGGTCACTGTGCGGTAAGTTGTCGATGGCGGTGATCTCGTACTCTTCGTCGGCGAGGTTTTTGCCCCACAACCCGACAGTGAGTGATCCAAAGCGACTGATGGGGATCTCGCTAAAGCTCAGGCGACCATTCCACAGACCGTAGCTGCCAATGAAGGTGTTTACGGCATTGGCTCTACGTACGCCGCCGTTGCGTTCATCCATATAGTTGTAGCTAACGTTGGCCGACACTGTACCCCAGTCCCAGGAGCCAATCGTCCAGTCAGCGGAGGCGGTGTAGCTTTGCTCCGGCGCCGAATAGAACACGAAGGTTTTGGTGACGTCATTGCCGGCTTTATCGACTGCTTTGGTGACTTCGGCATCCAGGTACGCGTAGTTCAACATGAGCATTAGATTGTCGGTTGCCAGGAAGGTGATGTCGGCTTCCAGTCCACGCATTTCCGCTTCACCAGCATTGGCGACTTTCGTATCGGCAATGGTGCCGGCGAGAATGAAGTTGAGCTGAATGTCGGTGTATTCGCTGTAGAAGATGTTCGCATTGACACGCAGTCGGCGATCCAGCAGTTCGCTTTTAATACCGGCTTCCAGCGAGTCTACGTGCTCTTCGTCGAAGCCGTCGGCAAAGCCGTAGCCGTAGACGACGCCATCGGGTGCTGGTTGGTCGGTGTCATCACCCCGGCCTTCGGGAGTGGTCGGGCCGGCCGGCTCACCGGTGGAGCCGCGCTGAGGGTCGCGGGTATTGAAACCGCCCGACTTGTAGGCCTGAATAAACTTGCCGTACACATTGATATCGTCGGTCAGGTCAAATTCGGCGATAAAGCTGAATGAGCTATCGGTGAAGTCCTTCGATGCAAAGATGTTGTCAAAGGCGCGGTCGCCCGGTAGCAGGAAGCCACTTTGTGTGAGCAGTGGCTGTAGGGTGGAGGCGTCCTGCATGTCGAAGGCCCGGTCTTGACTGCGAATCTCCAAATAGGTTTTATCGGTCTGGTTTTTAAGTGCCTCGCGGCTGTCTTTGGAGTAGCGAGCACCAAAGGTCAAGTGCAGGCGCTCATCGAGAATGCTCGGCGTCCAGGTGAACTGGCCAAAGGCGGCCAGTGCGGTGTTTTCAATGTCATAGCGCTGGGACAACATATTGACGATTTTGACGTCGCCGGCCTCAAGCAGGGTGCCACCGATAATTGAGCCGAGTGTGGGAATGGGGATCACGCCATCGCTAATTTCGGAGCTGAACTGATGGTGCAGCGGCGAGTTGTCTTCGGTGGCCTGCTCTTCGAAATAATAGGCACCGACGATATAGTCGACGGAGTCGTCAAACAGGCTGCCGCTGAACTGCAGTTCGTGGGAGGTTTGTTCCTGATTGATTTTGGGTACGACCATCGGCAGGCATTCTTCACCGGTCTGTTCACGCGGGCCTGGGCCGCAGTATTCGTGAGAGTCGGTGCGGTAGTTTTCCGACCCGAGGCCGCCACCGAGGTCAGCGTAGGAGGCATCGTACAATTCGCGGTAGGCGGCGATGTATTTCACCTGCACGTTCTCGAAATCCTTGGTGAGAATTAAGGAATGACCTTCGATTTCTGTTACTGAGGTTTCCATGGGTTTAAAGGTTTCCATGGAGTCAAAGCGGCTTTCGCTGTGCTTGGCCTGGGTAACCGAGAATTCCCGTACCGGTTCGGCCTGCCCTTTGTTCTGCTCGCCGGGACGAATCGATTGGTACATGTAGTTGACGTACTCAAAGTCGGATTTGTCGTAGGCGTAGTCTAGGGTCATCGAGTCGCTGATATCCCAGCGAAAGTCGATTCTGAAGCCTTCAACTTCGCGATCGCCAAAGTCGCCGCCGGGACCGGTGTTTTCGATAAATCCGTCCATCTCGGTGGTGAGGTAGGCGAGTTTGGCAGCCAATGTGTCGGTGATGGGAATATTGGCGGTGGTTTTTGACGTTAACTGGTTGCGATTACCGACGGTGAGCTTCTGTTTGAATTCAAACTCCTCGGTGCTCGGCCGTTTAGTGATGAGGTTGATGGCGCCGCCGGTGGTGTTGCGGCCGTAAAGCGTGCCCTGAGGGCCGCGAAGGACTTCGATGCGCTGCAGTTCGGCAACATCCAGTGCAGTGCCGGTTGAGCGGGCGATATAAACGCCGTCGACGTAGATGCCGATAGGTGGATCCTGCGTCACCTGTACATCCGATAGACCGATGCCACGGATGAAAATACGCAGCGTCGCATTGTTGATGGGGAAGGGCTCGATGGTCAGGCTGGGGACCTTGGAGCCGATGTCATTGAGGTTACTGATACCGTCGATTTCCAAGCGCTCTTCACCAAATGCGGTGAGCGAGATCGGGGTGTCCTGCAGTGACTCGGCCTTTTTCTGCGCGGTCACGATGACTTCTTCTAGGCCGCGGGGTTTATTGTCCGCTGCGTAGCTGAGCTGAGAGATAGAGCTGGCGAGCAGGCATAGCCCTGCCGCTATGGGGGTTGCGTTCTTCACGTAGGCGCTCCGTGTGCTGGATTATTGTTATTTCACAGAGTGCAGTTAAAGCATATTAACAAATGGCGTGCAACAGCCTATTTGCAGTAGGCGCCCGCTGCGGCTCAGTCGCATTGTTTGCCAGTGAATGCTGGCAAGGAGTGCGAACCACAGCTTTGCGTCGGTAGGCTCAGCTCAGTGGGCGGGCAAGTATCTCTGCAACCTTGGCTAATACTGAGGGGTTCCAGGCAAAAGCGAGGTGGCTTGATTTTACAGAGATATTTTCGATGTTGTCGCCTTCTAGGCGCGCAATCGAGGGGGACACGATGCCGTCGTAGGGGCTGTAAATAACGCTGGTGGGCACCTCGCGTGGACCGGCGTTAAGGGTAACCCATTGGTCGGTGTCCTGCTCGTGATCAGGCGTGGTGCTGCGGTGCAGGCGTTTGAGGATTGCCCAGGCGGCCGTGCCTCGAGGGTCACCGTAAGGGGTGCCGAGACTGATAACGCGGTGGATTTTATTCGGTTCGCGCTGCGCCATAGCATTGGCGTAAATGCCGCCGAGGCTCCAGCCGACCAGGCTTACAGGACGGCCTCCACTGCATTCGTAAAGTTCGTCTACTCGCAACTGAATGCGGTCGAGCATTTTTTCCTGGAATTGGTGCATATGCTCCATTTGCGATATGCGTTCGGCGGGCATATTGCGTCCCAGTAACCAGGGTTCAGCTTGGTAGTTCCAGCGCTTAAGCCAATAGCGCAAAGCGGCCATGCTGCCATCGTCGCCACCGTAGCCGGGCAGGGTCATTACCGGGTGGCCATCGCCTTTAGCGAGTTTGGACAGCCGGCGGCGCTGGGTGACAAGGCGCATGCATTCGCCCGCCGCGCGGCTGAATTCGGTAATGGTATTGCACAGTGCTGGCGGGCGAATCTCTGTGCTGTCGTCGAGTGTAAGGCTGCGGCTGGCCATAGTGTCGGTTTCCTGTATCAATTATCGTTATTTGTCGCGTGGCCAACAGGTCGGGCTGTGTTGAGCCATGTCTTTAATTCGGATTGTTTCACATTCGACTCTCACTGCGAATCGGCGGTCGATAGATCGCCGTAAACCACGCGGTTGCGGCCGGACTGCTTGGCGCTGTACAGCGCTTTGTCCGCGCGATCAAACAGGCTCTGGCGGCTTTCGTCACGCTGCGAGTCAAACTGAGTAATGCCGATGCTGACGGTCATGGAAATTGAGTCGCCGTTTTCCAGCGGCGCTGGCTGATATTGCAGCGATGAGCGGATACGCTCTGCAACCCCCCAAGCAGAGTTTTTGTCGGTCGATGGCAGGATGATGACAAACTCCTCGCCGCCGTAGCGACCTACTTGATCGTACTCGCGCAGGTTGGTATTGAGGATGCTGACCATGTGTTTTAAGGCGACGTCTCCCGCGGCGTGTCCGTAGTTGTCGTTGACCTGTTTGAAGTGGTCAATATCCAACACCATGACTGACAGTGGGCTGTTCTTGCGGCGGGATTCGGCGACTGCGGCACTGAGGAGCTCATCGATCATTCGCCGGTTCCAACACTGGGTCAGCGAGTCTCTGGATGCCAACTGGTTGAGGGTTTGCTCCAAGCGGACAATGCGGCTGCCGGCGGCCAAGCGAACTTTTAACACGCGGTGGTCGAAGGGCTTGCTGAGGAAGTCGTCGGCACCTGACTCCATTGCCTCGATAATGGCCTCGTTGCCTTCTTTGCCGGTAAGCATCAGGATGTAAAAAAACTGGCCGTCGTCGCGCTTGCGTAGGGTTTTACACAACTCTGGGCCGCTCATGCCGGGCATTGACCAGTCGATAATAAGTAGATGCGGCGGGTTGTCGGTATTGACGATCTCCAGGGCCTGTTCGCCACTTTTGGCGACCAGGGGGGTGAACCCCCAGTCTTCAACTGCTGCGCACAGGGCTAATCGGGTAATCGGGTCGTCGTCAACTAATAAAATGTCCATAGATTACAGGCCCGCTATGTCCTTAAGCTCGCATTGCAGCTGGTCTAATCGTATCTTGGCTTGCTGCCAGTTGGCCAACCAGTCATCAAGCGATAGTTGGTTGTTTTTCGCCTGGGCTTCAAGTGAGGAAAATTCCTGATAGAAGTCCGCGCAGGCAAAATTACCCAGCGCGCTCTTCATACGGTGTATGGCTTGAGATAGAGCATCGCGGTCTTTCTGTTCGATTGCACTATCGATGCTGGCGCACATATCCGGCAATTCGCTGATAAACAGCGAAGAGATGCTGCTAATCAGTGCCGGTTTGTTGCGGGTGATGTCCCGCAGGCGCTGCTCATCGAGAATCATGGTGTCGAGCTCCTCTGGCTGCTGCTCGAATACAATCACTGGCGTTTCCGCCAATGATAAAGTATTCCTGGCTGGAATACGCGATGTGTCCATCGCTGCCAAGTTTTTTGTATTGAGTGCGGCGCCTGCGTGCGCTGGATTAAATTTATCTGCGGCTCCACCGGGGAATGGGCTACGTCGCTGTAAAAGCTCGCGACTGAGGTATTGTGGGGGCTCGCCGCGCGCCTTGCTCAGCTGTTGAATCCTGTTGTCTTTGCGGTTCCGCGCCTGCTGCGGATAGATGTGGGGGGCACTGCTGGCGCGCTGAATGGGCAGTGTGACAGTAAATGTAGAGCCTTTGTTTTTGCGGCTTTCGACGCTAATTTCGCCGTGCATAAGCGCGACTAAACGCGCTGCGATTGACAGGCCTAGACCAGTGCCGCCGTAGCGTCTGGTAGTACTGCCATCAATTTGCACAAAGGGTTTAAAGATCAGCTCCTGCTGCGGCTTGTCGATACCGATGCCGCTGTCGTGCAGTCGCATAATCAGCGTGGCGTCAATGCCGTCTTGCTGCCAGTCAAACTGCAGCAGGATGCCGCCATGTTGGGTGAATTTAATCGCATTGCCGATCAGCTGCTGGAGGACTTGCAGCAGGCGCGGTGCGTCGCCGTGCAGGGCTTCTGGAAGTTGTTCAGTGATTTCTACGGTGAATTCCAAGCCTTTTGCCGCTGCGGCTTCGCGTGACTGGTCGAGCAGTGAACGCAACTCAATGCTGAGCCTGAAGTCACGGGGATGAATGGTCAGGTGGCCGGCATTGGCTTTAGAGAGCTCAAGAATGTCATCGATAATGGTCAACAGGTTGTTGCCTGAGTTTTCGATGATTTGCAGGTATTCGCATTGTTGTGGGTCCTGTGTCGAACGCTTGAGCAGGCTGGCAATGCCGAGAATGCCGTTCATTGGGGTGCGTACTTCATGGCTCATATTGGCAAGAAATTCACCTTGCAGCCGGCTGCACTCCTCCGCGCGTTGACGCGCGGCCTCAGCCTCACCGGCGCGCATGGCGACGGTACTTTCAAGTCGGGCATTGTCGCAGATTAACTGGTCGAGCATGGCGTTCATCGCATTGGCGAGCACCGATATTTCGCTGTGGCCGTCGCTGTTGGCACGCTGACTCAGGTCGCCGGCGCGGATTTTTTCAGCGGTGCAGGTCAGTTCAGCAATGGGGCGGTGTATCGAGCGTGCAACACGCAGCGCGAGCGCGGCGCCAATTATAGCGATGGCGATAATAAACAGATTCAAGCGTGCGAGCAGCGCCTGTGCCGGGCCGAGAATTTCCCGCAGGTCGCGTTTTACGATGATTCCCCAATTGAACTCAGGCAGCAGCTGCCCCGCCAGCAGTATCGCTTCACCGCGATGGTCGAGAATATTGTAGGCCTCTTGTTGAG
>JBFKEA010000051.1:0-12257 GCA_041619375.1 Spongiibacter sp. | reverse complement strand
GACAGGCCGCAGGCCGACCCTGAGCAAGACGACGAGGAGTCGCAACTGGCGGCCGCATTCAGTCGCTTTGCCAGCAGCGTCAAGGAAGCGGCCAGCAGCTGGCGCAGCCCCAGCGCGAAAAAGCCGGAGCCCCCCGGCACGCTGAATGTCATGATGAGTTCAATCAATATTATGCAGGACCGTATCACCCGCTCGCGCCTCGCCGGCGAGCCCGCGGATATTATGCTGTGGCCGCGACTGGGGCATGTCGGCCTGCTCGATTTTGGCGATGCCGCCGAGGCCATCGCCGAGGGACGCGACGCCGTTGACCGCATGCTGCCGGCCATTCGCCACGCCTTTAACAGCGAAGGCGACACCCGGCTGTCGCCCCCCGCCCCCGCTGGAGACGAAGAGTTGTGACAGTGCTCTGCCGCGTCGACGACATTCCCGAGCCCGGCTCCAAGAGCCTTAACTACCGCGGCGAAGCGCTATTTGCAGTGCGCCTTAACGGCCAGGTTTTTCTCTACCGCAACCGCTGCCCGCACTTGGGCATAGAGCTGAACTGGCAGGAAAACCAGTTCCTCGACTACGACGACAGCCTGATTCAATGCGCGACCCACGGCGCGCTGTTTATTATTGAAAGTGGCGAGTGCGTCGCCGGCCCCTGCCTCGGCGAGGCCTTGCAGCCCCTGCGCTGCCGTGTGGAAAACGGTGAGCTGCTGCTCGACGAGGTGTTGCTCGCCCCCGCCGACTAAAGGCGCAGCGGCAGCGGCTGGCACAGCGACATTGCGCGGTCACTGATTTGCGCGCGATACGCCAACAACACTACCCCGGCGCGCTGCGCCTCTGCCAGCGCGTGAGCATACTGCGGGTCGATCTCCGCCGCCGGCGCTACCGAGGCAATGCCTTCGTGCAGCACGGCAAATAACAGCGCCGCCCTCTCCCCCGCTGCGGCGCGCTCCTGCAGCGCCTGCACATGCCGACGCGCCCGCGCGCTCACCGCATCGGGGAAACGCCCTTCGCCGTCTTCGCACAACAGAGTCACCGACTTTACCTCCAATGCGCAATCGGCGCCGCTGCCACCGTCGAGCACAAAATCCAAGCGACTGCCATCGGCAAGCCGCTGCTCACGCCGGTAGCCGGGATAGCCGCCAAGCTCAGCGATCACCCCGCCGTCCAGCGCCTCCGCCACCAGCGCATTGGCCCGCGCCGAATGTATACACACCATGTGCCCGTCCACCTCGACCAACTCCCAAGTGTAGGCGTACTTGCGCTTGGGGTTATCGCTGTGACTCAGCCAAATGCGGCTGCCCGGCGCAGCGCAGCCGGTCATCGCGCCAGTGTTGGGGCAGTGCACGGTCATTTCTTCGCCGCTATCCAGGCGCACATCGGCGAGAAAACGCTTGTAGCGACGCAGTAATACCGCGGGTCGCAGTGGCGCAGGCCATTGCATAGATTTATCCTTTTTACACAACCAGCACCGCGGCGACATTGCACATCAGTGGCCAAACTTTCACACTGGCTACACCGGCGCCGCCCGGCACAAAAAATACAGGGACATCCACGGACAACATGCTGAAAAAATTATTGCTCGCACTGGGACTATTGCTGCTACTCGCCATTGTCGGCACTGCGAGCATCTTAATCAAACCCCAACTTTTGCGCGGCGCCATCGCCGAGGGCGCCGAGCGATTTGCCGGGCTCAACATTGAAATAGCGCGCCTGGAATCCCACCGCTCGCCACTGCGGCTGGAGATTCACGGGCTGCAGATCAGCAACCCAGAGTGGCCGGAACCGACCCTGCTGCGCCTCGATGCCCTGTCACTGCAGTTAATTGCCTCGCCCTTCAGCGACGGCGCCTTCTGGTCACTGGACAGCCGTGGCCTGCAGATAAACCTCGCCAGCAACGACAGCGGCGAGATCAACTGGCTGCCTCGCCAATTGCGCGACCGTAAAGCCCCGCAAGAGGCCACCCCGGCCAGCACCATCCAGCTGCCGGGCGACTTCAGCTTTCAACAAATACGCCTGCGCGACACCCGCCTAGCCCTGCGCACCCCCGACGACAAACACTACCAGCTGACGCTGCCAGACATTCGCGGCCAGCGCCGCGACGCCGGCAACGGCGAGCTCAATCTACAACTGGACTACCAACAGCAAGCATTTACGCTAAACGGCCACGTCGCGCTGTTCGACCCCGCCGCCGGTATTCTCGACTACCGCCTGGATGTTCAACACCAGGACGCCCAGCTGCGCAGCGAAGGCCGGCTGGTCCTCAGTCCCAACCTGGCCGGTAGCCGTATTGCCCTAGACCTTACCCTGCAGCGCCTGCAAAACCTCGCGGCGCTGGCAGAAGTTGACGCCCCGCCACTGCCGCCCAGCCTCCTGCGAGGCGAACTGCAGATAACGCCCGACTACGAGGTCACAGCATTGGCCGTGCAAGTGGGTAAAAACACGGTAAACGGCCAGCTGCAACTGTCCCCCGACTTCAACACGCTGAGCGCAAGCCTGAACAGCCCGTCGCTGGATATCGATGCACTGAGCGCCGCATTCAGCGCCGGCGACAGCGAGCGCAATGCAACCACCCCAGCCGCCAACGAAGGCAGCGCCGAAGACGAAATGAACTGGCAGTGGCTAGCCGAAAGAAAAATAACTATCGCCGTGGCGGTGGAGACCCTCAAAGCCAGCGGCTGGCAGCTGGAGAAGTTGCAAAGCCGCGTCGTCGCCGATGGCGACATCACCCTGTCGCTGAGCATTGCCGAGCTGCTCGAAGCGGCGACGTCGCGCCGCATTAGCGAACTCGACGGCCAGCTGACCCTGACGCCGCTGGCGAAAAAGACCCTCGGCAGCGATGCCAAACTTGCCCTGACACTGCGCCAGCAGGCGCTGAAACTCAGCGCCGACGGCGTCGTGAACCTCAACGGGCTGGCAGGCAGCGAGCTGAACATTCGCAGCAGCGCGCCGCGCAGCGCCGAGATTTGGTCGCTGGCCTTGCTGCCCTGGCGCGAAGCCGGCGCTCTGTCGCTCGACGCCCAGCTGCGCAGTGAAGCGCAGCAATATACCCTGCGCTCAGCCGCCCGCTTGGGCGATCAGCAAGCCGCTATCGACCTGAACTACCGCCCGGCCAAAGGCGCGCAGCGGGCCAACCTGCAGGGCAGTATCGAGTTAAACAATGCCTCACTGGCCTTTATGGAGACTGAGGCCAGCAGCAGTGAAGCCCCCGCTTCCCGCAGCAAGCAAAAAAACCGCAAAGTCCTGAGCCAGCAGCCCTTCGCACTCGAGTCGCTGGCGCAGCTCAACGCCGCATTAGACATCACCCTGAGCAATATCGACACCGGCTATCTGAAGATCAACACCGCGCGTCTCAAGCCCACGCTAACAGGCGGGGTACTGCAGCTAAAAGAAAGTCGCGTTTACGCCGACGGCGGCGAGGCCTTTGTCAGCCTTAAACTGGATGCCAGCCGCGACACTGCGCGCCTGGACAGCGAAATCAAAGTCGACGGCAGCGACTACGGCAAGCTAGGGCTGGAAAAAGCGGCCGGCATTCGCCAGGGCCAGGGCAAAATACGGATCGCACTCAGCGGCGCTGGCGCCAGCCCCGCCGCACTCGCCGGCTCGCTCAACGGCGGGATCGATATGAAGATCACCGGACTGCAAGCCAAGGGCAACGCGCTAAATTTAATTGGCAGTGACGTGCTCAGCGAAACCATCGACAAGCTCAATCCCTTCAGCGAAAAACGTCAGAACACGGAAATCGAATGCCTGGCAGTGCACTTCAAAGGCAAGAGCGGCAGGTTTACCAGTAAGGACGGTATCGCGCTGGAAACCGAAACCAGCAAAATTATCGGTACCGGCTATGTCGATCTGGCCGAGGAGGAATTGCGCTTTGGCATCTCCCCCATCGCCCGCAAAGGCGTGGGCGTCAATGTGGGCGCGGCCGCCAGCCTGGTGCGCCTGGGTGGCACATTTGCCCGGCCGCGGGTCGAGGCCGACCCCGGCGGCATGTTCACCTCTGGCCTGTCGACCGGTGCAGCGATTTACACCGGCGGCCTGTCGCTGGTCGCCCAGGGTTTAATGAAACGCGCACTCTATGCCGGCAGTGCCTGCGACGGTGCACTGGATGAAATCCCGGCGGCCGAAGCTCTTCCCGACGAGCTGCTGCAACCCCAGCCCCCGCTCAACCCGGACGGCAGCCCGGCGCTCACTCCCGAGCCCGGCAATAGCACCAGCCCCTCAGCCGCTAGCTAGGCTGCTTGGCGAGGCGGAATACGCGGAAACCGTCAGCCTCGCTTAGCAGTTCAACCCGCTCAAACAAGCCCTCGGCCTTGCGCTGCAGGGGAATAAACTGATTGACCACAAACAGCGCCTGACCATTGCGTTTGAGCAAGCGGTGAGCCGCCTGCAAAAACCGCTCGGTCAACTCGCCCTCTACGGCAAAGCCCTGGTGAAACGGCGGATTGCACAGCACAACATCCACCGGCCCCTGCAGGCCATCGGCGCAGTCGGCCAAGTGCAGCTCGGCGCGCAGGCCGTGCTCGGCGCAATTTTTCTCACAGGCCAACAGTGCGGTGGCGTTATTGTCGGTCAACAGCCACTCGCAGTCCGGCAGCTGAGCCGCCGCCATGACCGCTAGGTAGCCGTAACCGCAGCCGATATCCGCCGCGCGCTTTGGCGCGCTGCTCAGCCCCTGCAACAAGCTCGGCAACTGCTCGATAAGCAGTGCACTGCCGCGATCAATTTTCTGCCAGCCATAGATCCCCGGCTTGCTATACAGCGCCGGCGACGCATTGATCAGCCGCAGTTGACGGTAATTTTTATCGGGCAGGGCAACATTGCGCTCGCCGCGTTTGGTAATCGTCGCCAGATAGGCGCCGCCATCACATTTTTTTATTTTGCGCTCGGCGTCAAAGACCTTGGCAATCTTATCCGCGTAGCCCTTCAGGCCATCGTTTTTGTAACCGCTCAATAGCAGCTGCCCGCCCACTGGCAGGGCCTGCATGGCGGCATTAATCAGCATATGTACCAACGGCCGCTCTTTGGACACCCGATAAATCACCGCGCGCGGGGCGCGGTCCAACTGCTGCGGCAGGTCAAAATCGCCGAGACTGACTGCGAAACCGGCCTCGCGCAGTGCCGCCGCAGTATCGCAGCGATTGCAAAACACCTGACAGTCCTCGCGCAGCGCCGGCAAATGCTCGTTCACCTGTTCATCGGCAAACCACCACAAGGGGCCTTCCAACTGCGCCAGCTGGCGGTAGAGCTGCTGTAGGGGGGCATCATTCATGGTGGTCACTCCACACGCTGTCGCGCTCAATATCGGTTAGCGGGCGATATTCCCCCTCTGCCAGGCTGGCGTCCAGCTCTATTTCGCCAATCGCCTCGCGGTGCAGCTCAACCACGGCGTTACCCAGCGCGCCAAACATCCGCTTTACCTGGTGGTAACGGCCCTCGCTGATACGTAAACGCGCTTCACAGTCACCGATAATTTCCAGCTCCGCCGGCGCTGTGCGCTGCTTGTCGTCTTTCAGAAATACGCCCTTGGCAAACTGGGCCACCGCCTTATCCGCTATCGGTTCAGCGCTGCGCAACCAGTAACGCTTCCAGCAGTCTCGCTTAGGTGAGGTAATCGCATGGGACCAGTTGCCGTCATCGGTGAGCAATACCAGACCGGTGGTATCGATATCGAGCCGCCCCGCCACATGCAGCCGCTCAGGATTGTCTTCGTCGAGCAAATCCAGCACCGTCAAATGCCGTCTATCGCGGGCAGCACAGACATAATCCTGCGGCTTATTCAGCATAAAATAACGCGGCTGAGCACTGCGCAATGACTGCCCGCGCAGGCGCACATCGGCATCGCTAGCCACCGGCGTGCGCGGGTCGCGCAGCGTAATTCCATCCAGGCTGATGTCACCGTCTTTAATTAAACGCTTGGCCTCGCTGCGGGAATAGTCGGTCACCGTCGCCAGAAAGCGATCGAGACGCAATGAAGATGCGGGGGGCGTTTTGCTCACAGTCGGGTTCCGTCAAAAACCGCTATTGTCGGGCTTGTCGGCACGCCGTTCAACAGCCACTTGGCGCAAACAAAAACGGGAGCCGAAGCTCCCGTGATTACGCAACCATAAAGGCGGCGGCTTATTCCGCCTCGGCTTCGGCACTCGCGCTGGCATTGACCTTCAGATTGGTCAAGCTGCGCAGGCCCTCTTTACGCTCATTCAGCTCAGACTTAGCCGCGGCTTTGCGCTCCGCGCGCTCCTTGGCATCCGCATCAGCCTGGGCCTTGCGCGCTGCTTCGCGCTCGGCGGCTTGTTGTTTCGCCTGCTCGCGCTTGGCCTTAGCCGCCGCTTTGCGCTCCTCGGCTTCAGCTTTTGCCGCGGCTTTGCGCTCTGCTGCTGCAGCCTTGCGCTCCTCCGCCTTAGCCTTTGCCGCAGCCTTGCGCTCCTCTGCGCTGGCCTTCATGTCTTCTTTTTTGGCCTTGGCCTTGTTCAGAGCCTCGCCGGCCCCCAAGTCCAGACTGCCTTCAGCGCCGCCTTCCACTGCCGCGCCACCGTCGGTGCTGCCGCTCATACCAAAGCTGCCGCCCAGGCCACCTGCCGCCATTGTCGCACTGGCCGCCGTGGTCAACATTATCGCCAAAATACTTTTCTTAAGTTCCATCATTCTCTCCCATAAACACCATTCACAGCGCTTCAGCCGCAGCCCGCCGCTAACGCGACACAAACATCGATCAACATCGGCTTTTTGCTGCCGCTGAGCGCTATATTCTTTTAACGCTTTGTACTGCCACACAGTCACCGCTGCGCAACCTTGGCCTGCCATCATACGCGGGCAGGCTTAATACAATATGAACAGTCGTAAAAAGAAAGGTTCTGTGCAGTATTCACATCACAAGCGTGACCGACCGCGCAGAATCGCCGTGCGCGCGCAAGGAGATGCGCTGCCGGCGACACGCCGGTAGCGCTTACGGTGGAAGAGTTAGTGTTCGCGGGTCGAACGGAAGCGCACCTCGGGGTGGCGCTCTTCGGTTAACGACAAGTTCACCCGAGTGGGGGCCAGATAGGTCAGGTGGCCGCCACCGTCGATGGCGAGGTTGTCAGCGCACTTGCGCTTAAATTCCTCAAAGGCCTTGGCGTCGTCACAGTCCACCCAGCGGGCGGTATACACGTTAATCGGCTCGTAGATGGCCTCAACCTTGTATTCGTCCTTGAGGCGATACGCCACCACATCAAACTGCAGCACCCCCACCGCACCGACAATCAGGTCGCTGTTGCGCTGGGGCATAAACACCTGGGTTGAGCCCTCTTCCGACAACTGCTGCAGACCTTTTTGCAGCTGCTTGGACTTCATCGGGTCGCGCAGGCGAATGCGGCGAAACAGCTCCGGAGCAAAGTGGGGAATGCCGGTAAATTTTAGCTCCTCACCGCTGCTGAAGGTATCGCCAATCTGTATGGTGCCGTGATTGTGCAGGCCGATAATGTCGCCTGACACCGCCTCTTTTACCAGCTCGCGATCGCCGGCCAAAAAGCTCACCGCATCGGCGATCTTTACGTCTTTGCCCAGGCGCACATGGCGCATTTTCATGCCCTTGCTGTAGGTGCCCGAGCAAATGCGCATAAAGGCAATGCGATCGCGGTGTTTGGGGTCCATATTGGCCTGAATCTTAAACACAAAGCCGCTGAAGTCACTTTCCTTGGCATCGACTTCGCGCTGATCGGTGGCGCGATTAAGCGGCGCGGGTGCCCACTCGACAAAGCCGTCGAGCATTTCGCGCACACCAAAATTGGACAGTGCGGTACCAAAAAACACCGGCGTCATCTTGCCGTCCAGATAGGCCTGATGGTCGAACTGGTGACTGGCGCCGCGCACCAGCTCAATCTCCTCCAAGTAGTCGTCGTACTCGTCGTCGAGCAGGGCCTTCGCCTCGTCGCTTTCCAGCCCCTCAATACGAATATCCTCGGCGATCACACTGCCCTTACCCGGCTGAAACACGTGAATGGTGTCGGTATAGAGGTTGTAGACGCCCTTGAACTCGCGCCCCATCCCTATCGGCCAGTTAATCGGCGCGGCCTCAATCCCCAACACACTTTCCACTTCGTCGAGCAGGTCTATCGGGTCGCGAATATCGCGGTCCATCTTGTTAACAAAGCTGAGTATCGGCGTATCGCGCAGGCGGCACACATTCATCAACTTAATAGTGCGGGCCTCGACGCCCTTGGCGCCGTCGATCACCATCAGCGCCGAATCCACCGCCGTCAGGGTGCGGTAGGTATCCTCGGAAAAATCCTCGTGCCCCGGGGTGTCCAGCAAATTGACTATTCGGTCTTTGTAGGGAAACTGCATCACCGACGAGGTCACCGAGATGCCGCGCTCCTTCTCCAGACTCATCCAGTCCGAGGTCGCCGCCTTGTCGTTTTTCTTGCCCTTGACGGTGCCCGCTACCTGAATCAACTGGCCCAGCAGAATCAACTTCTCGGTGATGGTGGTTTTACCGGCATCGGGGTGGGAAATAATCGCAAAGGTGCGGCGTTTGGCGATTTGCTGTTGTAGCGACTGCTCTGACATGGTGGCTATCTTCTGATCGGCGAATTCGGCCCCGCCGCCACAGCGCCGGGTAAAGAGGCGCGATTCTACGGCATTCCGCCGCTTTTTTCAGCAAGCCCCAGCGGCGGCAACTGATCAAACTTTAAGCATTTATCTGGTATTAGCCGCGCAGATCCAGTAAGCTACCGCGCCGCCGCTTCCGGCGGCATTGCACACAGGGAGTAGGAACGACTGGCACCGGCCACTCGCCCACGCCGCTCCCCTATTGAGACGATCTATGCAGTTTACTTCCCTGGGCCTGTCGGCCCCGATTCTAGACGCCGTTGCTGACAGCGGTTACACCACCCCTTCGCCGATCCAAGCCAAAGCCATTCCCGCCGTTCTCGACGGCCGCGATGTGATGGCTGCCGCGCAAACCGGCACCGGCAAAACCGCCGGCTTTACCCTGCCAATTTTGGAGATGCTATCCAAGGGCAAGCGCGCCGCGCCCAACCAGGCCCGCGCGCTGATTTTGACCCCCACCCGCGAACTGGCCGCGCAAATCGGCGAAAACGTACACAAATACGGTATCAACCTGCCGCTGCGCTCCACCGTGGTCTTCGGCGGTGTCAAAATTAATCCGCAGATGATGAAGCTGCGCAAGGGTGTCGACATTCTGGTGGCCACCCCCGGCCGCCTGCTCGACCTCTACCAGCAAAACGCCGTGCGCTTTAACGAGCTGGAAGTGCTGGTATTGGACGAAGCCGACCGCATGCTGGACATGGGCTTTATTCACGACATTCGCAAAATCCTCGCCCTGCTGCCCGCCAAGCGTCAGAACCTGATGTTTTCCGCGACCTTCTCCGACGATATTCGCAAGCTCGCCAAGGGCATTGTCAACAACCCAGTAGAAGTCTCGGTGGCCGCGCCCAACAGCACTGCCGAGCGCGTCGAGCAGTGGATTTGCCCGGTCGACAAAAAACAGAAACCGGCGCTGCTGGCCAAGCTGATCCACGACAACGACTGGCAGCAGGTACTGGTGTTTTCGCGCACCAAACACGGCGCCAATAAACTCAGCACCTTTTTGGACCAGCAGGGCATCCGCTCAGCGGCGATCCACGGCAACAAAAGCCAAAACGCCCGCACCAAGGCGCTGGACGAATTTAAGCGCGGCAAAGTGCGCGCCCTAGTCGCCACCGACATCGCCGCCCGCGGACTCGACATCAGCCAACTGCCCCACGTGGTGAATGTCGACCTGCCCAATGTGCCCGAAGACTACGTGCATCGCATCGGCCGCACCGGCCGTGCGGGCGCCGCCGGTCAAGCGGTATCGCTGGTCAGCGCCGACGAATTCGACCTGCTGTCGGGCATTGAGCGCCTGATCAAACAGATTCTGCGCCGCGAAGAAATTGAAGATTTTGAGCCGACTCACAATCTGCCTGAATCCAATCTCAACGCCCGCCCGGCCCGCCGGCCCGCGCAAAATCGCCGCCCGCACAGCGAGCACCGCGACGGTCAGCGGCCACCCCAGGCCCGCCGCCGTCGCCGCAGCGGCGGTGGCAATAGCAGCGCCGGACGCAGCGCCCCCAGCGGCAACCGCTAGCGCGCCGCGACATTCTGCCTGCAGCCTAGCGCTGCAGGCAGATCACCACCGCCGCGTGGTAACTGCGCCAGGTCGCAGGGACAACATAGGAGCGTAAATCCGCAGGCAAATGCACGCGACTCGGCGTTCCCGACACCACCACCGGCACCGAAATCATAAACTCCTTACCCAGTTCCCGGCGGGCATTTCCCGAAATGGTATTGGCCACTTCCCCCACCAGATCCACCATATTGGCCTCTGAGGTATCCGGTTCACCGAGGCTCAAAATCATATGCTTGAGCATGGCTTTGGGCGCCGTGAAATAGACACAGCCCTTACTGGACCCCGACACCCCGATAATGCCCGTGTAATCCATCGACACCGGCTCGCTATTGGCCGCCAGATAGGGCGTGCCAACGCGCAAATCATTGCCCTCGGTATGTTCAAAGTAACGGCTCACGCCGTCGATAAAAATTTGCAGCTTGTCTTCAGTCATCAAGGTGTTCCGTCAATTCGTCCAGCGCCTCGCGCAATTGCTCTTCACTGAAGGGTTTCAGCAAAAATCCGCTAGCGCCCTTCTCCAGCGCCTCTATACCCGTGGCCTGATCCGACAGCGCCGACACCACCAAGATCAGCACCTCTGGGTTCAACTCCGCCAAGGTCTCGATACAGGCAATACCATCCATATTCGGCATGGTGAGATCCATGGTGACCACTTGCGGCTGACTGTCTTGAAACAGCTTTACCGCCTCGGCACCATCTTTGGCCACCGCCACCACATGAAACCGCTGCCGATCGTGGGCGCGGTGAATTTTTGAACGGATGATATTGGAATCATCCACAATCATCAGACTGAACATGAGCCTCCTTAGGCGATGGTTAAGCGAGCAAGGGTTTAGGCCGCTGAGGACACAGACTCCGCCGCGAGCTGCGGAATGGTAATTTGGAAGCGGGTTCCCACCCCGCTGCGCGAGCGCACGCTGATTCGACCACCGAGCTCGCCCACCGCCTGGCGCACCGCGTACATGCCCTGACCGCGTCCGGCATCCTCGTCCACCGCTTCGCGCGTCGACAGCCCGGGGTGGAAAATCAAATTCAACATCGCCTTGCTATCGAGGCCCTCGGCCGCCGCGTCGTCAAGTAATCCCGCAGCGATGGCGCGCTGCACAATCGCCTCGCGATTCAGGCCCGCGCCATCGTCCTCAACGCTGATACTCAGACTGCCGTCGCGACGACGCAGCAGGCGAATATCAATCTCGCCGCAGCCCGATTTTTCCGCCAAGCGCCGCGCCTCGGGCTGTTCAATGCCGTGGCTGACGGCATTGCGCAGCAGCTGCACAGCAATTGCGTTAATCGATGGCGCCAGCTCGCTGTCCAGCGGCACTTCATCAAAGCCGCTGCACAACAGCTCCACCTGTTTACCCTGCCCGTCGGCGAGTTGCGCCACTAACTGGCTGAAATGACGACTGCGGTCGGCGCTGCTGCCGCCGGCCGCCATGGGGCTGGCAACAACATTCAGCTCCGCCAATTTATTTGCGACTCCGGCTATCGTTTCCGTCTGAGAGATCAGCGTATTGAGGTGAACCGCCAAACCCAGGAAGTCCTGACCACTGAGCTGGGGGCGCTCGCGCAGCGCCGCCAGCAGGTCTTCAAAATCGTGGGCCTGGCTGGCAAAACGGCGCAGATTAAGGGCGGCCGCCTCACCCTTATAACTATGAATGAGTGCCGCGATTTGATTGATCTTGTCCAGATACTGCTCGCGATTGCGGGCACCCTGCTTGAGTTGGCGGTTAATTTTTTCAAAACTGCCAAAGCTGTTCTGCAAAAATTCCTGCAGCAATGCACCGTCGCTCTGGATCACCGTAGACAGCAACTCCAGCTGTTCCTCACCCTGCGACTTAGCGCTCTCCAATTCGCGCGCCAGCTGCACCTGCGCAGAAATATCCTGCACTGTCACCAAAATGTGGACGATTTGGCCGCCCTTCTCGACCCGCGAAAAATCAAAACTCAGGTGTTTATTGGCAAAGCTGCCATCGGCCTGGGGAATATGCACTTCCAGCTGACGCAACGGATTGAGATCGCCAATCAGCTTTTGTTTCTTACGCGGATCAAACAACAGATTGATAAAACTGGCCGCGGTGTGACTCTGCTTATCGGAGACAATGCCGTCGAGCAAGCTGTC
>JBFKEA010000050.1:0-12398 GCA_041619375.1 Spongiibacter sp. | reverse complement strand
GCCGCCGACCAGCGCGGCGGCCGAGGCGGTGTGGTGGGGCTGGCGAAAGGGCCGCTGCAGGCACAGCGGCCGGCCGGCGATGGACTGGACGATGGCGATATCGCGCTGTTCGCCGCTGCTGAGCGCCGGCAAGATGCCGGGCAGGCGGCTGGCCAGCAGGCTTTTGCCGGTGCCGGGCGGCCCGCTGAGCAGCAGGCTGTGACCGCCGGCGGCGGCGATTTCCAGGCCGCGGCGCGCGGCAAGTTGGCCGCGCACTTCACTGAGGTCGGGATACGGAGGGGGCGCGGCGCTTGTTTCTTCGCTGTCGCACAGCGGCAGTGGCTGCTGGCCATTAATAAAGCCGACCACGCTGAGCAGGTCGCCGGCTTCGCACAAACTGTCGGCGGGCAGCAGGCTGGCCAGGGCGCTGTTGCCCCGCGGCAGGATCAGTTGTTTGCCGGCGGCGCTGCAGGCCAGGGCGGCGGGCAGCACGGCGGCGACGCTGCGCAACTGGCCGCTGAGGCTGAGTTCGCCAATAAACTCGTAGCGGTCGCTGTCGCGCTGTTTCAATTGGCCGGTGGCTATTAGGATGCCGATGGCGATGGGTAAGTCGAAACGGCCGCCCTCCTTGGGGAGGTCGGCGGGGGCGAGGTTGACGGTAATGCGGCTGACCGGGAAGTCGAAGTGGGAGTTGATAAGCGCCGAGCGCACCCGGTCTTTGGCCTCGCGCACGCTGGCTTCGGGCAGGCCGACAATATTAAAGGCCGGCAGCCCGGCCGACAGGTGCACTTCAATGGTGATCAGCGGGGCGTCGACGCCGAGGCGGGCGCGGCTGTGTACAGTCGCCAGGGGCATGGCTCATTCCTTGAGCGTGGGTAGTCGGGCCTGTGGCAGCGCATCCTGCGCTACCGCGGTTAGCTGTCTGTTTTTGGTGCGTCTAGGCTGGCGGTGATGTCGGCCAGTTGCTTTTCGAGTTGCTCCAAGCGGGCGCGGGTGCGGTTGAGCACCGCCACCTGGGCGTCAAACTCGTCCCGCGATACGACATTCATTTTGCTGAAGCCGCTCTGCAGCAAGACCTGCAGCTTGGCTTCGATGTCTTGTTGAATGTCCGGGCCCTGACTGAGCACGCGGCTGGCCTGCTCGGCCAATTGGGAAATAAAGTCGGGTTTAGGCATGGTTATCGTCTCGCTGTGTTGGCGCTAGTTTAGCCTACTTTGCTGGCGCCGGGCACAGCGGAGTGGTTGCGCACTTATTTTGTGCATATGCCGCAACTTTTTTGCTTTGTTGTACATTTTTGGTGCAATCTGTTTTTGACTGGCTGCGCTATGACACAAAAATAAGCGTTTGCCAGCCAATTTAAGGCTGGCATGCCCTATGCATAGTAATTCGGGCATGCGATGTTCGAGGCCTTTCCTCAACCGCACAAATATAGAAAAAAATGATTGGAGACTAGGACATGAAAACTTGGAAAAAAATGCTAGGCGTTGCTGTAGTGGCAGCTGCACCCGTGGCGGCATCTGCAGTAGAAGTTAGCGGCAATGTTGCTATTGCCACTGACTACGTGTTCCGCGGTTACTCTCAGACTGACGAGCGCGGCGCGATTCAGGGCGGTTTCGATGTCGACTTCGGCAATGGCTTCTATGTAGGTACTTGGGCTTCAAACGTTTCTCTGGGCACTGCAACTTCAGAGATGGATTTTTACGGCGGCTACGCCTTTGATGTTGCCGAAGGTGTAAGCCTGGATCTGGGCGTGGTGCAGTTTATCTACCCCGGCGAAGAAACGGCAGCGAACTACGTTGAATACGTTGCCACTGTCTCGGTTGCTGATTTCAGCGCCGGCCTGGTGTACTCGTCTGACTACTTTGGCGACGGCAACGGCTCAGCGACTGTTCTCAACCTGGATTACAGCACCAGCGTTGCCGAAGATGTGAGCGTGGATGTTCACCTCGGTATGACTACTACTGATGAAGATGGCCTGGTAGATGACGACGACGGTTACATCGATTACATGATCGGTGCTAACTACGACGTGGCCAATGTCACTCTGTCACTGGCCTACTACGGCACTGACGTTGACAACGACGACGCCGCCGAAGGCGCTGCCGACGACCGCATCGTTTTCTCTATCTCGAAGAGCCTTTAATTGACTGTGGCGGGCGCCGCTGGCGCCCGCCTGTATTGGCGGTTAGCAGGAGCGCAATATGAAACTAATCACAGCGGTTATTAAGCCCTTTAAACTCGATGATGTACGCGAGTCGCTGTCCGATATCGGCGTGCAGGGCATCACAGTTACCGAAGTAAAAGGCTTTGGTCGTCAGAAGGGCCATACCGAGCTGTATCGCGGCGCGGAGTATGTGGTCGACTTTCTGCCCAAGGTAAAAATTGAAGTGGCGGTGGCCGACAGCGATGTTGAGTCAACTCTCGAAGCCATTAGCAAGTCTGCAAACACCGGCAAAATCGGTGATGGCAAGATTTTTGTTTCCGCCCTTGAGCAGGTTATTCGCATCCGTACCGGCGAGACCGGCGAAGAAGCCATTTAAGGCCTAGCGGGCGTCGGCTGCCGGCGCGCAGCAGGATTTACGCCCCTATTTTTTCCGGAGGAATCCCAGTGGAAAATCAAATTTTTGAACTTCAGTACGCAATGGACACGTTCTACTTTCTTGTCTGTGGCGCGCTGGTAATGTGGATGGCCGCTGGCTTCGCAATGCTTGAAGCCGGTTTGGTTCGCAGTAAGAACACAACTGAAATTTTGACCAAAAACGTGGCACTGTTTGCCATCAGCTGCATTATGTATCTGGTTTGCGGTTACGCAATCATGTACGGCGGCGATGTTATGTTGAGCGGCATCGGCGACTTCGACCTCGACGGCGTGTTGGCAGATTCTGCTGAAGCCGGTTTCGATGGCGGTTCGGTCTATTCTGGCGCCTCTGACTTCTTCTTCCAAGTGGTGTTTGTGGCCACCGCGATGTCTATCGTGTCCGGTGCTGTCGCTGAGCGCATGAAGCTGTGGGCCTTCCTGGCTTTCGCAGTTGTCATGACTGGCGTGATCTACCCGCTGGAAGGTTCTTGGACTTGGGGCGGCAACGCGGTATTTGGCCTGTACAACCTGGGCGACCTCGGCTTCTCTGACTTCGCCGGTTCCGGCATTGTGCACATGGCTGGTGCTGCTGCTGCTTTGGCGGGTGTGCTGCTGTTGGGCGCTCGTAAGGGCAAGTACGGTGCCAATGGCCAGGTTAACGCCATTCCCGGTGCCAACCTGCCGCTGGCAACGCTGGGTACCTTCATCCTGTGGATGGGTTGGTTCGGCTTTAACGGCGGTTCGGTGCTGAAGTTGGGCGACGCTGCCAGCGCACACTCGGTGGCGATGGTCTTCCTGAACACCAACGCGGCGGCAGCCGGTGGTGCCGTAGCCGCGCTGATGGTTGCTCGTATCCTGTTTGGCAAAGCTGACTTGACCATGCTGCTTAACGGCGCATTGGCCGGTCTGGTGGCGATCACCGCTGAGCCCTCTACCCCGACTGCGCTGCAGGCGACTCTGTTCGGTGCCGTAGGTGGTGTGCTGGTAGTCTTCAGCATCGTGATGCTGGACAAGCTGAAAATTGATGACCCTGTCGGTGCAATCTCTGTACACGGTGTAGTGGGTCTGCTCGGCCTGCTGCTGGTACCGGTGACCAACGACGGCGCGAGCTTCAGCGGTCAGCTGATCGGCGCTGCAACTATCTTTGGTTGGGTATTTGGTGCCAGCCTGGTGGTATGGATGATCCTGAAAATGGTGATGGGCATCCGCGTTACCGAAGAGGAAGAGTACGAGGGTATGGATCTGGCCGATTGCGGTATGGAAGCCTACCCCGAGTTTGTTAAAAACTAAGTTAAGCCTCACTGAATGCAAGGGCGCCTGCGGGCGCCCTTTTTTGTGCCCGCGCGGTAGGCGCGGCTCCCGCTCCCTTGCCACGGCCGTGGCCCTGAGCTAAGTTAGCGCTAAGTTATTATTTTTTGGGGAGTAGGTTTCAAGATGAAGCTGGTCAGTGCGGTAATTAAACCGTTTAAATTAGACGATGTTCGCGCAGCACTTTCGGATATCGGGGTGCAGGGTGTGACGGTTACTGAGGTCAAAGGCTTTGGTCGCCAGAAGGGGCACACCGAGCTGTATCGCGGCGCGGAGTATGTGGTGGACTTTCTGCCCAAGGTGAAGCTGGAAATCGCCGTGGCCGATACCCTGCTGGACAAGGTGATCGACGCGGTCACGAAGGCGGCGAACACCGGCAAGATTGGCGACGGAAAAATCTTTGTGACCTCGCTGGAGCAGGTGATCCGTATTCGCACGGGCGAAACAGGTGAAGAAGCAATTTAAGCGTGCTGTAACGGCTTGATGATGGCGCTGCGGCGCCATTTTTTTCGCCTGTGAAATAGCCGTAGCAACGATATATTTCTTTGTGCAAACGCCTAATTGATACATATCAAAATAGCCTAATAAGCCGCTTGTCAGCCTCTCCTCGGGTGCACTATAAGTAACTGCTACGGATTGTTCTCTACGATGGAGGGTAGCGAGATGGGCTCAAGGATACGCCGCGGCGACAATAAAAAGGCAGATCGGCCGCACACAGAAACGGTGTTAACCAGTCATGAACGCATGCGCCAGCAGCTGGCGCGGGATGTGGATGAATTTTTGGCTCACGGTGGTCATATCACCGAGTTGGAACCGCATATCCGCAGCGGCCGCGGCGACGGCGATCAGGAGAGTTTTTAAGCCTTGTCGGTCAGCCGACTGAGCACGCCGGGCAGTTGCCGCCAATCGCTGAAATGGGCGTTTGCGCCATCGTGGCGCGGGTGTTTGAGGCCGGGCATCAATGCCTGCACCGCTCGCAGGCCGGCATTTGTGGCGCCTTCAATGTCGTCGCGGGGGTGGTCGCCTATATGGACGACTTCTTCCACGGCACAGCCCGTTGCTGCCACCGCCGCCTGAAAGGCCGCCTTATGGGGCTTGCTGATGCCGATGTCCTCGGCCTTAAGGCAGGCACTGAAATAGCGGCTGCAGGGCTGGCGTTGTAGCTCGGCATTGCCATTGGTCAAACTGACCAATTGATACTCCTTACTTAGCGTCGCCAACACCGTCTTGGCGTGGGCGTAGAGCTCGACCTGTTGGCGGGCCTCAATAAAGTGATGAAAGGCCTCGTGAACAATGTCGTGGCTGCGCTCACCGTAGCCGCACTCTCGCAACAGAATTTCCAGACTTAGGCAGCGCCAGCGACTGATGTGGTGGCGCAGTTCGGGCTGTTGTTGCAACAGTTGCAGGCGGTGGTCGCGTAGGGCGTCGGGCGAATGCTGCGCGGTCAATTCGGGCGCCAGCCGCTGCAGTTGCTGGTAGAACCGTTGTTCGGCGGCTTCGAGCACCGGGCGGCTGGGCCATAGGGTGTCGTCGAGGTCAAAACAGATAGCGCGGATGCGGCCCATAGTGATTTAGTCCTTGCGAATTTTGCGGCCGGCGCGCGGGTGGGCCTGATCGTAGACCTGGGCGAGGTGTTGGAAGTCCAGGTGGGTATAGATCTGGGTAGTCGACAGGTTGGCGTGGCCGAGCAGTTCTTGTACGCCGCGCAGGTCGCCACTGGATTCCAGCAGGTGGCTGGCAAAAGAGTGGCGCAGCATATGCGGATGCAGGTTTTCGGGAATGCCCTGCTGGCGGGCGCGCAATTTGATGCGGCTCTGAATGGCGCGGTGGCTCAGGCGGCCGCCGCGCATACTGATAAATAAGGCCGGGCTGTCGTCGTTGGGGCGCTGTTGCAGCCAGTGCCGAAGGGCCTTGCCCGCTGGCGTGCCGATGGGCAGGCGGCGGCTCTTGCGGCCTTTGCCAGTGACCTCTACTAGGGCCTCTCCCAGTTCCAGGTCGTCGATGTCCAGGTCGGCGAGTTCGGCCAGACGTAGGCCGGAGGAATAAAATAATTCCATGATGGCGCGGTCGCGCAGGTCGATGGGCTCGCTGCCAGCAAAGGCCAGCAGCTGTGCAACGCTGTCTGCCCCCAGGGTTTTCGGCAGCGGCCGGCCGCGGCGCGGCGCCGTTACGCCCTCGGCGGGGTTGCGCCGCGCGCCGTGATAGCGCATGCGGTGTTTGTAAAAGCTGCGCAGTGACGACAGCAGGCGTTGAATACTGGCCGCTGAGGCGCGATGGCTGCGCCGCTGGGACACCAGTTGGCGGATGTGGGCGCTGTCCAGTTGGCTGCTGTCGGTCAGCTGCTGCCTGGCGCAATAGTCGTTGAGCAGGGCGAGGTCGCGGCGATAGGCCTCGAGGGTGTGCGGGGACAGCCGCCGAATATTGCACTGGTAGTCGAGAAACTCCTGTAATTCTTGCTCAAGCATGGCGGCGCCCTGTGGTCTGAGTGTCCAGCTTAGGGGGCGCCGCGGCGCTCGGCAAGGGCCGTTGGTGCTGAAAGCGCTGCGAACTAATTTTACGGGCTTTAATTTAGTCTCCAGTGTGGTACAAAACAGGGGGAGCTTTGCCGCGAAGAATAAGGATTACAATGACTGAGCCCGCTCTGCCGAAAGTCAATGAGATGCCACCCTGGTGGCTGAGTTTACCCGAAGATTTTTACAGCCAGTCCGATGGTACCGAGTTGGATGGCGAGTCGCCCTTGCAGGTCTACGGTACCGCGGCGGTCGACCGCGTGTTGCGCAGCGTGCTGGGCACGGCGATCAGCGCCTCGATGCTGCCGAAGTTGATCATGCGCCCCAATGTGCTGGCGGACGAGCGCCGCCATATGGATTTTTATGCCGAGTTGGCCGCGCAGCGCGATGCCACTAAGGTATTTGTCGAACCGCCGGCTACTGATGTGAAAGCGCAGCAGACGCCGCGCTGGGAGCGCTGGCGCAAGCGCGTGCCCACCCTTCAGCTGAGTTTTGACAGTCCTTTCGAGCCGCTTAACCCGGAAATGACCGACAGCTATCTGGCGCACCAGCGAAATAGCCGCGCACAGGTGCAGTACTGGAGTCACCCAGAGGGGCCGCGGAAAACGCTGATTTTTGTTCACGGCGTGGTAGCCAGTGATTATGACTTTAACAGTCGCTTCTTCTCACTGCCGTGGTTTTATCAGCGTGGCTACGATATCGCTCTGTTTACCATCCCCTTTCACGGTGAGCGCGCTGAGCGCTGTTCGCTGTTCAGCGGTCAGGGCTTGTTTAGCGGCGGTTTTGCGCAGATGAGCGAGGGGATGTTGCAGTCTATCTGTGACTTGCGGGTGTTAGTGGACTTTTTAGAGCGCCGCGGCACGCCTCACGTCGGTATCTCGGGTTTGAGCTTGGGGGGGTATTTGAGCGCGTTGCTGGCGGTGGTGGAGCCGCGACTGGCTTTTTGTATTCCCAATTCACCGCTGGTAGCACCGGTGGATACGCTGCGCAGCTGGCAGCCCACGCATGAGCTGATGGAGTTGATTGAGCGCCGGTCGGGCTTTACCGCCATGGATCTGCGTCGCGGTATGGCGATCCACAGTCCGCTGAGTTATCAGCCGATGCTCGACCCGGAGCGCGTGATGATTATCGGCGGGGCGGGTGACCGCTTCACGCCGCCGCGATTTGTGCGACTGTTACAGGCGCATTGGCCCGACAGCCACCTGCACTGGTTTCCCGGCAACCACGTGATTCACTTGGGCCGCCAGGAGTATCTCCAGTTGATGCTGGACTTTATGGACCGCCACTGCCAGAGCCCGCCGCTGCGCGGCTGCTAGCTAGCGATGGGCGGGTCTTCGCCGGGGGCCAGTGGGTAGGGCTCGGGCTCAAAGGCTTCTAGGAAGGCGTTGTAATGGTGCAGGGCCTCCTCGATATCGGCCTTGTATTTGGCGATATGGAACAGGGCGTCGCCCTCGTAGATCAGCGGCAGGTAGGTGCGGCCGATCACAATGCCGGCGTCGCTGGCGCAGATCTCGACATCGGTGCCGGTGTCGCCAATCGGGTCGGAGATCACTGCAATCACGTCACCTTTTTTGACGAAGGCGCCCAGCGGCACCAGCGCGCGCAGTACCCCGCTGACGGTGGCGCGCACCCAGAAAGACTGGTCGGTGACCATCGGTGTGCGGCGCACGCGCTTGCTGCGCGAGGCCGGCAGCATGCCGATTTGACGCATCACATTGATAATGCCCGACACCCCGGCGCGAATGGCAACCTCGTCAAAGCGCAGGGCCTCGCCGGCTTCGTAAAGCAGGATGGGGATGTTCTGGTCGCTGGCGATGGCGCGCAGTGAGCCGTCGCGGGTTTTGGCGTGCAACATGACCGGTGCACCGAAGGCCTCGGCCATGGCACGGGTGCGCTCGTCCTGCAGGTCGGCGCGAATTTGCGGCAGATTGCCGCGGTGACGGGCACCGGTGTGCAGGTCGATGCCGTAGTCGCAGTGGGTGACAATTTCATTAAAAAAGCTGTGTGCAACGCGACCGGCCAGTGAGCTTTTGGGCGAGCCGGGAAAGCTGCGATTGAGGTCGCGGCCGTCGGGCAGGTAGCGGCTGTTGTTGAGGAAGCCGTGAACGTTGACCACGGGAATGGTGACCAGCGTGCCGCGCAGGGACTTCAGCGCCCGGTGTTGAAGCAGTCGCCGCGCAATTTCCACGCCGTTGATTTCATCGCCGTGAATCGCGGCGCTGACGAACAGCGTTGGCCCCTCGCGCTTGCCACGCACGGTTTTAATGGTGATCGACAGCTCGGTGTGGGTGTAGAGCTTGGCCACTGGCAGTTCGATTTGCTGGCGGCTGCCGGGGCTGATCTCGGTGCCGGCGATGACCACCTTTTTGGGCGGGATGCGCCGGCTGCGACGGGTTTTCTGCGGGCCTTGTTGCTCTGTCACTCAGTATTTCTCCGCAGCGTATCGCTGACTGATGTTATGCATTTATCTTCAGCCCCGGTCGCGTCGATGGTTAGCGCGGCCGCTGGCTGACGCAGTAAGAGCGGCTGGGGTCGACGATATAGCGGCCGTCCATGGCGGTGCGGCCGATGAGCATGCGAAACAGCATGTCCGAGCGGTCCGCCAAGGTGATTTCTGCGTTGATGAGCTCGTCGCCAAGCTGCAGCTCTGTTTCTATAACATAGCGCATGCTGCGGTGGCCGCCGGAGTCGGTCACTTGCCGGTAGTCTTTAAGCGGCGCGCGGCAGCTGACGGTTTGCTCGTTGTCGTGCTGGTGGGGGTGAACTTTAAATTCCACCCACTCTTGCCCATCCAGTTCGACTTTGCGAATGTCGAAGGCGTGCAGCGACGAGCTGCGCGCGCCGGTGTCGACCTTGGCCTTGAGGTGGTCAATGCCCAGTGCGGGCAAGCTGATCCACTCGCGCCAGCCGAGCATTTTTGCTGCTGATTCTGTCACTGCCAAAATGTTACATCCCGCTATCGGCTAAAGGGCAATGCTGTTGAGTCTACTGACCCTAGCATAAGCCGCCGATTATGCGTGAGTAGTGGGGCTGGGGAGAAGTGAAATTTTGCAGAAAAATGGCAGCCGCCGACCGGCGGCTGCCGGGGCCTTACTTGCGGATCATCGCCTTGAGGGCCTTGTCGGCTTTTTCGCCGTAGGGAGGCAGCATGCCGCCAAGTTTCTGGAAGTTGAGATTACTTTGCTTGTACACCGCCTTGGCATGGCTGAAGGTGCGGAAACCGTCTACGCCGTGGTAGTTGCCCATGCCGCTGGGGCCGATGCCGCCAAAGGGCAGGTCTTCGCAGCTGACGTGGAAGATGACGTCGTTAATCGTCACCGCGCCGCTGATGCTGTGGTCGAGAATGTGGCGCTGTTCAGCATCGTCTTTGCCGAAGTAATACAGCGCCAGTGGGCGCGGGCGGGCGTTGATGTAGTCCAGGCACTCTTCAACGCTGCGATAGCTTTTAATACACAACAGGGGCCCAAACAGCTCTTCCTGCATGACTTTAAGCTCGTCGCTGGGGTTTACGATCAGCGTCATTGGCAGTTTGTGGGTGCCATTTTGCTGATTGAAGTCTTCATTGGCGGGATTGAACTCGCGCAGGTCTGCACCCTGTTCACGGGCATCGGCCAGATAGCCTTGCAGGCGCTGGAAGTGGCGCTCATTGACTACCGAGGTGTAGTCGGGGTTGTTGATCAGCGAGCTGAATTGGCTGCCCAGATGCGCCATCATGGCGTTGACGAGTTCTTCAAGTTTCGCTTCGGGAACCAGTACATAGTCCGGTGACAGGCAGACCTGGCCAACGTTGAGCACCTTGCCGTTGATAATGCGCTCGGCGGCTTCCTGGATGGGGTAGCTGTCGCCGATGATGACCGGCGATTTGCCGCCCAGTTCCAGGGTGACCGGGGTCAGGTTGTCGGCCGCCGCACGCATGATGTGGCGGGCGATCGAGGTGGCACCGGTAAAGATGATGTGGTCGAAGGCGGTGGCCGAGAAGGCGGCGCCAACGTCCGGGCCGCCGTTGATGGCAACGAGTTCTTCTTCTTTAAAATACTTGGCGACCAACTGCTCGATCAGCGCGCCGGTTTTTGGCGTGACCTCTGAGCACTTGATCATCGCCCGGTTGCCGGCGGCCAGAACACCGGCCAGTGGCGAGAAGATGGTGTTAATTGGGAAATTCCAGGTGCCGATGATGCCGATGACGCCTTTCGCCTGATACTCAACCCGGGCCTTGCCGCCGAGCAGGTTCATCGGGAACGGTGCCTTGCGCTTTTCGGTTTTCATCCACTTTTTAACGTGCTTTTTGCTGTGCTTCAGGCACTCCATTGTGGCGTAGATGTCAGACATCAATGACTGGTGGCTGCTGCGGTGGCCAAAGTCCTGGCTGAGGGTGTCGACAATGGCTTCGCGGTTGTCGAAGATCAGGTCGATGGCGCGCTGCAGGCGATCCATGCGCACTTCGGCGCTGACCGCGCCCTCGGCAATATAGGCCGTGCGCTGTTTGTTAAGAAGGCGCTGAATATTTTCAACTGCGCTATTGTCAACCTGACTGTTCATTGTGGTTCTCCGCTGTGTGAGTGTTGGTGACGCTACATCTGGCGCGCGTCGTGTTATTGGTCGGCGACGGTGTCGCTGTGCTGATCGTGAATTGATTGTAAAAAGGAAACCGGATGCTATGAAGCCGATTCATCAAATTCTGCTGAGTCTGTCGCTGTGTTTTCCCCTGCCTCTGTGGGCCGAGGCCCTGCCTGATGCCGCCCATGTGGTGGTGCAGGGCTATGGCGAGGTCGAGGCCCTGCCCGATCGCGCTGAGCTGCGTCTGCAGATCGTCGAAACTCGCGATACGGTAACTGCTGCGAAAAGCGATGTCGACCGCCGGGTGGCGACGGTGCTGGCCGCCGCCCGCGGTCAGGGTATTGCCGATACGGCGATTCGCGCGTCGCAGATTCGCATCCGCCCCGATTACAGCTGGGAAAATGGCAAGCGTGTGCTGCGCGGTCAGCAGGTGACGCGCGAGGTCGATATTCAGCTGGACGAATTGAGCCGTTATGGTGCGCTGGTTGACGCTCTGGCTGCGGCGGGGATCAGCGAGCTCGGCGAGGTGCAATTTACGGTGTCCAATCGCGATTTGCTGGTCGAGCAGGCGCTGCTGGCTGCGCTGGCTGACGGCCGCCAGCGGGCGGCGCTGCTGGCGACCAACCTGGGGCGGCAGCTCGGCAAGGCCTACCGGGTGGATGCCAGTTCGGCGCAGGCGCAGCCGCGGCCGATGCCGGCGATGATGATGGAGGCCGAGGTCGGGGCTGACGCGCCGATGTTGATCGGCAAAGAGACGGTGTCGGCGCAGTTGTCGCTGGTGTTTCTGCTGGACTGAGGCGAATCCGCAGGTATAAAAAAAGCACCCGTAATACGGGTGCCAAGCGGGGGTGCTACTATGGAGACGTCTACGAAAACCTGCGGTCTGCTGTGCAGGTTTCGCTGAGGATGGGTCAACTATAGCGAGTCCCGGCTGGGCACAATATTCGTAGTTGTGCTTACCGCGATACTGGGGAGGCGCAGGGCTGTTATGCATTAGTGCCGTCGCTATTGCGAAATTGCAGCAGCTGTTCTTCGGCATGGCTAAAATCGCGCACGGTATTCGCCAGGCGCTTGGCCTGGTCGATTTGCGGTGAGGTGTAGGTGTAGCAGGCGCCGTACATGAAATCTCGCGAGTCATTGGCCGCTTCACCGGCCATCGCGTCCATATCGTAGCGGCGCGCGCTGGAGACAAAATAGCCCTTTTGCAGGGCAAAGGCGGCGCGCTGTGCATCGCCGCTGAAGGCCGCATTGGCCCAGCTGCTAAAGCCCTTGTACAGCGCCTTACCGGCGAGCTCGCTGGGCTCAATAATTGTCCAGTCGCGACATAGCCAGCGGTGTAATAACTGGCCATTGAGGTGAATTTCCGCGACGCCGGCGCGGGTCTCGGTTTCGTCGCCGATACAGATATCGTAGAGGTGTTCGCCGGGGCCGCTGGCGGCGCGGGCAATGGCCAGCAGGCACAGGTC
>JBFKEA010000049.1:0-12563 GCA_041619375.1 Spongiibacter sp. | reverse complement strand
TCTGCGCCGGGTGAACGTGCAGCCGCCGGGCGATGCGGCTGGTATCGACCCCCGCCAGCGCTTTATGGATTGTCGGGCGGAGATTATTCGTTTTGTCAGCAGCAGTTTTACTCTCGACGCGCAGGCGCTGACCCAGGGCCACGCCAGTTTTATCTTGCCGTCGCCCAATGCCGATACTTTTGGCGAGGACGCCGCCGGTTATCTGCCCTACCAGCGTTTTTATGCCCTGCACCAGAGTGAGATGGATCATCGAATACTGGCGCTGCGCGCTGAGCTGCGCAAGTTACTCAGCAGCCGCTCGTCAGTCTTGGCCAAGTTGGCGACGCTCGATACCACCATGGCGGATACACTTGCTGACTACAGTCGCCGCAGCCTGTCGTTGATACCCAAGCTGCTGGCGCAACATTTTTTTAGCTTGCGCGATGGCCATCGTCAACAGCTGCTGGCCAGCGGCACGAGCGATGGCGCTGAACAGTGGCTGCAGGAGGGGGGCTGGCTGGCAGAGTTTCATCAGGCGATGCAGAGCCTGCTGTTGGCCGAGTTGGCACTGCGTCTGCAGCCCGTGCAGGGCTTGTTGGCGGCGCTGGAAACAGATCAAGGCCCGGGCGTGCAGCCCCCCGGCCATATTGAGGACACAGTATGACAAGAGTTTTTTCCCTGGCGGCTTTTGCCTTGGGCGCGCTGGTAATTGTGTGGATGGGCAGCGGTTTTATCGGCGGCAATGCTCTGGCGGTCAGCGTTACCTTGTTGATTGCCCTGGCCTATGTCGCCGGGTTTGTCGAATTGTGGCGCTATCAGCAGGCGACCGCTGGCCTCAGTGCGGCGCTGGCAGACAAGCAACCGCCCGCTGACCTAGAGGGCTGGCTGGTCCAGCTGCCCGCGTCACTGGTCAATGTGGTACGCCAGCGCATCCAGGGTGAATACGTCGGCTTGCCTGCACCGGTACTCACCCCTTATCTAGTGGGCTTGCTGGTGATGCTCGGCCTGCTGGGCACCTTTATTGGCATGGTCGACACCCTAAGGGGGGCGGTAATGGCGCTGGAGGGCAGCAGTGAGCTGGAGGCCATTCGCGCTGGGCTGGCCGCGCCGATTCGCGGACTGGGGTTGGCCTTTGCGACCTCGGTGGCCGGGGTGACGGCCTCGGCGATGCTGGGCTTTATTTCCACCTTGAGCCGCCGCGACCGGGTGGCGGCGTCGCGGCTGCTGGATACCCAGCGCGACAGCCGGTTTAAGGATTACTCACTGACCCACAACCGCCAGCAAACCTATGCCGCCATGCAGCAGCAGGCCCAGGCTCTGCCGGCGGTGGCCGAGCAGTTGACCGTGCTGGCCGAGCGCATTGCTGCGATGGGCGAGTCGCTGGCCAGCCAGTTAAATAACAATCAACAGGCCTTTCATCAGCAGTTGCACGGCGCTTATCAACAACTGGCCGAGTCAGTGGGTGAGTCGCTGAAAAGCAGTTTGGCCGACAGCGGTCGCCAGGCGGGGGAGAGTATTAAGCCAGTGGTTGAGCAGCTGCTCGGCGGCATCGAGCAGGACCTGCAGCAGCGCCACGGCCAGTTGCACGAGGCGGCTAGCGCCCAGTTAAGCGCTGCGGCCAAGCAGTTTGACGACATCAGTGGCCGCATTGGCGACAGCTGGCAGCAGGCGGTGGCGGAGCAGCAGCGCAGCAATGGCGACATGCTGACCAGTGTTGAGGCCCGACTCAATCAGGCCGCCGAGCAGCTTGCTGAGCACAGTGCGGCGGCGTTGGCCGAATGGCGCCAAGGGCTTGAACAGTCCAGCGAGCAACAGCAGCGCGTGGAGGGCGAGCGGCTTGCCCAGTGGCAGCAGGCGTTTGCCGCGGCCGAGGACTTGCTCGGTCGCAGCGCCGCCACGCTGGCCGACGATGCGCGCCAACGCGGCGCCGAGATTCAAGCGGCGGTGGCGACGCTGCTCGGCAGCGCCGAGCAACAATTGGCCGAGCGCCGCGAGGCTGAAGCGCAGTGGCAGCGAGACTTCCGTGAACGCAACGCCCAGCTCAGTGCCCAGCTTGCTGAGCAATTACAGCAATTGCGCGACGAGGAAGCCGATCGCGGCGAGGCGGCGGTGGCCCGCCTCGATACCCTGCAGGCGGCGGTAGGCGAGCATCTGGCGACCCTCGGCGAGCGCCTGGAGGCGCCGTTGGCGCGGCTGATCGAATCCGCGTCGGAGACGCCGCGCGTCGCCGCCGAGCTGATGGAAAAGCTGCGCGCAGAAATGAGCAAAAACATCGAGCGTGACAACGGCTTGCTGGACGAACGCCGGCAATTAATGGCCGATCTGGCGACGCTGACCGATAGCTTGCAGCAGTCGACCGAAGGCCAACGCGAAGCCGTGGCACAACTGATGACGGCCGCCGCCGAGCGCATGGACAAGGTCGCGGCGAATTTTGCCGCCAGCGTCGATGCCCGCGCCGACAAATTGGCCGAGCTGGTCGACCACGTCGGCGGCAGCGCCGTCGAGCTGGCCAGCCTGGGCGAGGCCTTTGGCGCCGCCGTGCAGCAGTTTGGCGACAGCAGTGGCGAGCTGCAGGGCGCGCTGAGCAGTATTGGCGAGGCGCTTACCGATAGCACCGCGCGCAGCGACGAGCAGATGGCCTACTACGTGGCGCAGGCGCGGGAGATTATCGACCACAACCTGGTGTCTCAGCAGGAGATCCTCACTCGTCTGCAGGCGCTCAGCGACAAGGCCGAGCAGTTGGAGCTGGACATGAGCGGGGATGAGTCCGCATGAGTCGCGCCGAGCTGGACGAGGGGCTGGATCAGGAACCGCCCATTTGGGCGATTTTTGGCGACCTGATGACCGGCCTGGTGGGCGTGTTTGTGCTGTTGCTGATCTGGGCGCTGGGCTTCCAGCTGGAATTGTCCAAGACCCTCGAACAGGAAGTGCAAAAACGCCAAGCCGAGCAGCAGCGCCGGCTGGCACTGGAAGATGCCCTGGCAGCGCCGCTGGCCAGCGGGCGGGTGACTCTGCGCGACGGCCGCATTGGTATTAGCGGCAGCGTATTGTTTTCACTGAATTCAGCCGAGTTGCAGGATGAAGGGCGAGAGCTTTTGAATAGCTTGATTGCACCGCTGCAGGTCTACCTCAGCGAGCACGACCAGCTATTAATGGTCAGCGGCTTTACCGACGACCTGCCGATTCAGCAAGGCAATCTGCAGTTTGTCGATAACTGGGAGCTGTCGGCGCAGCGCGCGCTGACGGTTACCCGTGCGCTGATCGCGGCGGGAATGCCGCCGTCTATGGTGTTTGCCGCCGCCTTTGGTGCCGAGCAGCCGGTGGTGGACAATCGCGACGCGGACAGTCGCGCGCAGAACCGCCGGGTGGAAATGGCGCCGGTGCCGCGCGCGGGGCAGGGCGCGAAGGCTGACCAGCAACCGCAGGGCGTCGCGCCGTGACGAGGCTGGCAGGCTTGCATGCCGAGCTGCAGCAGTTGCAGCAGCAGGCGCCTGCGGACCCCGCTCGCCTGGTTTTTGTCCAAGCACTGCTGCGCCGCGCGGAAGCGCAGCGCCCGGCAGTGCAGCAGCGGCTGATTGAACGCGCGGCTGCTGCACTGGCGGACTATCGCCAGCGGGAAGCGGTCGGGAAGCCGGTGCAGCAGGGCGGTCGCCGCCTGCCGACGATTCACAGCCCGCGCGCCATCAGCGCGCTGCGCGGCGTATTGGATGGCGACGGCAGCGCAACCGAGGCGACGGCGCTGTCGGCGGTGGCGGCGCAGATGCGCCAACAAGAGCTGCAGTTATTAGGCGCGGTTGCCAAGGCTGGCAGTGCACCGCCTCTGCTGCGCGAGCTGCGGGCCGCCCGCCTGCTGCGCGGCCGTCAGCGTGAGGCGGCCGTTGAACAGCGCATCGCCCGCGCCATTGCCAGTGCCCCGCAAGACCCCGGCCCACTTAATCCACAGATGCTCGCCATACGCTCACTCAGCGCCATGCGCGATTTTTCTGGCGAATACGCCAAGCAATTTGTCGAGTATCTGGATACCCTGATGTGGCTGGAAAGCGTTGGCGGCGGAGAGGAGGCCAAGACTAAAAAAGGCGGCCGGAAAAAAGCGCGGCGTTAAACCACAGTGTTGGCCCGGCCGCCACTAGCGGCATGCCATTGCATGAAGCCATTACTTTTGTTGCTCGCCTTGGTGGCGGCTATTTGGAGAGTTCAGATGAAAGTCTTCGACCTTGGCAGTTCCCTGTTGGCCAGTTCCAGTCGTGCCTGGCGCGGCACCATGGCGTTTCGCGGCGCGGTGAAAAAGCCGGAGAAACTGCTGGAACTGTATGAATACGAGGGCTGCCCCTTTTGTCGGCTGGTACGCGAAGTGCTGAGCGAACTCGACTTGGATGCGATGATTTATCCTTGCCCCAAGGGTGGACTGCGCTTTCGCGGTACGGCCATAGATTTGAGTGGCGCCAGCCAGTTTCCGCTGTTGGTTGATCCCAATACCGAGGAGGTGCTGTTGGAGTCGGCCGATATTATTGACTACCTTTACGCCGAATATGGCGTTGGCGCCAAGCAGGCGCCGCGCGGGCTGCGCCGGCAGTTGCAGATGGCCAGTTCGCTGTCGGCCACGGCATTGCGCTCGTTGCCGCGTCCGCGGGGCATGTACGCTAGGGAGTCGCGGGCGCCCGCCGCGCCGCTGGAACTGTACAGCTTCGAATCCAGTCCCTATTCGCGGCCGGTGCGCGAGTTGCTCAGCGAGTTGGAAATTCCCTACCGCCTGCGCAACTTCGGCAAGTCGCGCTGGCAGGAAATGGGGCCGCCAGTGGTGCGTGCCAAATGCTTCCCCGATGCACCGATCACCAGCGACAATCGCCGTTTGCTGAGAGAGCTCACCGGGCGCAGCCAGGTGCCCTATCTGGTTGATCCCAACACCGGTGTCGAAATGTTTGAGTCCGCCGAAATTCTGCGCTACCTGCAGCAGACCTACGCGGCGGCGTAGCCGCCTTTAATACGCGGCGCGGTAAATGCCGAGTATGTCGTCAACGCTCAGCCGCCGCGGGTTGTTGCGCAATAGCCTCTCCACACCAAAAGCCTCTTCTGCCAGCTGTGGCAGATCGCTTTCGGCGATGTTGAGGGCGCGCAGGTTGGCGGGGATGTTTACCTCGGCGCAGAGTTCGTGAAGCCGGCTAATCACGCGCTCGGCCGCCTGCCGGGCACTGAGCTGATGCACCGGCTCGCCGAAGACTGCGGCGATATCGGCAAAACGCTCAATGCAGGCCATTTTGTTGGCTGCCATAACATGCGGCAGGAGTAGCGCGTTACTCACGCCATGGGAGATGTGGTAGCGGCCGCCCAGCGGGTAGGCCAGCGCGTGCACTGCGCCGACACCGGCGTTACCGAAGGCCAGACCGGCCAGCAGGCTACCGGTGGCCATGGCTTCGCGCGCGGCGAGGTTGTCGCCCTTGGCATAGGCCTTGGGCAGGGCATTAATGATTAGCCCCATGGCTTTGATCGCCAGCGCGTCGGTGATCTCGCTGGCGAAGTTCGATAGGTAGGCTTCCAGTGCGTGCACCAAGGCGTCGACGCCGCTGGCGGCGGTGACCGACGGCGGGCAGCTCAGGGTCATCTCCGGCGACACAATGGCGACATCGGCCAGCAGATAATCACTGACAATGCCTTTTTTCAACTGCGCGGCGGGGTCAGAGAGGATGGCGATATTGGTGACCTCAGAGCCAGTGCCAGCGGTGGTGGGAATGGCGATCAGCGGAATGCGGCGCCCGCTGACTAGATCCTCGCCGAACAGTTCTTCCAGCTCGCCGTCATGGTCGACATTGACGGCGGTGCACTTGGCAATATCCATGGCGCTGCCGCCGCCAACGGCGACAATGCCGTCGTAGCCGCCGTCGCAAAATGCGCGACTGCAATCTTTCACCACGGCGATTTCAGGCTCTGGTGGCACGCGGTCGTATATGCCGTAGTGGCCCTCAGCCAGTTGCTCGCTGATCTGCCCCAAGCTGCCGGATTGACGCACGCCTTTGTCGGTGACTATCAGGGGTTTGCGTACCCCCAGTTTTTGCAGCTGCTCGTTGAGCTGCTGCGTGGCACCGGCACCGGTCAGTAATTGGTGTGCGGATCGAAAACGCGAGACGGCCATATTGCCTCCTGCTTGTTGTTATTGTCGGCGCGGCAGTCAGGCTGGCCAGCGCGCACTTATCTTGTCATTTATCGCGGTGACTGCCTACCGCCGCCTGCCTGTTGATGCCGCGTTGACGGCATTTCCGGCAAGGCGTTTTCAGCGCTGGGTGCATCGTCGTTAAATTTGTTGCCACGGTGCTTGCGTGGCCTAAAGGGGCTGACTTATAGTGACTGCTCAGCCATCTGTTTTTATTGAATACTATGCATCATTTCTGTTTTGTCATGATTTCCGCAGCCGCGTGCAAACAAGCACGCTGGGCGCGATGTTGTGCGGCAGAAAATTGATGTAGCAAGTTAAAACAGCAACACAATTTAAAGGCCGCAGACATTTTCTCTGCGGCCTTTTTCGTTTTGGTCTATGCAGAAATGTCCCGGCGGGGTTTTGAGTAAAGGCCATGTTTGTCCGCTTTGTCTATCTGCTGGTAATTATTATTTGGGCGACCACACCGCTGTCGATTAAGCTCGGCGGTGACTCGCTGCCGCCGATCGCCGCGCTTACCTTGCGTATTGCCATTGCGTTTATGGTCGGCAGCGCCCTGTGCACCCTGCTTGGCTGGGCGGGGCTGAATATCCGTCGTCACTGGCGGCTGTATTTCGCTGCCTCGATTAGCCTGTTCCCGAATATGGTGCTGGTGTATTGGGCGGCGCAGACCATTCCCTCGGGGCTTATCGCGCTGCTGTTTGGCCTGTCGCCGTTTTTTACGGCGGTCTTGGCCGGGCCGATTCTCGGCGAAGCCGTGCTGGCCCCGCGCAAACTGTTTGCCGTGTTGCTGGCGGTGCTTGGCCTGTTGTGCGTGCTGGCCGACGATGTGGTGGTCACCGGTGACAGCTATCGCGGCATTGGCCTGATGCTGCTGTCCAACGCCTTATTCTCGGGCAGCGCCCTGTGGGTGAAAAAACTCAATGCCACTATAGTCGCGCCGCCGCTGGAGCAGGCGCTGGGCGCGATGGCTTTTGCCTTGCCGGGGCTGTTGCTGTGCTGGCTGCTGGTAGTTGGCGTGCAGCCACTGGTGTTTAGTTCGACTTCCTTGGCGTCACTGTTATACCTGTCGCTGTTTGCCTCGCTGGTGGGCTTTGTCGCCTACTACTACATCCTAAGGGTGCTGCCGGTGGAAACGGTGTCGCTGATTCCGCTGATCTCGCCGCTACTGGCACTGGCGATTGGCCAACAGTTACTCGGCGAACAGGTAACTGCGGCGATGGCACTCGGCGCCGGCCTGATTGTACTGGCATTGGCCGTGCACCAGGGGCTGTGGCAGTGGCTGCCGGCCGCATTGGCGGCAAATGTTGAGGCCGCTGTCACGCGTCGGCGGGCAGCTTGGTCTTGTGCCCTGCGGCGCTCACTGGCAGTGTGGCGTAACAAATAAAGTCCGGCGGCGTTTTCAGCAGCATTAGCGCTGCGCTGGCCGCCGGCTAAGTTTAATTGATAGCGGGAGAGTGTTTATGTCAGAGTCAAAACCCTATACCCCACCTAAGGTCTGGACGTGGGATAATCAAAGCGCCGGCAAATTTAGCAATATTAATCGGCCGATCTCCGGTGCGACACACGACAAACCGCTGCCGCGCGGTGAACATCAATTGCAGCTGCACTCGCTGGCCACGCCCAATGGCGTCAAGGCAACGGTAATGCTGGAAGAGCTGCTGGAACTCGGAATCAGTGCGGCGGAATACGACGCCTACCCGGTAAATATTATGGAGGGGGAGCAGTTCAGCAGCGGTTTTGTCGAGATAAACCCCAACTCCAAAATTCCGGCCTTGGTGGACTACAGTGTCACGCCTGCCGTGCGGGTATTTGAGTCTGGTGCGATCGTGTTGTACCTAGCCGAGAAATTTGACGCTTTTTATCCCAAGGACCCCGCCACGCGCGCTGAATGCCAATCGTGGCTGATGTGGCAGATGGGCAGCGCGCCCTTTCTCGGTGGCGGCTTTGGCCATTTCTACGCTTATGCGCCGGAAAAACTACAGTACCCCATCGACCGCTATACCATGGAGGTGAAGCGCCAGCTGGATGTGTTGGATAAACGCCTAGCCGACAATCGCTATCTCTGCGGTGAGCACTACACCATTGCCGACATTGTTAACTACCCGTGGTACGGCGCACTGGTGTTGGGTTATCTCTACGAAGCCGCCGACTTCCTCGATGTGGCGTCCTACAAACATGTGCAACGCTGGGCTAAACAGATTGAGCAGCGTCCCGCTGTACAGCGCGGTCGCCGGGTGAACCGTATGTGGGGGCCGGAGGAAGAGCAAGTGGCGGAGCGCCACAGTGCCGCGGATTTCGATTGACGGGTAAACGCTAAGTGCAGTAACGGTGAAGGGGTGCCGGCTACGGACTTGGCGGATTTGCCCCCGGCGAGATGAAGAACATCACTCGACAGATGCCGGGGGCAGTACATTGAATATTATCAGTAATTTTTGCGCTCAAACTGGTCGTCGCTGGGGTCTACGGTATAGCGCCCTTCAACTTGATCCCAGTGGTAGGTGTCACCCATCATTTGTTGAATTCGGCTGTCGGCAGTAGTTGCACTGGCGGCATCCAGGCCTGTAGGGTTTCTTCGCCCCCACCAGTTTATTGTTACTTCTTCCGGTGCCGCAGAGGCCTTTGACCAGAAATACCAAGGCACAGCGTGGTTGTGTTTGTTAACCCAATCCGCAGAATCAAGGTACCAGTAACGATTGTGAATGAAGGTCGCGATTGCTTCGAAGGCGACGTTTTTGTCACCCACCATCACATCTAGAATCGGGCTGGTTTTGTACCAAGTTACCGCGAGTCCGTACTGGTTGATCATTTCCTGGGCGTCCCAGCGAACACGTTCACCGACCCAGTCGTCATTGCCGTCACCATTGGCATCACCAAGATAACTCTTTCCGTTTTTTGACCAGAACGGATCGAGCAACTCCAGCCGCACCGGCATGACATTCAAACTGAGCGAGCCGGCCTGTACCGCGTCACTGATCTTTTTTGCAACCTGCGTTGCCAGCTGGTTGCCCAGTGAATGACCAACCAGTCTAAGGTTATAGGCGGCGTCATTGGCGAGTACGGCCGAAATGTGTTCGAAGGCTAGCTGGCTGACGGATTTGTTTGGTGACAGGCTGGTGCTATAGCTGCCATCAGCAAGCCGATAACGCATTTGCTGTGGGCCGTTTGCGCTCCAGATTTTAGCCTCAGCATCTTTGACTTCCGCTTCATCGGCAAATTGATTCCAGTAATAGATCGCGACATTCCAGCCTTGCGACTTCCACGATGTCGACGTTATGACGTTGGTTGACTCATACACAAAATGGAAATCTTCACGTGCATAGTTGTTTGGTACCGAGCCTGGTTGCCAGCCGTGAAAGTAAATTACCGTCGGTTTTGCAGGGTCGTAGTAGGTTGTCGATACGCTATTTACTGTGCCATCGTGCTCAACACCTTTAACGGATTGGTTGTTTCCATCAAACCAGTAAAGTCCGTAATCCAGCGTGTCTGGTGTCGCTAAGGCTGCTGGGGAGGCGAGTGAAATCGCCATTGAAATGAGAAAAATTAATTTTCTAAATCGCATAATTTGGTAGGCCTTTTATTAATTATTGTATCGCTAATACATAGCGTATTTATGCCTTCCTGGGCGCTTTTCAGGTCGTCCATTCCCAAAGTATTCAATGAAAACATAAATAATAAAAGGCGAACTATTTACACTTTTTGGGTTGGGTGGAAAAGTAATAAATAATCACTTCTATTGATTAACTATGTAGCAATATATCCCCCTTACAAGCGGAGATATGCTCGCAGGAGCATCTTTTTAGGCTCTTCAGGTAATCCTTTCTAGGTGCCAATGATAGGGCGAGAATAGCGGCCTAACAGTCGCTTCAGCACTATGCTTACCGCCAGCGTCATTGCGGCGCTGGCGATCATTACCAGCAGGCCGCCGGCAAACATCATGACACTGCTTTGCTGGTCTCTCATTGCCGTCTCCAGCAGTCTTGCGCAGAGAAACACAAACACTAAATGCAGGAAGTAAATGGAGAAGGCGTAGCTGCCCAGGGTGTGCAGCAGCTTCGGCAGGACGTTTTCATTGCGGTAGAACAGCTGCAGTACCACGGCGCTGATGGCCAGTTTTTGCAGGTAGAACAGGCTTTCGGTGTAGGACAATATGCCGGTGGCCTTATAGCCACAGCTATACAGGCTGTAGATGGCCAGTGAAGAAATGATAATGAGCAGCCACAGTCCGTGCATATTGCGAGAAATTATCGGCTGCAATCGCTGGTAGTGTTGACCGATAAACATGCCGACGAAATAGGCACCGCAAAAATACACCACACTTTGTAGACTGACCGGATTCTCTAGCCCGGTGCGCGACACCCACAGTGGCGCGGCGGCAATAGCGATGGCCAGCCAGCGCAGGCTGGGACGCTGCAATAGGGCGTCGAGTGCCGGAGTCAGTACAAATAACAGACTAAGCACCGGGATATACCAGAAGTGCGGCAGGGTTTGCCCCTGTAACAGTCCGCGCAGCAGTGCGCTGGGGTAGTCAGTGGGCAGGCCGTTTGTGCTGGCATAGCCTAAATACCAGTCCCATAAGGTCGTTAGAAAAAACACGCTGAGCAGTACATAGGGTGCGATAACGTTTTTGAGTTTATTGCGGTAAAAACCCGGCCAGGGACGACCGCGCAGTACCTTGCTGAACAGTAGGCCGGAAATCACCGCGAAGTAGATCGTGGAGTCGTGAAACAGCGTTTGGATCAGTGCGTAGAGCTCGGGCAGGGTGGTGGCCATTTCAAAGCCGCCCACGCGAAACATCAGTGACGTCCAGGCGTGCGCGCCGATGACGTTCAAAATGGCAAAGCCGCGAAAGGCATGTAAGTGAGCGATGTGGGTCGCTGTTGGCGGGGCAATGGCATTCATGGGCATGGCGTCTCGCTAATTTGAGCTGCATGCTAATGCCATTAGGGGCGAGTCGAAGTGATCTAATTCCCATCTGCGAGTGTTTGTTGTGCCGACAGCGGGAATCCGTGGCCAAGATGGCTCACTATTGCGCGGCCGGGTTTTTGTGGATACTTGTGCATTCGGCTAACGCAGTAAATGTGCGGTGGGATAATGTTTTCGCCAACGCGGTGCGGACGCGGGTGAAGAGTCCCGCTGGCGGCCGTCAGAGGAGGGCCGCCTAAAGAAATTTTTCCCAGTCTTTGTTGCGGTCGATCTCTTCCAGTAGGGCGGGGCGGGCAAAGTAGTAGCCCTGCAGGTAGTCGCAGCCAATCTCACACAGCACTTCGGCCTGCTCCTTGCTTTCCACACCTTCGACGAAGGTGGCAATGCCCAGTTCGCGCGCGGCGCTGACAATGCTTTTCGTCAGCGTTCTTTTGTGGGTGCTGTGCTCAATGTCGTCGGTAAATATCCGGTCGAGCTTGATGCCGTCGACGTTGATTTGGCCGAGATAGCTATACGATGAGCGGCCGTGGCCAAAGTGGTCGAGTACGACTTTTACTTTGCCATCACGAAGTGTATTGATCGCCTGCAGGCCGCGCGCCATATCGGCCATCAGCGTAGATTCGGTGATCTCGACAATCAGTTTTTGTCTGGGAATATAGAGATCGTCAAAGCTCGCCAGCAGTTTGTCGGCAAAGTCGTCCTCCTTGAACATGATCGAGGAGATATTTAAGCACAGCGCGCCCGAGTTGAGTTTGACCGACAACAGCGAGAAATCATCGCCAATGTTTTCGATAACCGCGGCGGTCAGTGCCGGTATCAGCCCGGTTTGCTCTGCCACGGGCATAAATGTTGCTGGGCGCAGTATGCCGTCGACGGGGTGGTGCCAGCGCGCTAAAACCTCTACCGCGCTGATTGTCCTGTCAGTGGCGCGGATGATGGGTTGGTAGGCATTTTTGATTTCATTGGCGTTAGTTGCTTCGCGAAGTTCGGCTGAGACTCGAATAAGCTGCGCGGTGGATTCGCTAAGTTCAGGGCGGTAGAAGCAAAAGCAGTCTCTACCCAGCTCCTGAGCTTTGTGGGCGGCGTGCTCTGCGCGAATAATGCTGTTTCGCACGTTTCGATCGTTGTCCTCGATCAGGTCGATGCCTGCCGAAACAGTGATCGAGGCAGACTCACTTGGGGTTTTAATGGGTCGCGACAGCTGCTGGCGGATTTTGTCGACGTGCTTGCTGATATCAAAGTGGGAGCGATTGCTGGGAAATAGTGCCACGAAGTGGTCGGAGTGCAGTCGCGTAATCAGGGTATCGGCAGGCAGCGTCCGCGTCAGTAAATCGCCAAAAGCGCTGATGATTCGGTTACCGCCACCGATACCGAAGGCGGTGTTCATGCGGTGAAAATGGTCGATGTTAAAGACCACGAGTGCCGGCAGGGCCTTGTCTTGCCACTTTGACGTATTCAATGCCTCGTCGCCCATTTGTTCAAAGATTTCGGCGTTTAGTAGCTTGCTGAT
>JBFKEA010000048.1:0-12649 GCA_041619375.1 Spongiibacter sp. | reverse complement strand
CGGCCTGTCAACAACCAGCCTGCTGCTGATGTTTGTCTTTTGCTCGGCGTTAATCAACCTGCTCATCGGCAGTGCTTCCGCCAAATGGGCGTTAATGGCGCCGATTTTTCTGCCGATGCTGTATATGTTGGGCGTCGCCCCTGAAGCGGTGCAAATGGCCTATCGCATTGGCGACTCCAGCAGCAATATCATCACGCCACTGATGCCCTATTTCGGCGTCGTTGTGGCATTTATGCAAAGCCACGACCGCCACGCAGGGATGGGCAGTTTATTAGCACTGATGTTGCCCTACTCGATCTGCTTCTTGCTGAGCTGGTCTTTACTGCTGAGCCTGTGGCTGGCGGCCGGCCTGCCGCTGGGCCCCGCTTAAGGCAACAAAAAAAGCCGCCATACGAGAGGCGGCTTTGTTACGCAATACAAGAACCATTATTTTTTGTTCTGAACCGCCGCGCTCATTTCATCTAAATCGGAATGGCGCACGTCGGCACCCTTCACCAAATAAATGACGTGTTCGGCGATATTGCGCGCGTGATCGCCGACGCGTTCCAGAGAACGCAGCGCCCACAATACTTGCAGCACCGAGGAAATAGACCGCGGATCTTCCATCATATAGGTGACTAGGCTGCGCATCGCCGTGCCGTATTCCATGTCTACGGCTTTGTCTTCCTCGGCAACACTCAAGGCCAGCTCGCTATCGAAACGGGCAAATGCATCTAAGGCATTACGCACCATAGTCAACACGTGGTCACCGATGTGGCGGATTTCCAGCACGCTGCGCGGCAGCCCGCCCAACTCGCCGAGCGTAATACCCGATTTTGCGACCTTGGTCGCCTCGTCGCCCATTCGCTCTAAGTCGCTGATAATTCGACTTATCGACAACACCAAGCGAAGATCGGTGGCCGCTGGCTGGCGCCGGGCAAGAATGATCGTGCACTCTTCGTCGATCGACATCTCCAGTGCGTTAACCAGTTTATCGCCCCGCTTAACTTCTTCAGACAGACCGCTGTCCTGACTCATAAACGCATTGATCGCATCGGCGACCTGCTTTTCAACCACGCCGCCCATTTCCAGCATGCGGGTCTTGATATCATCCAGCTCCGAGTTGTACTGCTGAGAGATATGATGTGCATGTATGTCTTTATCTTTCATTGCCGCATCCTATAGCTAGCGAACCAGTGGCCAGGCCTTAGCCTTAGCCATAACGACCTGTAATATAGTCTTCTGTTTGTTTGTTATTAGGGTTAGTAAACAGCGTATCGGTATTATCGAATTCAATCACCTTGCCCATGTACATAAAGGCAGTGTAGTCGGAGACCCGTGCAGCCTGTTGCATGTTGTGAGTAACAATAACAATGGTGTACTTGTCTTTCAGTTCGTAAATCAATTCCTCAATCTTCAAGGTTGAGATCGGGTCCAGTGCCGAGGCCGGTTCATCCAGCAACAGCACTTCCGGCTCAACAGCGATAGTGCGGGCAATCACCAAACGCTGCTGCTGACCACCGGACATCCCCAATGCATTGTCATGCAGGCGATCTTTGACCTCGTCCCACAGCGCCGCGCCGCGCAGCGAGCGCTCAACTACTTCATCCAGAACACGCTTTTTATTAACGCCCTGGATACGCAAGCCATAGGCAACGTTCTCGTAGATCGACTTGGGAAAAGGATTGGGCTTTTGAAATACCATGCCCACCCGGCGCCGCAGGGTAGCAACGTCCACCGCGCGGTCATAGATATTGGCACCGTCAAGGGATATGCCGCCTTCCACCCGACAGCTATCAACCAAGTCATTCATCCGGTTAAAGCAGCGCAACAAGGTCGACTTACCGCAGCCGCTGGGACCAATAAATACTGTCACCTTTTGCCGCGGGATGCTCATGTTAATGTCGAACAAGGCCTGCTTTTCACCGTAGTAGAGATCGAGGTTATCTACAGTGAGGGTGATGTCCTCGTCGTGGATAGAGCGTTCATTGCGCACTCTACCCAGTGACTCCATGTCGATTGCGTGTCCGGCTGTTGCTGTTTTGTTGGTTTCCATAATTTTTACCGTCATGGCTTAGCCAATTACATTTCCAAGGATTTGTATTTCTCGCGCAAATGGTTGCGCAGCGCCACCGCACTGAGATTGAGCAGGGCAATAATAACAACCAACAGCAGGGCCGTAGCGTAAACTAGTGGCCGCGCCGCCTCTACATTCGGGCTCTGGAAGCCCACATCATAAATATGGAAACCCAGGTGCATAAATTTTTGATCGAGATGAAAATACGGGAAGTTCCCGTCCACCGGCAACGACGGTGCCAGCTTGACCACACCCACTAGCATCAGCGGCGCAACTTCGCCAGCAGCCCGCGCCACGGCGAGTATCAGCCCCGTCATCATCGCCGGGCTAGTCATGGGCAACACCACCCGCCACAAGGTTTCAGCCTTAGTCGCACCGAGCGCCAAACTGCCCTCGCGCAAATTGTGCGGAATCCGCGACAAGCCCTCTTCTGTAGCAACGATCACCACTGGCAACGTTAGCAGTGCCAATGTGACCGACGCCCACAACAGGCCGGGGGTGCCAAATGTCGGCGACGGCAGCGCCTCGGCAAACAGAGCCTGGTCGATCTCGGCACCGACAAAATAGATGAAGAACCCCAAGCCAAACACACCGTAGACAATTGAGGGGACGCCAGCGAGATTATTCACAGCGATGCGCACAATCCGAGTCATCAAGCCCTGCTTGGCATATTCGCGCAGATATACCGCTGCGATAACCCCGAACGGGGTCACCAGTATCGACATAATCAACACCATTATCACTGTGCCGAAAATCGCCGGGAAAATACCCCCTTCGGTATTCGCCTCGCGCGGTTCATCGGTCAAAAACTCGACAAACTTGGCGGCGTAAAAGGCAATCTTATCCAGCACAGACATAGTATTGGGTTGGTAGGCGTGAACCACCGTCGACACCCGCTGCTCGCGGCGTTGTCCCTGCGCGGTCTCAACGATAAAGCTATCGCGGTTCCACTGGGCATACAGTGCGTTAAGCTGCTTTTGCAATACCGCGTACTGCGCATCTAGCTCAGCGCGTTCGCTGTCAATTTCCAGCTGTTTTTGCGCACGGCGCTCCGCAGGCATAGCGCGATCAAGTTCAAGTCCGCGCTGGCGCAACCGCAATTTTTCAAGGCGGTAATTGATGGCACCGATTTCTTTTTTCTCAATGCGTTCAATATCGCCATGAATGCTCTCAGCCCTTGCGATACTTTGCTGAAACTCCTGCCATAGCAGCTGCTCATCGGCATCAGTCAACAGTTCGTCGCCGCGCTTTAGACCGCGCAAAAAGCCGTAAAAATTACCCCACTCACGGCGCTCGACCACCATCGCCTGCTCGGGGTAACGAGTGTCCATCAAATAACGGCTGAGCACCCATTTAAAATCTGCACCGCTGACATCGCGATTGCCAACCTTTACCAACTCGCGCTTTATAAAGGCTTGATCGGTATCCAGGGCAAAGCCCGCGCTCAGCAGCTGCTCTATCGCCACTTCTTCGCTTTCCACCCGCTCTGCCATCACCACCGCGGAGCCCTGCTCGGGCAGTTGGTAATCAGCGACGAATACATCGGCCGGCCAAAAGTGGCTAAATCCGCGTACCGCCAACAGTACCAGCAAGCCAATAACGGCCAGTGTACTCACGGTAACTGCGGCGGCGTTCATCCAAATCATTGGCTCGCCGCCTTTAAGCCAGGCCTTTAGTCCCTGCGTTTCTTTGTTCTGTAAGTACATGCTGTATCCCGGATCAATCAGAGGTTGCCATAGCGCTGACGCAGACGCTGCCTGACGGTCTCTGCAATGGTATTAACGACAAAGGTGAACATAAACAACACAAAGGCAGCGAGAAACAACACGCGATAATGGCTGCTATCCACCTCGGTTTCACCAATTTCTACGGCGATATTAGCCGCCAAGGTACGCATGCCCTCGAAAATATTGGCGTCCATAATCGGTGTATTACCCGTGGCCATTAACACGATCATGGTTTCTCCTACAGCGCGCCCCATGCCGATCATCAGCGCGGAAAAAATACCCGGGCTGGCGGTGGGCATCACCACGCCAACGAGGCTCTGCCAAGGCGTCGCACCGAGAGCGAGAGAACCGTAACTCAAGTGCTTAGGTACTGAGAAAATCGCGTCCTCGGCGATCGAGAAGATCGTTGGAATAACGGCAAAGCCCATTGCTACGCCGACAACCAGTGCGTTGCGCTGGTCGAAGGAAATACCGAGGTCATTGGTTAGCCAGGCGCGCATATCACCACTGAAAAATGCGCGCTCCATCGGCGCACTCAAATCTACACAGCCCAATACGATACATATTACTATCGGCACCAGCAGCAGCGGATGCCAGCCATCTGGAATGCGAGCACTAAGGTGACTGGGCAGGCGTGACCACAGCCATGCAAAAATAAGAATACCGACGGGCAGTGCGATAAATATACTGAAGACCGCTGGGAGGTTGCGCTCAATGAATGGCGCCAGCCAAAGTCCCGCGAGAAAACCCAGAATAACTGTCGGCAGCGCTTCCATCAGCTCAATCAGTGGCTTCACCTTACGACGCAGCGACGGCGCCATAAAATAGGCGGTGTAAATAGCGCCACAAATGGCCAGCGGTGCTGCCAGCAGCATGGCGTAGAACGCGGCCTTCAAGGTACCAAATGCAAGCGGCGCAAAACTGTATTTAGGCTCAAAGTCGTTGTCGGCCGCCGACGATTGCCACACATAGTCAGCTTCGGGGTAGCTCTCATACCACACCTTACTCCACAGCACCGACCAGGAAACCTCGGGGTGCTCATTCTCAAGCAAGTAGTTCTGCAGTCGTCCCCCGGTGGTTTCGACTAGCAGCCGGTCCGCGCGCGGCGAAATGGCCATGGCCTGTATGTTCGTCAGGTCTAGATCGCGACTGAGCAAGCGGCGCTGAGAAGTGCTGTAAAACACATCCAGCTCGCCGTCAGCACTAATGCTGACAAAGCCCTTACGACGGTGCTCTGTGAGCAATTCTGCAGACGGGCCGGCCGCTTGAAAACGACGGACAAACTGCAGGCCGTAGTTGCCGCCGCGGCCGCTGTCACGCACAACGAACCACTGGGCAATCTTACCGTCGCTGGTTGCGGTGAGCAGAGAGATACCCCCCAACAGGAACCGTACATCACGCAAGGCGGGGCCCTCACTCACCTGCCCACGATCGACAATTTCCAAGCTGCGCAAACTGATTAAGCGATAATCGCCCTGTTTACTCAGTACATACAGCCACTGCTGACGGGGGCCAATAAGCAGGAAGTCAGCCGCGATATCTAAGGTCGGCAGCGTGAGTTTTTCATCAACTAAAGTAATCTCTTCGCTGAGGAAGTCCTCCTCCTTCGTCCAGCGACGGCCAACCAAATGGTTATTGGCAACCGCGACCACAACCAGCGCCTCTTCACTGTCTCGTACAGCCAACTGGCTAAGTGCTGAATCGCTGATCTGCAACGTCTCCTGCCCGAAGGGGAAACTCAGACGCGGGGTAATAAGTCGTTTATCACCGGGGTAACTGACGCGATAATCGTGTTTGGCGATCAGCGCGCTGCCATCGCTCATACCCAGCGCGAACACCCTGCTCTCTTCTGATTCCAAGGCAAAACTGCTGACGGAACTCGCTATCGGCAATTGCCGGCGACTGATGATTTCACCGCTGTCGGTGCTAAAAAACATCGCCTCGCCGCTCCCGGCCAGCCGAAAAGCGACCTCAGCCTGCTCCTCCATTGCCAGGTAGAGCGGCGCTCCATCCACAGCCAGGCTGTAATTCTCTTTCTGTTCAATCTCCGCCGACTCAAACAGTGGCATGATTTCGTACAGCAGGTAGAAGAAAATCAGCAGGATCGACAGCAGAACACCGACACCGCCGCCGGTAATCGTCGCGGTGGTCATTCCGTCTTTGATTTGGCGCCATCTACGCTGGGCTGATGCGGTAGCACGCACCTCGGATTGCTTCATAGCGATGAACTCTTTGACATACTGACGGGGATTTTATGACATTTTTGTTTCATTTATGTGACAACAGAAAAATGTGCTGCAAACATTGTCTGCAGCACATTTCCGAACCGGGTTGGGCGCCCCCGAGTGTTAAAGCTCTAGCTTCTTACGAATCTTTTCAACCACGCTGGCAGGCAGCGGGATATAGCCATCTTTAACAACAACCTCTTGCCCCTGCTTGGAAAGCACCAATTTAACAAACTCGCGCTCCAGTGGTGTCAGCGGCTTATTCGGCGCCTTGTTCATATAGACATAGAGGAAACGTGACAGAGGGTAGCTGCCATTAATCGCATTTTCCGGACTGGCGGCGACAAATTCACTCTTATCATTTTTTGCCAGAGGAATGGCTCGCACGCTCGAGGTCTGATATCCGATACCCGAGTAGCCAACGCCATTAATCGAGGTGGAGACTGACTGCACAACCGATGCCGAGCCTGGCTGCTCATTTACACCATTTTTAAAATCGCCCTTACAGAGGGCCTTGCCTTTAAAGTATCCGTAGGTGCCGGACACCGAGTTGCGACCAAACATTTGAATATCACGATTGACCCACGGCCCTGCCATACCCAGCTGCCCCCAGCGCAGTACATCTTCAGGGTGACCGCATTTGCGAGTACTGGAGAACACCGCATCAACTTCAGCAATCGTCATGCCTTTAATCGGGTTATCTTTGTGCACAAAGACCGCCAAGGCATCAATCGCAACAGGAATGGCAACGGGCTTGTAGCCATACTTAGATTCGAAGGCTTCCAGTTCCTTATCCTTCATCTTGCGGCTCATCGGCCCCATGTTAGAAGTGCCCTCGGTCAGCGCCGGCGGTGCTGTTGATGAACCTGCCGCTTGGATCTGGACGTTAACGTTGGGGTATACCCGTTTAAAATCTTCACTCCACAGCGTCATCAGGTTCGCCAGGGTATCGGAGCCAACACTGGAAAGATTGCCCGACACGCCCGCAGCTCTTTCGTAAACCGGCAACGCGGGATCAACTTCAGTGGCGGCGGCCACCCACATGGAAGAAAGGCCCATTGCGGCCGCCATAAGACATTGCTTCAGTTTCACAGGAATCTCCCAAATCGACAAATTAGGTAACACAGCTGTCATCTTAAGGCTGAAATGTGACGCCTTTATGACAGCAAAATTTTAAGGCGCGCGGGCAACCAGTGACGGCGGAAAAATACAGCTAAAGGTACTCCCCGCCCCCGGCTGACTGTGTATTTTCAGTTCGGCCCGGTGGCGCAGTAATACGTGCTTAACAATAGCCAACCCAAGCCCCGTTCCCCCGGTGTCCAGAGAGCGGCTTTCATCTACCCGATAGAAGCGCTCAGTGAGACGCGGAATGTATTGCGGCTCAATACCGATACCGCTGTCTTCGACTTCCAGCACAGCATGGCTATCATTTTGATACCAACGCAAGCAGATTCTGTCACCGTCCCCAGTATAGCGCGCCGCATTCACTGCAAGATTTGACAGCGCGCTGCGAATCTCTGCAGCCTGCCCCTTGAGCACAATACGGTCATCACATTCGATGTCGATTTGCCGCGGGCCCTGTGCTGCGACTGTGGCCTCCTCTCTAACCATTTCCAGCAGTGGCCGCAGCATAATGACATCTTGTTCACTGGTTTGCGGCAGCGACTCCAAACGAGACAACTGCATAAGGTCTTGTATCAGGTGATGCATACGCTGCGCCTGGCGCAGCATTTGATGAATAGCGCGATCCCAGCGCGGATCCCCCCCGCCGTGCTCGGCAAAGGTCTCCAGATAGCCATTGATCACCGTCAGCGGCGTGCGCAGCTCGTGGGAAACATTAGCGACAAAGTCCTTGCGCATTTTCTCCAATTGATGCCTACGGGTAACATCGCGGGCGAACAACAGTCGGTTGCCCTCGGCGAAAAAGCTGATGCTAATGCTGAGTCGAATATCGACGTTGATCGGCGAGGCCATATCAAAGGGTGTGGTGTATTTTTCCGCCTCGTAATAGGCGACAAAATCTGGACTGCGCAGCAAATTGAGTAACTGCAGCCCGGAGTCATCTTCACGGCGCAGGCCCAATAGGTCCATCGCCGCATCATTGCACCACTCAATATTACCGTAGCGATCAAGCATCACTACGGCATCCGACATCGAAGCGAAGGAAGAGCGCAAATAATCGATAATTGCCTGCAGTTGATCGCGGTCTCCCTCGGCCTGCTTCTGCATGCCGTAAATCGTGTCGAAAACCTGTCCCCACATACCGATGGCCTCTGGCGGCTCAGTCCCCGCTCCCCGATACAGCCAATCGCTCAAGCGCTGCAATTGCCACAATAGCCAGGCGCACACCGCTGCCGCGATAAGCAGCACGGGCCACGCCCCCAGATCCAGCGCCGCTGCTAGCAGCGACGCCGCGGCCAAAGGCATTACGACCCGTAGCAGCTCTGTCTTCCAGTTGTAATACCGCATGCGCTAGGCGCTGACCCCCGTCGCCGAAAATCGATAGCCGGTACCGCGCACGGTCTGTATCAATTGGCCAAAATCCCGATTATCCGTATACAGGGCTTTGCGAAGGCGGCGAATATGCACATCAACCGTTCGCTCTTCCACGTATACGTTGGTGCCCCACACTTGATCTAGCAACTGGCCACGACTGTAAGCCCGCTCCTGGTGGCTCATAAAAAATTTCAGCAGCTTAAATTCCGTCGGCCCCATATCGAGGGGCTGCTGTTCAGCAAAAACCCGATGACTCGCCGGGTCCAGCGTAAGACCGCACACCTCGATGCTCTGCTCCAGTTCTGGGGTGCCACCGCGGCGCAACACCGCTTTAATGCGCGCCATCAGCTCCCTAGAGGAAAAGGGCTTAGTTATATAGTCATCTGCCCCCACATCCAGCCCCTGTACGCGATTATCCTCATCGTCCTTGGCAGTCAGCATAATCACCAGCAAATCCTGGGTAAGCTCCTCCCTGCGCAGTCGTCTCAGCAACTCGATACCACTGGTCACCGGCATCATCCAGTCCAGCAATACTAGGTCGGGGCAGCGATCAACGATAATACCGTGCGCCTGCTGGGCGTTCTCAGCCTCCAGACAGTGATATCCGGCCAGTTCCAAACCAACGCGGATCATCTCGCGAATCGCAGCTTCATCATCGACGATGAGAATGGTTTTTGTGCTCATGTTACCCCTTGCCAAGCCGTCATTACTTAAGTCTGCATTTAAACGGTCTTATATGACAACTTTATGACAATGGTGCGACACGCAGCTCAATCAAAAACGACGGTCTTATTGCCGTGTACCAGTACCCGGTCCTCAAGGTGGTTGCGCAAGGCTCTCGCTAACACTGCTTTTTCCACATCTTTACCCAGTCTCACCAGATCTTCCTTACTGTGCCGATGTGACACTCTGATGACATCCTGCTCGATAATCGGCCCCTCATCGAGCTGTTCGGTCACATAGTGACTGGTTGCACCAATGAGCTTTACTCCCCGGTCATAGGCTTTTTGATAGGGGTTGGCACCGACAAATGACGGCAGAAAGCTGTGGTGGATATTGATCATCCGGCCACTGTAAGCACGGCAAAACTCCGGCGGAATAATCTGCATATAACGCGCCAGCACTACACAGTCCGCGCCGTAGTCCGCCGTTAACTGCTGAATGCGTGCATGAGCAGGCGCCTTGTTTTGCGGATCGACCGGCACGTACTCGAAGGGAATGCCGTGCCACTCCACCATACTGCGCAAGTTTTCATGATTGGAAATAACGCAGGGAATATCGCAGTAAAGCTCATCGCTGTGCCAGCGGTGCAAGAGGTCGGCAATGCAGTGAGAGGCGTGACTGGCGAGAATCACCACCTTGCGGCGGCGCACCGAATCGACCAACTCCCACTGCATATCATAGGCCTCGGCAATGGGCCGAAACGCTTCACGCACCGCGTCGGCCCCTATGCCCAAGGACTCGGCCTTGATCTCATTGCGCATAAAAAACCAGTTATTGTCGGCGTCGGCATGGTGGTTAGCCTCGGTCAGCCAACCGCCTTGATCGGCGACAAACTGGCTGACCTTGGCGACGATACCTACCCGGTCCGGGCAGCTGGTGATCAAACGGTATGTGTGTTCCATCTACAACGACATCCTTAACACTGGAAAGCAATAACTGCGCAGCCGTCAGCCGCGATTGAGTATGCCGCGCACCGCCTGTGGCAGGTCGGCGGGGAACACTACGGTTTTGGCATTATCCGAGGCCGCCAAGTCGCGCAGCGCCTCGGTGTATTTTTCACCGAGTAAATACATGACCGGCAACTCATCGCCCTGCACCGCGGCAGAGACCAGTTCAATGGCGGCGCCGCTGGCCTTGGCCAATACCACCTCAGCCTGGGCGTCGCGGCGCGATGCTTCCAAACGCCCCTCCGCTTCCAAAATGGCGGCCTGCTTTTCGCCCTCGGCCTTGGTCACCGCCGCGCGGCGCTGGCGCTCGGCCGCGGCCTGCTCTTCCATCGCACTCTGCATGGTCGACGAAGGGTTAATATCCTGTATTTCCACGGTTTTAAGGGTGATCCCCCAGTCGGAAATGTCATCGGAAATACCGGCTTTTAGCTTGGCCTTAATTTGGTCGCGAGACGACAGCGCCGAATCCAGCGACATTTCACCAACGATCGAGCGCAGCGCCGTTTGCACCAAATTTTGGATAGCAATGGTGTAATTCTCCACACCGTACACCGCCTTCTCCGGCGACACGATGTTGATATAGGCCACGGCGTTGGCAATGATCACAGCATTGTCTTCGGTAATCACCTCTTGAGAGGGAATATCCAGCACGATGTCCTTGGTGGTAATGCGGTAAGCCACCTGATCCACATAGGGAATAATAAAGTTCAGGCCCGGGTTTAGAGTGCTGTGATATTTTCCCAGCCGCTGCACAATGTGCTTATAGCCTTGGGGAACCGTCTTCACCCCCATCGACATTGTCACGATAACCAGTACTACCAGCGCGCCAGTAATTGCCAAGCCGTCCATAGTTTTGCTCCTTGGATAATCTAAAAAAACGTGGCGCCACAACGCTACCGCGATTACTGCCCGGCGGCGCTGTGCTGGCGCCGCACAATTAGCGAATTGCCCGAAATCTCTTCCACCACCACCCGGTCGCCCACCGCCAGTGCTTCACGGCAGATATAGGCCCACTCATCACTGCCCATCAGCGGAACACTGAAGCGCACACAGCCCTCGCCGTGATCCGCAGCGCGGATCACCATGCCCTCCTGGCCAATCACCTGCTCGCGCGACATGCCCGACAAGCTGCGGTCCTTCATACGCGGATGAACAAAGCGGAACCACAAGAATAACTCGACAATAGACAGCCCACCCCAGATAAGCAGCTGCACACTGAAACTCAGTTCGACCACAGCCGTGATCAGCCCCACCGCAATGGCGCTGGCACCAAACCACAGCATGACAAAGCTGGGCACAAAAATCTCACTGGCCACCAACAGCAAACCGAAAACCATCCAGTGCCAGTACTCCACGTTGCTGTTCAGCCACTCCATTGTCCGCTCCAGGTGCCAACTAATTGATGAAAGGCATTATTTAGCCACGATCTGAGCCAATAGCAAGCGCCAAACCGGCAAATTCACGACTCTACAACACTGTGCCATGGCAGCAGCCGCCGGCATTTTCCGCTACAATGCGCCCTCATTCGAGAGTAGCTACGTCATGTCATTACCACCGGCCATCTTCAGCCATCGCCCCTATTGGGCAGAGTGCTTCGGCACCGCCCCCTATCTGCCCACCAGCCGCGAAGAAATGGACGCGCTGGGCTGGGACAGCTGTGACATCATCATTGTCACTGGCGACGCCTATGTGGACCACCCCAGCTTTGGCATGGCTGTCATCGGCCGCGTATTGGAGGCCCAGGGCTTTCGCGTCGGCATTATCAGCCAACCGGACTGGCAATCGGCGGAGGCCTTTACCGCGCTGGGACAGCCCAATCTGTTCTTCGGGGTTGCCGCCGGCAATATGGATTCGATGATCAATCGCTACACCGCCGACCGGCGGCTGCGTCACGACGACGCCTATTCAGCTGACAATGTCGGTGGCAAACGCCCCGACCGCGCAGTGATTGTCTACTCCCAACGCTGCCGTGAGGCCTACAAAGACACGCCTATCGTTGTCGGCTCCATTGAGGCCAGCTTACGCCGCATAGCCCACTACGACTACTGGAGCGATAAGGTCCGCCGCTCCATCCTAATGGATTCTCGCGCTGACATTCTGCTTTACGGCAACGCCGAGCGGGCGATCGTCGACCTCGCTCACCGCGTGTCGCGGGGCGAGGATATCGCCGATATTCGCGATCTGCGTGGCACTGCCTTTATACGCAACGCGGTGCCCGCCGGCTGGACAGTCGTGGATTCCAGCGACATCGACCGCCCCGGAAAAGTCGACCCCATTACCAGCCCCTACGTGGACACCAGTGCCGACCCCGCCTGCAAAACCGAACAAAAAAATGCCGACGCCGAAGCTGTGCAAACCGTGACCATTATCGATCCGCGCCAGGCCCGCAAAAGCGCGGCGCCTGCCGAGCGCACGGTCATTCGTCTGCCCGCCTACGAGACGGTCAAAAAAGACCCGGTGAGCTATGCCCACGCG
>JBFKEA010000047.1:0-12913 GCA_041619375.1 Spongiibacter sp. | reverse complement strand
TGGTTTGCTGCGACTTTTCCCCGAGCAGCGCTGGCGGCCGTTTTTTCTATTGCAGCCGCTTTGGGCGGCCCTGCTGGCGCTATTGTTTCAGTGGGGGGTGGCCATTCAGGAGTTGGAGTTGGGCAAGGCGGCAGCCGGCAGAAAATCGTGGCAGCAGCTAAAAGAGGAATTGCGCCCGCTGTGGGCGAAAACCCGCCGCCAATTGCTAAAGGACTATGTGGTGTTTCCACTGCTGGCCGGCCCCTTTTTCTTGACAGTGTTGAGCGGCAACCTAGTGGCCAACCTGATCCGCAATTTGTGGACGTACATGATTATTTTCTGCGGCCATTTTACCACTGATGCGGAGGTCTTCGATAAATCGGTATTGGACAATGAGACCCGGGGGCATTGGTATTTGCGCCAGTTGCGGGGGTCGTCGAATTTGCAGGGTGGCAAGCTTTTTCACATTCTATCGGGCAACCTCAGCCACCAGATCGAGCACCATCTGTTTCCCACTGTGCCGGCACACCGCTATGCGGAAATGTCGCGTGAGGTGAGGGCGATCTGCCGCCGCTATGGTCAACACTACAATACCGGCTCGCTGCCGCGTCAGTTCGGGCAGGTGTTGTGGCGGATTGTGCGTCACTCGCTGCCCTCCACCGCGACGGCGCAGCCAGCGCCCCTCGTTCAATAGTTACCAATTGGCAATCTATATCAAAATATTTTGATATAGAGCTGTTCGCTGTTACACTGCGCCGCCATGGAAGCACGCTCTTGCAAGACGGCGGTCGCAGTGTCCTCCGAGTCACCCCCGTCAGACGTTGATCTGCGTACCCGGTTGTTGCAGTTGTGCAAGGCCGGCGCCGACCCCTTGCGCCTGCAGGTGCTGCGGGTATTGCGCCGCGACGCCTACAGCGTGCAGGAGCTGTGTCAGATCCTCGATGTGCGTCAGTCGGGGATGAGCCATCACTTAAAAATCCTCGCGGCTGCCGGCCTGGTCGTGCGCCGCCGCGAGGGCAATAGCTTGTTTTATCGCCGCAATTGTCAGGCGGACAGCGAGCCGCTGCGCGAGCTGCATGCGGCCCTGCTGGCGGCGGCCGACCAGCTTTCGCTGGATGGCGGCCAGCAGCAGCGCTTGGACGAGGTGGTGGTTGAGCGCGCGGAGCGCTCGCGGGCCTTCTTTGCCGAGCATGCCGGTGAATTCGGTGAGCAGCAGGAACAGATGGTGGCCTACGGCGTCTACGGCCAAAGCTGCGCGGAGTTGCTGCGCGCCAGTCAAGCCGACGGCGGTCGCTTGGCCATTGAGATAGGCCCCGGTGAAGGCGCCTTTCTCGCCGAGCTGGCCGCGCGCTACCCGCAGGTGATCGCCCTGGATAACAGTGAGGCGATGCTGGCCAAGGCGCGCGAGGCGGCGACCGAGCAGGGATTGGGCAACATCGAGTTTGTGCTGGGTGACAGCCGCAGTGCGGCCCTGCCAGCGAATCAGGCCGATTGCGTGGTCGCCAATATGGTGCTGCACCACCTGCCGTCGCCGTCGGATATTTTTGCCGACGTGCAGCGGCTGCTGCGCCCCGGCGGTTTGTTCTGCGTGGCGGAACTCTGTCCCCACGACCAGAACTGGGCGCGCCAGGCCTGTGGCGATCTGTGGCTGGGCATCGCGCCCGATGATTTAACTGAGTGGGCCTCGGCCTGCGGTATGGAAGAGGGGCCGTCGGTATATCTGGCCCAACTGAATGGTTTTCGCGTACAAATCCGGCAGTTTATCAACGCCGGGTAGGAAATAACGAGCTGGCCACAGGGCCCACAATGATGAGGAAGACAATCGATGTCTGAATACAGCCTGTTCACCTCCGAGTCGGTATCGGAAGGACACCCAGATAAAATGGCCGATCAGATTTCTGATGCGGTACTCGACGCGATCATCGCCCGCGACAAGCACGCGCGGGTGGCGGTTGAGACACTGGTCAAAACCGGTATGGCGGTGGTGGCCGGTGAGGTGACCACCTCCTGTTATGTCGATCTGGAAGATATTATTCGCGACGTGATCAGCGGTATTGGCTACAACAGTTCCGATGTGGGCTTTGACGGCGCCAGCTGTGCGGTGCTCAATGCCATCGGCAAACAGTCGGTGGATATCAATCAGGGCGTGGACCGCGCCAAGCCTGAAGATCAGGGCGCAGGTGACCAGGGGCTGATGTTCGGTTACGCGACGAATGAAACTGAGCAGCTGATGCCGGCGCCGCTGTATTACTCGCACCGTCTGGTTGAGCGCCAGGCCTATCTGCGCAAGAACGGCGTGCTGCCCTGGTTGCGTCCCGACGCTAAAAGCCAGGTGACCCTGCGTTATGAAAACGGCAAGCCTGTCGCCGTCGATGCGGTGGTACTGTCTACCCAGCACAATCCGGAGATCAGTCAGGGCGACCTGCAGGAGGCGGTACGTGAGGAAATCATTAAGCACGTACTGCCCGCTGAACTGCTGCACGCCGGCACCAAGTTTCATATCAACCCGACCGGCAACTTTGTCATTGGTGGCCCGGTGGGTGACTGCGGTTTGACGGGTCGCAAGATTATCGTCGATACCTACGGCGGCATGGCCCGCCACGGCGGTGGTGCGTTCTCTGGCAAGGACCCCTCTAAAGTAGACCGCAGTGCTGCCTACGCCGGCCGCTACGTGGCTAAAAATATTGTTGCCGCCGGCCTGGCCGACCGCTGTGAGATCCAGGTGAGTTACGCCATTGGCGTGGCCGAGCCGACGTCGATTTCTATTAATACCTTTGGTACGGGCAAAGTCAGCGATGACAAATTGGTTGCCGCGGTGCGCGAAGTCTTCGACCTGCGCCCCTTCGGTATCACCAACATGCTCGACCTGGCTCACCCGATGTACCAGCCCACTGCGGCCTACGGTCACTTCGGTCGCGAGCCCTACCAGCATACCTATGAGTGGACGGAAAACGGCGAGACGCGCAGCGAGACTAGCACCGCCTTCAGCTGGGAAAAAACCGACCGCGCCGAGGCTCTTAAGGCGGCGCTGTAAGACGCAGAAAATTTGCGAAAAATTGAGGATAGAATTATGACTGCCACTGCTACCGCAGTAGAAAACTTCAGCGATTACAAGGTTGCTGATATCAGCCTGGCCGAATGGGGCCGCAAAGAGCTGAATATCGCCGAGAGTGAAATGCCGGCGCTGATGTCGCTGCGCGAAAAATACGGCGACAGCAAGCCACTGGCGGGTGCCAAAATTCTGGGCTGTATTCACATGACCATTCAAACCGGCGTGCTGATCGAAACGCTGATCGCGCTGGGTGCCGAAGTGCGCTGGTCGTCGTGCAACATATTCTCTACTCAGGACCACGCTGCGGCGGCCATCGCCGCGGCCGGTATTCCGGTATTTGCCTGGAAGGGCGAAACCGAGGAAGAGTACGAGTGGTGTATTGAGCAGACCATTCTGAAAGACGGTCAGCCCTGGGATGCCAATATGGTATTGGATGACGGCGGTGACCTGACCGGTATTTTGCACGACAAATACCCGCAGATGCTTGACGCTATTCACGGCATTACCGAAGAAACCACCACCGGGGTTCACCGCCTGCAGGAAATGCTCAAGAAAGGCGAGCTGAAAGTTCCGGCGATCAACGTTAACGACTCGGTTACCAAGTCGAAGAACGACAACAAGTACGGCTGTCGCCACAGCCTGAACGACGCGATCAAGCGCGCGACCGACCACCTGCTGTCGGGTAAAAAAGCGTTGGTTATCGGCTACGGCGATGTCGGCAAGGGCTCGGCTCAGTCGCTGCGCCAAGAAGGCATGATCGTTAAAGTCAGCGAAGTCGATCCGATCTGCGCCATGCAGGCCTGCATGGACGGCTTTGAAGTGGTGTCGCCCTACATCGATGGCATTAACAGCGGCAGTGCCGACAGCATCAATCAGCAGCTGTTGGGGTCGACCGACCTGCTGGTGACAACCACGGGCAACGTCAATGTCTGCGATGCCAATATGCTGGCAGCGCTGAAAAGCGGCTGTGTGGTGTGCAATATCGGTCACTTCGACAATGAAATCGACACGGCCTATATGCGCGAAAACTGGGAGTGGGATGAGATCAAGCCCCAGGTGCATGTGGTGTACCGCGATCGCGCCAGCAATGACCAGTTGATTCTGTTGTCCGAGGGCCGCCTGGTGAATCTGGGTAATGCCACTGGTCACCCCAGCCGGATTATGGATGGCTCTTTTGCCAACCAGGTGCTGGCACAGATCTACCTCTACGAGCGTCGTTTCGCCAACCTTGAAGCAGAGCTGAAAGAGGCGGCGATCACTGTAGAAGTGCTGCCCAAGAAGCTGGACGAAGAAGTGGCTGCGCATATGGTGGCGGGCTTTGGTGGCGTGATTACCCAGCTCAAGCCAGAGCAGGCGGACTATATCGGCGTTAGCGTCGAGGGTCCCTTTAAGCCAGACAGCTACAAGTACTAAGTTGCTGAACGCTGCAGCGGTCGCTGAAAGGCCGCTGCAGCTCCGCTAAGCACTGCGGTGGCTTGCGCCGCCGACTGCTTAGCCGAGCTGCACGTTGATGTGCGCTAACAGCAGAATATTATTGCCTATACAGACCGGATACCCCATGGCCAAGCGCTACAGTTTTGAATTTTTTCCGCCCAAGACCGAAGCCGGTCGTGACAAACTGGCGGCCACTCGCGATGAGCTGAACAGCCTCAGCCCCGACTTTTTCTCGGTGACCTACGGCGCCGGTGGCTCCACCCGCGACAACACTCGCGGCATCGTGCTGGAAACAAAGGCGGCGGGCATCGATGTGGCGCCCCACCTCTCTTTTGGCGGCGACGAGGAAGACGCAGTGCGCGCGCTGCTGGATCAGTATCGCGAGGCCGGCGTGCGCCGCATCGTTGCGTTGCGCGGCGATATTCCCTCGGGGATGGGCGCCACGCGCCTGGTCTATGCCCGCGAGTTGGTAGAGTTTATCCGCCAGCACAGTGGCGATCATTTCGAGTTGGAGGTGGCGGCCTACCCGGAAGTGCACCCGGACGCGCCGAGCTATGAGCAGGATGTCAGTTATTTAAAAGACAAGCTGGACGCCGGTGCAAACAGCGCCATTACCCAGTATTTCTTTAACGCCGATGCCTACTTTTACTTTCTCGAGGCCTGCGAAAAAGCCGGTATCGACAAGCCGATTTATCCGGGCATTATGCCGATTACCAACTATGCCAACCTGGCGCGCTTTTCCCGCAACTGCGGCGCTGAGATACCGCGCTGGCTAGCCCGCAAGCTTGAGGGCTACGGCCAAGACGCCGACAGTATTGCCAAATTCGGTGAGGAGTTTGTGACTGAACTCTGTCACATCTTGATGGAGGGGGGCGCCCCCGGCATCCACTTCTACACCATGAATCAGGTACAGCCGGTCAAGCGGATGCTTGAGGCGGTCAAGGCCTCTCACCCCTGATCTCGCTATAAATACTTCAGCCAGTCGTCGGTAAACTGATCCAGCAGTTTGTAGACGTGCTCAAAGGCTTCTCGGCTCTTGCGATAGGGGTCGGGCACTGGCTGATTGTCTGACCATTTGCCCAGCAAAAATGTTTTGCCGCCAACTTGTGGGGCGATTTTGCTGATGCCGCGAATATGCTGTGGTTCCATGGTGAGAATCAGGTCAGCGTCGGTCAGCATGGCGTGATTGAGTTGGCGGGCGCTGTGAGCCGCTGGGTCGATGCCGTGCTCGCGAAGCAGTGCGGCGGCACTGCTGTCCACCGGCTTGTCGATGAGTGCGCCGAGACCGGCGGAGTGAATGATCGTGCCGGGCTTGCAGTCGGCCAGTTTATGCCGCAGCAGGTACTCGGCGCTGGGGCTTCGGCAGATGTTACCGATGCAGACAATAAGAATATTATTGAACATAACTAGCAGTACCCGAGGCCGCCTAGCGACTGAGGGTTTGCACGCCTCCAGCGCTGCCGATCAGCAGTAAATCCGCAGGGCGCAGTGCGAATAGACCATTGGTTACTACGCCGGTAATGCCATTGATCGCTTCCTCGGTTTTCTGCGGGGTGGCGATCATGAAGTCGTAGAGATCGAGAATAACATTGCCGTTGTCGGTTATGACGCCCTCGCGATAGACCGGGTTTGCACCGAGTTTAAGCAGCTCTCTAGCCACATAGCTGCGCGCCATGGGAATGACTTCCACCGGCAGTGGAAAGGCGCCCAAGCGGTCTACCAGTTTACTCTCGTCGGCGATGCAGATGAATTTTTCACTGGCCGCGGCAACGATTTTTTCGCGTGTCAGTGCGGCGCCGCCGCCTTTGATCAATTCCAGCCGGTGGTTGCTTTCATCGGCGCCGTCAACATACACCGCAATGCTGCCACAGCTATTCAGGTCCACCACTTCGATGCCGTGGCTGCGCAGCCGCTGCGCGGAAGCCTCGGAGCTGGCGACAGTTGCCTTGATGTCGTTTTTATAGTCAGCGAGCAGGTCGATGAAGCAATTGGCGGTGGAACCGGTGCCAATGCCGAGAATCTCGCCATCAAGGATGGCGGGTTTCACGTGTTCGATGGCGGCGGCGGCTACCGCCTCTTTTAGCTGCTGTTGATTCATGAGGTTTTCGCTGAGGCTGAAAATGAGGGTTAGCAGTATAAAACTGCAGGGACTTGATTGCGAGTTGTAGGCTGGCGCACAACTAAAAGCTCGGTTTTGAGACGAACTAGACTTTTCGGCGGGGAGCTTTTATGCTCACAAATCGCCCAACATCTACACATCATAATAAGGGCAATTCCAGTAACGCCGTACGAAACTAAGACATATTAACTGATGGCATGGCAGTGGGCGGGAATAGCCTGCGCTCCTCGCATTTGAGGAAGAGCCGCATTAGGGAGACGGCATGAGCCGAGTTAAAAACGATACTACCTCTATTACAGGTGCCGGAGCGGCGTCGAGCGGCTTTCGCGTGCAGCGAATCTTTGCGCCGTTGGCGATTGTGTTGGCTTTTTCGGTATTGGGCTACCTTCTCTGGGTGACACTGAGAAACCCCTTGGAAACGGGACTGCACGTGGTGCGTATGGAGCAGCTGGATGCGTTAAAAATCGCTGACCAGCAGCTAAATCGCGCGATTGTGCGGGCGCCTTTGCAGCTCGATGAAGAGCCGCGGGCGATGCTGGCCGCTGCCAGTCGTTTTGACGAGCAGGCGAAGCAAGTGAGCTTTGGTCAGGCCGGCCTAAAGGGACAGGCGCCGCTAGTCGATCGCGCGCTGGATGATTTTTTGCGCAGCGCTAAAGACAAACTCGGGCTGCTTGAGCCCTTTCAGGAATCGCTGCGGCGCTTCCGGCTACTGTTTTCGGCAATGCGCAGCAGTGGTGTGTCGGTACTGAGTGCACCGGCGATCGAAAGTAATCCAGAGCTACAGAAGGAAATTAAGCGGCTGCTGCGCGAAACCACTGAATACGCCATTGTGTCTACCGCAGATAACGCCGACGAGCTTGTTCAGCTGAGTGGCAGTATTGCCGTCAAGGCGAGTTCGCTCGATGACAACGAGACGCTGGCGGCTTTGTCGCAACTGCTCGATACCGTCGACGGCTTGCGCTACACCCGCGACGAATTGAATCAACAGCTCGACGCCATCGCCGAGGTGGGCGCCGCCGGTGCCCTGGCGGCGCTGAAAGCGCGCTATGAAAGCCATTTCGAGCAGCTGCAGGCCACCGCGGATCGCAACCGGCAGACGCTGGCGGTGTATGCGGCGGCCCTGTTGTTGGCGTTTGGGCTGATTGCTTGGCGGTTGCGCGGCAGCTTCCAGGAGCTGGATCAGTTGAACGTCGAATTGCAAGACGCCAACGTTAATCTTGAAGGAATAGTGGCCGAGCGTACCCGCGACCTTAGCAGTGCGCTGGAAGATCTGCGCCTGCAGCAGGCGCAGTTAATTCAGTCGGAGAAAATGGCCTCTTTGGGTCAGATGGTGGCGGGGGTTGCCCACGAAATTAATACGCCGCTGGGCTATGCCAACAGTAATGTGTCAATTGTCCGCGAGTTGGTGGCGTCGATGGAAGAGAACATCGACGAGGAGAGCCGCGGAGAATTCGATATGCTGCTGGGCGATGCCCAGTATGGCCTTGAGCAGATCTCCGAATTGGTAATGAGCTTGAAGAACTTCAGTCGGGTCGACCGCTCGCAGACCGAGCTGTTTGATCTGAATGAGGGGGTCGAGACCTCGCTCAAGATCTGCCAGAACCAGATCAAGGACTTGGAGATCGAACGCGATTTTGCCGAGCTGCCCAATATCAGCTGCGCGCCGTCGCAACTTAACCAGGTCTTCCTTAATCTTATCAACAACGCCGCTCAGGCAATGGACGGCAAGGGCAAGCTGCGCATCGCGACAACGCGCGAGGGTGATAACGCCGTGGTACGTGTGCGCGACAGCGGCTGCGGGATGGACGCGGATACCGTTGCGCATATTTTTGAACCCTTCTTTACCACCAAGCCGGTGGGTGAGGGTACTGGCCTGGGATTGTCTATTGTCTTTCGTATCATCGAAGATCACGGCGGTCATATCTCGGTTGAGTCGGCACCTGGCGAGGGAACAGAGTTCCGCGTCAGCCTGCCCATTGCCGGCAAGTCGAGCGGTACCACCGAGCCTGTCACCGAAGACAGTATTATTCTCAGTGACAGCGCAGTTTAAGGAGCGGGCGAGATGACTGAACAAAGCGAAAGCAAGGCAAAAATTCTGTTCGTCGACGATGAGCCGAGAATTTTAGTGGCCCTTAAGGCGCTGTTTCGCAGTAGCTACCAAGTGTTTACCGCCAACAGTGGCGCCGACGCGGTTGCGCTGCTGCGCCAGGAAGATATCGATGTCATCGTCTCGGATCAGCGCATGCCCGAGATGACCGGAGTGGAAGTCTTGCGCACGGCGCGCGAGCTTCGACCCCGGGCGATTCGGGTACTGTTAACCGGCTACTCTGACCTCAGCGCAATTCTCGGCGCGATCAACGACGGTGAAATTTTTCGCTTTATTAACAAGCCCTGGTCGAATAATGAGTTGCGTGAAACCATCGCGGCTGCGGTGAAGGCTTCGGCGGTGGATGTTGCTGAACTCGCCGAGATGGATGTACCTGCGGCTGGCGAGGTGGCTGGCGATAGCGCTGCGCCAGAGGAGCCCACCGCGCAGGTGGCGACTGAACCGGCGACCCGCCCCAATCGCGAGGCGGCGGTGCCGATTGCACTGGCGAAATCGACGGGTATTTTGGTGCTGGACGAAGACAGCACCACGCGCGAGGTATTGCAGCGAGTGCTGCATAAAGATCGCCCGGTCTATACCGCGGTGGATCTGGATGGCGCACTGGAGGCACTGGAGAAGCACAATATCGGTGTAATCATTACCGAGTTGGCGATAGCTGGTGAGAGTGTAACGCATTTATTGACGGCCCTGCGCCAGCACCACCCTAGCTTGGTGGCGATAGTACTCACATCACGCGCAGATGCCGGTCACGGCATCGAACTGATCAACCGCGGGCAAATTTATCGTTTCCTCAGCAAGCCGATTAGCGAGGGAATGTTACGCGGCAGCGTTAATTTGGCTGTGCGGCGTTTCGATATATTGCAGAAAAACCCTGAACAAACACTGCGGTTGGCGGCTGAGGCTGCGCCGGTTGAGGAAGAAGCGGATCGCCGTGGCGTGTTTAAGCGTATCGGTCGGCTGTTTGGTTTGACTGCCTGAGCGCTGGAGAGAGCAAGATAATGAATACGATGATTAGTAGCGAGTTATCGGCGGGCGGAGCCCCTAAAAAGAGTTCTGTACAGTCTGCAGAAACCTTTATTGCAGTGGTGCTGTTTGCGGTGTGCGCTTCGGCAGGTTTGGCTGCTTGGCTAATGAACCTGACTACCGACAGTCGCGATAGCAATGACGCCATGGAAACGGTGCAAGTATTGGCAAGTTTGGCTGATGCCGAGCTGGTTGATGAGGAAGTGGATGTACTGGTTCAGTGGCAGCAGCGGCTCGATCAAGCCTTTAACCAGCGCGAGCAGGCCATGCGCCAGCAGGAGCAAAGCGCGGTGCTGGAAGAGCAGGCCGCAGCCTTGCTGGCGGCGCAGGCGGCTGCTGAGGCGGCAAAACAGGCTGCCGAGGCGGCAGAGCAGCGCGCCCGAGATGCCGAGTTGGAGCGTCAAAAAGCGCTTGAGAAACAGTTGGCTGCCAGAAAGGCACAGTTGGCGGCAGCGGCTCCTGCCGAGAAGCCCAAGCCAAAGGCCAATGCCGTTCGTGTGGCGGCCAGTGTCGACTGGAGTTCTTGTCGCAAACCGCGCTACCCGCGTGCGGCAGTGCGCTTGAAGCAAGAGGGTACGGTAACGCTGTTGTTTGCGGTGGACGCCGCAGGTCAGGTGATCAGTGGGGAAGTGCAACAAAGCAGTGGGGTTGAGCGCTTGGACAATGCCGCGTTGGACGCCATTATGAAGTGTAGCTTTACGCCTGAGACCCTTGGCGGAGAGCCGCAGGCTTCCAGTGCGCAGGTGCGCTTTGCCTGGCGCCTTGGCAGCTGATTGCCGCGCTGACACCAAGCCCGCCAAGTGCGGGCTTTTTTGTGCCGCCGGCAAGCATGGTGAAGCGGGCGGTGAAGCGGTAGACTTGCGAGCTTGAATTTGCCCGGTGCCGCCGCGGCGCTGCAACAGGAGTCGGTGACAGCATGCCTCAGAGTTACATCAAAAAAATTCTCGATGCGCGGGTTTACGACGTGGCCATCGAGTCACCCGTGGACGAGGCGCGCCTGCTGTCTAAGCGTTTGGGGAATCAGGTGCTCCTCAAGCGCGAAGATCTGCAACCGGTATTTTCCTTCAAGTTGCGCGGTGCGTATAACAAAATGATTCACCTTAGCGAGGCTGAGCGCCGCCAGGGAGTGGTTGCCGCCTCGGCGGGCAATCACGCTCAGGGGCTGGCCTTGTCGGCGTTGAAATTGGGCGTAAAGGCGACCATCGTGATGCCCAAAACCACACCGCAGATCAAAGTTGATGCGGTGCGCTCGCGCGGCGGCAAGGTGGTGCTACACGGCGATACCTATGACGAGGCCTCGGCCTACGCCATGAAGTTGGTCGAGGAAAAGGGCATGGTCTACGTCCATCCCTACGATGACCCCGATGTCATTGCCGGGCAGGGAACGGTGGGGATGGAGATCCTGCGCCAGGTTACCGGGCCGCTGGATGCGGTGTTTGTGCCGGTCGGTGGCGGCGGTTTGGCGGCCGGTGTGGCCGCCTACATCAAGTACGTGCGCCCCGAGGTTAAAGTTATCGCGGTTGAGCCCGAGGACGCTGCCTGCCTTAAGGTGGCATTGGAGAAGCAGCGCCGGGTGCGGCTTAAGGAAGTGGGGATCTTTGCCGATGGCGTCGCCGTGGCGCAGATTGGCAAGGAGACCTTTCGGGTATTGCGCAAAACCATCGACGGGGTGATTACCGCTAACACCGATGAGATCTGCGCGGCCATTAAGGACATCTTCGATGACACTCGCTCAATTGCCGAGCCCGCGGGCGCGCTGGCACTGGCGGGGCTGAAAAAATATGTCGAGCAACAGGGCTGTGAAGGTAAAACGCTGTTGGCCATCGATAGCGGCGCCAATACCAACTTTGACCGCCTGCGTTATATCTCCGAGCGCACGGAAATTGGTGAGCAGCGCGAGGCCATTCTCAGCGTCACCATTCCCGAGCGAGCAGGCAGCTTCAAGCAATTCTGCGCGGCCTTGGGCAAGCGCAATATTACCGAGTTTAACTACCGCTACAGCGACGAGCGCGACGCGCAAATTTTCGTCGGTGTGGCGGTGGCCGCTGGAGGGCAGGGCGCCAGTGAACTGGTGCAGTCACTGCGTAAACTCGGCTATGCGGTAGAGGATATGACGGACAACGAGATGGCGAAGTTGCATATTCGCCATATGGTCGGCGGCCATCGCCCGGCCGCGGTCGCCGAGGAGTTACTCTATCGCTTTGAATTTCCCGAGCGGCCGGGGGCGCTGATGAATTTTCTGACGCGGCTGGGCAATCGCTGGAATATCTCGCTGTTTCACTACCGCAATCACGGTTCGGCCTATGGGCGTGTGCTGGTGGCTCTGCAGGCGGGCAAGGCTGACCGAAAGGCGGTGGAGGTATTCCTCGACAAGCTCGCCTATCCCCATCACGAGGAAACCGATAATCTCGCCTACCGCCAATTTCTCAGCTAGCCAGGCGTCGCAATTAATTCGCGGTCGCTGGCGATCCAGTCCAGTGGAATATCCCAGTGTTGACTGGGTAGGCGCGCCACTTCTTGGCAGTGGTGGGCCAGGCCGATCAATATGGGTTGGCGCAGGCTCTGGTCGCGTCGTTGTCTAAAAGACAGTGCGCGGTCGTAAAAGCCGCCGCCCATCCCCAGCCTGCGGCCGCCGCGGTCAAAGCCCACCAGCGGTAGCAGCACGATATCCAGCTGTCGCGGGTCAATCGCGCGGTGTCGCAGGGCATTGGGTTCGGCGATGCCGTAGCGATTGGCGCGCAGGGTTTGCTGGGGTCGATAGTGGTGAAAGCGCATTTCGGCGCGCCGGGAGTCTGGGTGAATGACCGGTAGGTAGCATTGCTTGCCGCGACGCCGGCAGTAATTGAGGAGTGGCCGGGTGTCAATTTCGCCGTCGCTGGCCAGATAGCAGGCGATATGGCGTGCGCGGCGAAAGCCGGGCAGTCGCCGCAGTTGCTGCACAAGGCGGCTGGCGGCGCGCTGTTGCTGGCTAGCGGGCAGTGTGCGGCGTCGTTGACGCAGTTTGCTGCGCAGGCGATTTTTGCTCAGGGCATCCATGGCGCAAGTATAGGTCTTGGTAGCGAGCTGTGTCGCTGCGCGGTGATCAAAGAGGCCCCGAGATACCGCCGGCCGCGTGGCCCTTGAACCCAGCGGTTCAAGGTGGAACTCACCGCGGCATCTTTAGGCTTTCCGTCACGCGGACATGCACACTGATACCGGC
>JBFKEA010000046.1:0-13026 GCA_041619375.1 Spongiibacter sp. | reverse complement strand
CAGTCCTACCAATGCCCTTGGCTTGAGCGCCTCGGTCAATTGCTCGCTGGTGTTGTACAACATCATGGCCGGTGGCGTGACAAGCGCCAATAACAAGCCTAGTGCCAAGCTTGCGCTGCTGCCGATCCATTGCTGGGCGGTTAGTACCAATGCCAGACTGGCCAGCGGCAACAGCGCCAAGCCGTGTGGGGGGAATAGCAGATTGACTGACTCGACAAACGCCGGTGGGTGATTCTCGCCAGCGGCGCTGCTGCGCAGGCAGCTGCCGGCGTAAGCCGTCACCAGACTCAGCGGGAGTAGTTGCCACAGCCAGCCCAGCGGGGCGTAACTAAATAGCGTGGACAGTAGCGCAGTAACGGCAATCACGGGTAAGGCTGGTACGGCGTGTGGATAGCGCAACAGGGTTTCGATGTCCTGATCGACACTGTCATCCTTGGCGCTGTATGCGCAGGGCTCCAGAACTTCGCGGCACAGGAAGCAGCGGGTGTCGCGGCCGTATTCGCCTTCGTCGCTGCAGTGTTGGCAGAGAGGGTTCTGACATTGGGGGCATTGCAGCTCGGCGGTTTCTAGGGGGTGATAATTGCAAAACATGTTAAACCTCCACCGCCAGCAGGGCGTCGGCGAGGCGCTGGTAGGCACGTTTTTTTTTGTTATTGCCGCGCTCGCCGTATTGTCCGGACAGCCATTTTGCCAGTGCCGCCAGTGCCGGGGCCGCGTAGTGGCGTTCGCGCAGGCGGTGAAAGATATCTTCGGCCTGAGCGAGTAACTTGGGGGTGTTGAATTCAAACGCCAGCTGCCAGAGTTTGTCCGCCGGTAACAGCTGGCGCAATGCGGGCTCGCTCTGCCACAGCTCGGCCGCTACTTGTCGCTGGCGATTGCTCGCCGGTCGCTGGCTGAGCAGCGCAATCGCGCTGGCAGTGTAATCCTGGCCCATTAGTACATTGAGGCGGTAGCGCAGCTGGCAGAGTTCAAAGTTGTCGCCATGCTGGTGTTTTAGCGTCTCTAGGAGTCTGCTGGCACGTTTGAACTCACCCATGTCGAGGTGGTGATACAGCTGGTTGAGCTGTTGGGGGTAGATTGCTGGGGGGGCGGCGTGGTGCTGGCTGTTTGACGAAGCCAGCAGCGGGCCCAGCAGCCAGTGGGCGAGGGCCGCGCCGGCGCCGGTCGCGGTCAGTGCCGCTAACAGGGTCGGCGAGGTATGCCCCAACGCCACGGTTATCGCCAGCCAGCACAGTGCGGCAACCGCCAGGCTATAGGCGTATATGGACACCCGGTATTGGCTTACCAGCAACCAGCAGAGCATGTCGACTTTCTGGCGTCCCATCAGCAGGGCATAGAAACACAGCAGGCCGAAGATAGTGGCAGAGCTGCCAATGAGAAACTGTTCGTCGATAAAGAACAGCAGCTGGACGGCTGCGCCAGCCGCCAGCTGCAGGCCCAGGTAGAGGCCGGTGAACCGTCGGCGGCCCAACCGCCGCTCGAGGCTGGGGCCGCAAGCCAACAACAGCATTAGATTTACCGCTAGAATAGTGGCGCTGTTGTGCACCAGGCCGTAGCTAGCTAATCGGCCGATGTCGAACTGCTGGTTAGAGACCCCCCAGCGCTGGGAGCTGAGTTGCTGGAGGTTGTTCTGCAACGTGCTGCGGTGGCGCAACCAGCGGTCAATCAGTGCGTGGTCGGGAACTTCGGCAGCGGCCAGCTGATCGACTAATTGCTGGGCATTACTGCGCAGCTGGCGGTAGAAGCGCGTGTCGAGGAGGATTTGCCGGCTTTGCTGTTCGGCACTGGCGCGCTCGAACTGCGCCAGTGCACGCGTATGCCCTTTGTCGTCGAGATAGTTGCGATAGCGCGGGGCTTCCACCGAGAGAAACTGCATTTTGAGGTAGTGGTGGCTGCTGTTGTGCAACAGTCGGTCGTCGCTTTGCTGAATAACTACAAACAGCAGTAGTTGGGCGGCAATAAGGCTGAACACCACAACCGGAGGGCGCAGTGCCTGGCGCAGTTCTAATCGGGGTAGCATCAACATTGCAGTATGCTCTGATCAACGAATTCTCGGCGATTCCTGCCTGGCGGCTGCCCCAAGATAGTCCCTCTGCGTCGCTTGTCAATTGCCGCGCCGCGCTACTGCGGGGCAGGGGGGCACGGCAGGGAAAATTTGTGATGGATGCCACCTTGCCGGAGTAGGGCTGGGTCCGCCGCTGCGCCGCGGGTAATCATTGCGCGTAGCCATGTGGGTGATAATAGGCGCGGGGGCGGAGCGTGAACTGCGGGCGCGTTTAGAAATTTTGATTTTTTATTAGAATGCACAACAGGTTGCCCTATTATTACGGTTAACCAGATAACGACAGGGATGCTCGATATGACGGTAGTAGAGAACAACGAAACAATCATGGCAGTAATCAAGCCCAAGCAGAGACGCAAGGGCAATCGAGAAAAATTGATGAATGCTGCGCTGGACTTGCTGGCGGAAGATCAGGGCGGGTTGTCGGGCATTAGCCTCCGGCAAATCACCAAGAAGTGCGGACTTAGTCCGCCGGCCTTTTACAGCCATTTCATATCGGTTGAGGAGCTGGGTTTGGCGCTGGTGAAATTCGTCGGCAGTACCCTGCGCGAAGTACTAAAAAGCGTACCTGATGTTGGTTCGGAAGAGGATGTGGTTGCCGCGTCGGTGCAGGCTGGCTTTGACTACATACGTAAAAACGAAGCCCAGTTTGTGTTAATTACCCGCGAGCGGGCCGGTAGTTCAGCACAAATTCGCGCGGCGATCCGCAAGGAAGTGCGTGAGGTGGTGGAGGACCGGGTTAGGGACTTTCACGCTCGCGGTTTGTTTATGCAGTTTGACATTGAGCAAAAACGCGCGCTCATCTCGGCGATGATAGCGCTTGGCTTGAACCTGATTCCTGATTACCTCGACCTGTCGCGGCAGTCGCCAGAGCAGGGTGAGGCATTGTTGCTTGAATTTCGTAACCAGCTGCAGCTGTTGCTGCTTAGCGCCGCGCCACCGGCGCAGCCCTGAGCTATTTTAGCGAGATGGTCATATTAGGTTGCGCCGAGCTAGCCCCGTCTTCGGGCCAGCGCGCGGTAATCGTTTTGGTTTCGGTATAAAAGCGCACCGCCTGCTTGCCATAGGCGTGCAGGTCGCCCATGAACGATTTTTTCCAGCCGGTGAACGAAAAGAATGGCAGCGGCACCGGGATCGGGATGTTGATCCCCACCTGTCCAACCTCTACTTCGCTTTGATAGCGCCGCGCCGCCGCACCGGAGGCGGTAAAGATCGATGTGCCATTGCCGTAGGGATTTGCGTTGACCAAGGCCAGTGCATCGTTGAGGTTGGCCACCTGCAGGGCGCACAGTACCGGGCCAAAAATTTCCTCGCGATAGATGCGCATATTGACATCGACATTACTAAATACCGTTGGGCCGAGCCAGTTGCCGTCCGGGTAAGCGGCGACTGTACAGTCGCGGCCGTCGAGTTTCAGCGTGGCGCCTTCGGCAACACCGGCGGCGATCAGCTCTTCCACGCGCTGCTTGGCGGCCGCGCTGATTAGAGGGCCGAAGCCGGCGCTGGGGTCTTGCCAGTGACCGGGTTGGATTTCTGCCAGTTTGTCACAGAGTTCATCGAGCCAGTGAATGCTGTCGCCGACAAACACCACCACACTGATCGCCATACAGCGCTGCCCCGCAGCACCGACGGCGGCACCGAGTAAGTTGTTGATCACCGTATTTTTGTCGGCATCGGGCATGACGACCATGTGGTTTTTGGCCCCGGCCATGCACTGCACGCGCTTGAGCTGGTGACTGCCGCGGCGGTATATGTGCTTGCCGACCGGCACTGAGCCGACAAAGGAGATGGCGCGGGTGTCGGGGTGATCCAGCAGCGCATCCACCTGCTCTTTACCGCCGTGGACCAGCTGTAACACGCCCGGCGGGCAGCCGGCTTCGGCGAACAATTCTGCCAGGCGCACTGCGGTCAGCGGGACTTGTTCAGAGGGTTTGAGGACAAAGGTGTTGCCGCAGGCAATGGCCAGCGGAAACATCCACAGTGGAATCATCGCGGGGAAGTTGAATGGCGTGATTCCCACGCAGACCCCCAGCGGCTGGATCATGCTGTAGGTGTCGACATCGCGAGCGACGTTTTCCACCGTCTCACCCATTAGCTGCGCGGCAATATTGCAGGCCTGTTCGACGACCTCGATGCCTCGCCAGACGTCGCCCTTGGCATCCTCAAAGGTTTTGCCATTGTCCTCGGCCAGAATCTTGGCTAGTTCGTCGTGGTGCTCCTTTAATAGTTGCTGGTAGCGCAGCATCAGCCTTGCCCGCTCGGGTACCGCGACTTTTCGCCACTGTTGGAACGCCTCCGCAGCGCCGGCCACGGCGCGCTCGATGTCGGCGTCGCTACTCAGCGGCAGGGTGGCGAGAATGGCCTGGTTGGTCGGGTCGATAACCTCCAGGTGTTGAGAGGACTGGCCAGCCACAAACTCGCCATTGATATATTGGGGAACTGTTTTGCTCATGCTGCACCTCAACTCGTTAATGCGGTCAGTGTAGCAAGGGCGGTGGAGCTTGTAGAACACCGCTACCGTTGGAGCCGGTCGGCAGCAACGGTAGCGTGATGGTTTCAGTGTAGGTGGGCGTCTTTGAGCTCGTCCTCGGGACGGGAAATAGGCCGGTGTTCCTGGCGCCCCATCAACTCCATAAAGGCGGCATGACTGAGATGCACCAAGTGCTGGTGGTCTCCGCCTTCAAAATAGATGTCGTCCATATTTTCAAAGCATTCATCCCAGACTACATGCATGCCGTAGATTTGTCCCAGTGCCGGGATCGCGCCTTGGGCGCAGTCGTCGAATAGCCACTGCAGTTCTTCTTCCGAGGCGAGTCGGAAATGGCCGTGCATGTGTTGGTCCAGTGCGCTGAGCAGCAGCCGGTGATTGGCGGGAATGACACACATACAGTAGCGGTCACCATCGTGAGTGATCACCGCCTTGGCGATTTTCTCGGCGGGCAGGTGGGCTGCGCGGGCACTTTGGTGACTGTTGTGGCTGAGTGGGTGTTTAATGATGTCGTAGTTCACGCCGACCTTTTCAAGGTGGGCTTCTACACGGGGCGCCATAGTCATAAGGAATTCCTCCCAGTAAACGGCTGGCGCGAAAGAACGTCGCGCTGTCTTGCCATTATGAGAGCGTGGCGCAGCACTGTCTAAGACCCGATACTTGTATTAGCAAGGCGGCTTAAATTACAGCGTTATAACAGTGCCTTCTTCGCCAGCCACTGACGGGTAATAGTGGCCACGCGTTCGGCGTCTTGTTGCAGGGCCATATGGCCTAACTGGGGCATTATGGCGTGTTCGACGCAAGGTGAGCAACGTTGTGCATGCCAGCGGTAGCTGGACTCTTGGTACATATTGGAGTGCGCGGCGCGCAGCATCAGTGTCGGCACGGAGATTTTTCGCAGCGCCGGCCACGGGCTGTCGACTTGGCGAAAGTTATGGGCTTCCCAGTTTGGGTCGTAGCGCAGGGTGTAGCGCCCGTTTGCGCCTTTGGCCAGCGCCGCGTCAGCGTATTGTTTGAACGCTTCCTCGCTAAAGTCACAGTAAGCAGATTTGGGACGGTGGTAGTCAATAAACTCGGCGTGACTAGACCATTGCTGGCGACGGCCGCGGGTGCTTCGGACTAGCCCCATGCGGCCGGTGAGCCAGGGGGTGATCAGCGGCTTGAGAGCGGGCAGGTAGCGCCCCGGCAGGCTCGCCGGGTCGTACATGACCACCGCGGCGAACAAGTCGGGACGGCGCGCGGCGGCAATGGCGCTAACGGTGCCGCCAATGGAGTGTCCCAGCGCGATAACCGGCTGGCGTGGGGCTTGGCTGTCTAGGAAGTGGATCAGGTCGCTGGCGTGCTGCTGCCAGTTAAAGCGCAGTGGTGGCGGCGGGCCGCCCCAGACACCGCGGTTCTCCAGCCCCAAAAGCTGGAAGTCACGGGCAAAGTACTGCAGGAAGAATTGATAACTGGCGACGGGAAAGCCGTTGGCGGCGGCAAAGTGTAGCGGCCGACTGCCGCAGCCGCCGCGCTGCCAAATGGCATTGCCGCGGCCGAAGTCACCTTGGAATTGCTCTAGCATACCGGGGTCCGTGTGGGGTAAATCGGTCACGGTATCACGGTGGGTTGAGCTAATAATTGGCCGCTGCTGCGCTCCGGGCAGCAGCAGCGGCAAATTCTCTCTAGCCGTGTAGGCCGTGCTCAATCGGGCACTGGCCACGTGCCAGTTTGCGAGCCCGCTCTACCAAGGTGTCTTCCATGGTTTCGCGGCCGATCATGATGACAAAGTCTCCTTTGTGCAGGCCGTCCAGGGCAAAGCGTGCCAGTTCGTCCAGATCCTGCACGGGCAGGTCGACACCGATATCCTTCATGCCTTTCATAAAGTCGTCAAAGGTCATTTCGGCGCCCTCTGGGGCGGGCTTTTCGCGCGCCAGTTCGGCCGGGCGATTGCGCCGCGTGGTCCAGATGCCGGTGGGCAGGATACCGCCGGAGGGGTAGAAAATGCAGGCACGCAACTTGCTGTCCTGGCCGACTAGCTGGGCGTTGAGGCACTCGGTCATAATCGAAACACCGGCCTTGCTGGAGGCGTAGACCGATTGATCGGCCAGCGGTGAAATACCGCCGTCACCCGAGCTGGTGTTCATAATGATGCCTTCCTCGCCAGCTTCCAGCATACGCGGCACAAAGGCCTGCACGCCGTGGGCGATGCCGCGCAGGTTGACGCCGAGCACCCACTGCCAGTCGTTGGGGGTGGTGTCCCAGACATTGGAATTGGGCACGCTCACGCCGGCGTTGTTGCACAGTACGTGGCAGGCGCCAAATTCGGCAAATACCGTCTCGGCTAACGCGTTGACGGACTCCGCTTTGGAGACATCGGTGACAATGGCGCGCACGGCGGCGCCGCCTTCTGCTAGTTCTGACGCGGTTTTATCCAGCGCTTTTTGCTCAACGTCGGAGATCACCACCTTGGCGCCCTCGTCGAGAAAGGCCTTGGCCAGGGCGCGACCGATGCCGCTGGCACCGCCGGTGACAACGACCACTTTATCTTTAAAACTTTGCATACTGCTCTCCTTATTATTGGCTTGTGTGCTGTGTCTAACTCAAAATTGTTGGCGAAGGTCGATGCCCAGCATGCGCGGCTCGCCCCAAGCTTGGTTGTAAACGCCGGAGGAGTCGGCCACCGCGACTACACCGATGCGGTAGCGCTCGTCGGCGAGGTTTTTCGCCCAGGCCGAAACCGTGAGATCGCCTGCAGGGTTCTGCCAACTGATACGGGCGTCCAGTAGCTGGTAAGCGGACTGGCCGGCTTTGTTGGGGTCTTCTTTAAAGGCGGTGTAGGAGCCCGGGTCAAAGCCGTAGAACACCTCGCTTTTATAGCTCAAATCCACTCGCGAGGTGATCAGGCCAAAGTCTCCCGTCCAGGTATATTGCACGCCCAGCGAAGCGGACTTGTCGGGCGATACTGGGAAGGTCTCGTCGCTGCGGTCGACATATTTTTCCTGACCGAGAACCGCGGCCTGCAGGTCGAGTTCGCGAAATTCGAGGTAGCGGTAGTTGTTGATGCTCAAGCTAGCGTTGACCTGTAGGGCGAGAGTCGGCAGCCACAGCATCTCCAGTTCGCCGCCGGTGATTTCCGACTGACCGGCGTTGCCAAAGACCACCTGAACGGTTTTTGCCGAGTCGAAGCCGACGGCGATCAACTGCTGGTCCTCGAAGTCCATCTTGTACAGTGCGCCGTTGAAACGCAGGCTGCGCTCGAAGGCGTCTATTTTGAAGCCAATTTCGTGATTGGTGACCACCTCGGGGGAAATGCGCTGCAGGCCGTCGACACCGCGCGGTTCAAAAAATCCGGACTTAAAGCCGCGGCTCCAGGTGGCATAGAGCATAGCGCTGTTGATCCAGCCGCCGTCCAGCCAATGCTCAGGCAGGCTGTAGGACAGCGAGACCATCGGCGTGCTTTGGCTGAAGGTTTCCTCGCGGATTTCGGTGCGGGTGGAATTGGGATCCAGCGGATAGTCGTGCAGGGCGTCGCCATCGGCGTCGGGGAACATCGCGGCGGCAATGCTAACCGGGTCGTCGCGCCAGCCCAGCGGGCCGAGGTAGGGGAAGAAACCGCCGGCCCCCGGGCCGAACACGCCGACACTGGTGCCGCTGCCGAACAGACCGCTGCCCAGCAATCGCTGTTCAATGGCTGCCATGTCGGCATCGGTAGTGGTCAGTTCCGAGTGGCGCTGCTCCTCGGTAATGCGGTAACCCAGAGTGAGTTCCAGTTGCTCGGTGATGTCAAAAGACGCCTGGGCAAACATCGCCAGCGTGGTGTTTTCCAAATCGAAGTCATGCATCGCCAGCGGCACGCCAACAAAGCCGACCAGCGGCACGGTGCCGCCGGGCGCCGGACGGGTGGGCGATTGCCCCGCGCCTAACTGGCCAAGGGTCTGGCTGTCGATGCCGCGCAGACTATTCGAAATACCGATATTCTCGGTATTGGTTTCACGCATGGCGAATAAGCCAGTGGTGTAGCGAAGGCGCTGCTCCATGGCCGAGCCATTGAGTTGCACTTCGAGGCTATAGGAGCGGCGATTGCTGTCGTCGGTATTCATATAACTGCTCCACAGCGCCGGGCCACCGTCGGGGTCGCTGGCCTGGATGGGGCCTTCTTTTTCACCGCGCAGGCCCAGCACGGTTTTCAGGCTGAGTTGCTCGCTGAGCTGCCATTCGGCGGTTGTCGCCAGCAGCAGGGTGTCCAGGTCCTTGTCGAGCTGCGCGTCGGGGCCGAGGTCTGACTTCAAGTCGCCGAGGCGCTCGCGGGAGTTTGAGTCGCAGTTTTCCTGAAAGGCACGCAGATTTGCCGGGTCGGTGTCGCCGGGGTGAGCGACCCATAAGCCTTCAATATACAGTGCGTGCTGACTGGGCACCGAGCAGTTGATACCCGTCATATTCTCGCGGATTTTGCCGAGAAAGGCCTGGGTGTCGAGGCTGAATTGCTCGCTGGGCAGCCAGCGCGTTTGCACCAGCAGGGCCTGACGGTCATTGGTCGGGCTGTTTTCGCCGGTGGCGACGTTTTCAAAATAGCCGTCATCTTTGGTGATGTTAATGGCGGCACTGGCGTAAAAGTGGTCGCTGATCGGCACGTTGATGCCGGCTTTAAGGCGTCGCTGGGCGTAGTTGCCGGCACTGACCTCGATATAGGCGTCATTGCTGTCATCGGGTTTACGCAGGCTGACCACCATGGCGCCGCCGGTGGTGTTTTTGCCGAATAGCGTGCCCTGTGGGCCGCGCAGCACCTGAATGCTGTCAATGTCGACGGTGTCGAGTAGCTGGCCGTCGGAGCGCGGCAGGAATAGGTCGTCCAGATAGACCCCCACCGTGGGGTCAACCCGAGCAAAGCCGGTGCGCTCGCCAATGCCGCGAATATAAATCTGGTTGGCCTGGCCCTTGCGAATTTCCAGACTGGGTACCGACTTGGTCAGTTCACTGGTATTGCTGATCCCGCGTTCGCGCAGCGACTCGGCGCTGATCGCCGTTACGGCAATGGGGATATCCTGCATGCTTTCGCTGCGTTTCCTTGCGGTGACTAAGACTTCTTCCAGAACGGCCCTGTTCTGCTTGGTCGCGGGGGACGTCTCGTCGGCGTGCAGCGCAGTACTGGCCGCGCAGAGCATGGCGAGGGGGATAAGGCCGGGGCGTCGCGCGGGGCGAGCACGGTTTCGTGTTGTTGTCTTGGTCAAGGAGCACCTCTCTAACTTGCCGCTGGGCGGCAATCATTATTGTTATGTTGATGGTCGATAGACTGTCGTCAACCAGTGAGTATTTTTACACTATGGTGTAAAAATAATACAGGCGCTGGCACTATAATTTTTTGTCATGATTCGGCGCCCGTCCGAGGGTGCTTGCCGCCGGCGGGAATTACTCTTGGGCTTGAGGGGCGTTCAGGAGTGGGTGGTGGCTGAGGATTTGCCGACTTAGCGTCCGGAGTTGTTCGGCGGGGCTGGCCGATGGGCGCTGTCGGTCTGCGCGGCGACGCAGGGCGTTGGCGGCCTTTAAGGTGTTGAATAACAACCGGTCGTGCCAAGGCGCGCGGAAAAGTGGTCGCAGGGGGCCGGCGCTGTAGTGCCTGATATAGTCACTGAGTTCTGGGTTGTGATTGTTATTCCAGCTGGACGGCAGCTCGCAAAATGCCTTTTCGCTGTGCAGGGCGTGAATAATATGGCCATTTTCCCCCCAGCCGACATCGTCGGCGCTGGGCAGTGCTTGGCCCTGTGCGGCGATGACGCGGTCGAGAAACTGCAGGCTGGCGGCGCTGCGGCGCAGCAACAGCACGCCGGAGTTAATCCGGTCGCTGTAGCCACGCGCCGCGTAAATGCTGTGCTGCTCGGTGACCACGTTGCTCAGCGGCGGACAGCGGCTGCGGATTTTCGCGTCGGCGTCAACGAACAATAGTTGCTGGTAGCCGCTTTGCAGGGCGTGGCGGGCTAGGTAGAGCTTGAGCCACGCGACCTCCAGTCCCAGTGCTGAATACATCGGCCGGGTGACGGCAACATAGTGATAGCCGTGGCGCTGGGCATAGTGCTGCTGGCTGACAAGGTTGCGCCGGTACAGCAAGTGGTAACCGTTGACGGCGACGGTAAAAACTAGGGTTGTTGGTGTTGCCGGCATCGCGCTCACTGACCCGCTGGATAATGACTAGCCATAGTAGAAGTAATTGCCGCGACTCACAAACCGCTTAAGCCGGTGTTCAGTTGGCAAGGTGTAGCGTGAAGGCACATTAGGAGGAAACAACTATGAGCAAGCCAACTACCGCCACGTCCCGTCGCGCCCTCAGCTTGGCACTGTTGCCGGCGCTGGTGGCAGCCTTTTCGCTGTCGCCCCAGCAGGCGCGCGCCGACAACGCCGAGGCCGCTGTTGCAGTGCTGCTGGGAGCGGCGATTATCTACGCTGCCCATGAGTCCGAGCCGCGCCATGGGCACCGTCACCACCGCGAGTGTCGACACCGGGCTGTGCCCCACCGCGATTACCGCTCCGGCTACCAGCGGGGATATCGCGACGGCCACTACCCTCGTTACGAGGAATACTACGGCTATCATCAACACGAGCATTCGAGTGCCGGGCACCACCGGTGGCGGGATCAGCATCACGCGAAAGGGCAGCGCAAAGCCGCCAAGCATCATTACAACAAGCACCATCGCGATGCGCGCAAGGGTTATTCCCGCGCAGGTCAACACTGGCGGGAGGGCAAGCAAGCGCAGCGTGCCTGGAATACACGGGTGCCGATTCGCGAGCATTAAGTTATTGAAACAGCACCGCTTCACGTTGAGTGTGGCGCTGTTTTCGCCGCTGGCGGGCGGCGCGCACGCTCGGGTATAGCTGCTAAACTCCAAAGTGTTGGCATCCTAGGGGGCGGCCTATTTATAGGGCAGCAGGGGTATGACAAAACTCAGTGTGAGGCAGCAACTGCTAAAGCGGGTGTGCAAGGTCGCTGCAGCGCAGTTGGCCGCCGAAGAAGCCGGCCTGTTTCGGCAATTTATCGACCAGGTGATGCATGTTCACCCTGACGAAGACCAACTGAATTGGGAGCCAGAAGCCAACTTTGGCTTGTTCTATGGCTTGTTTCGCTACGTTGCCAAACGTTATCGCGATACCCCCTTAATTAAAGTGTTCAACCCCGATTTAGAAACCGACGGCTGGCAGAGCAAGCACACGGTCATTTATTACTGTCAGCGAGATCGGCCTTTTTTGGTTGATTCACTGCGCATCGCGCTTAATTGCTCCAAGCTCAATATTCATGTGTTTGAGAGTAATTTAATGTGGCTGAGCCGCACGGCCGAAGGGCGAATTAAGGCCTTTGCTGGCAAACAGCGTGACGACGCTCACTGCGAGAGCATCGGATATATATTGGTCGATGCCAGTAGCGACCGGACTGAACTGAGTAATTTAACCGCGTCGCTCAAGCAGGCCAGTGCCGATGTGGCACTGGTGGTCGATGATTTCCCCCGAATGCTGGCAAGGTTGGAGGAGTGCATTGCCGAAAGTCAGCGCCATGTGGGCCAGGACAATGAAGAAGCTGCCTTTCTGCAGTGGCTGCGCGACGGCAATTTTACGTTCCTAGGGATGTCGGATTTTGTACTGCGCCGCGATGGCAGTGCTACCCGTATTGCTGAGTGCGCTGATGCCCAGCTGGGTTTGATGAGTAAGCGCGCGCCGCTGGCCGAAGCCGATCTCGATGATCTGTGTGAGGGCTTTGCCGATTTCTATCGACAGCGGCCGGCATTGGCTTTTACTAAAACCTCGCAAAAATCTACCGTCCACCGCCATGTCTATGCCGACTACATCGTGGTCAAGCGCTTTAGTGACAGCGGTGATGTAGTCGGTGAAACCCGGGTTCTGGGTTTGTATACCGCGGGGATGTATTACCAGGGGGTCGACAGCGTGCCGCTGCTGCGCAGCAAGTCTCATTGGCTGCAGGAGCGCTCCCAACTTGATAGCGCTAGTCACAACGGCAAAACCTTCGCACTGATTATCGAGCGCCACCCGCGCGACGAGCTTATTCAGGCCGATAATGTTCCGCTGTTGGATACCTTGCTCGGCATATGGAAGATTTACGAGCGCCGCGCGGTAAAGTTGTTTATGCGCGTCGACCGCTTTGAGAAGTTTGTCAGTTGCATCGTTTATCTGCCCCGCGAAGCGGTAAAGATGGAGCGTCAGATCGAGCGCCTATTAGGCGCGGCACTCGACAGCAACGACTGCGAGGTGTCTACGCAGTTTTTATCTGAGTCGGTGTTGGCGCGTATGCACCTGGTGTTTCGGATAGCCAATCACCGGTTTCGCGAGGTTGATCGCGAGGGGCTTGAGGCAGAAATCACCGAGTTGACCAGGGATTGGTCGCAGCGCTTTGCCGAGCTGTGTATTGAGCGCCTCGGTGAAGAGCAGGGGCGGGTAGTGGCGCTGCAATATCAGGAGGCGTTCTCTACCGCCTACCGCGACCGCTTCTCGCCGT